>DATAIS010000368.1:0-8582 GCA_036262535.1 Gemmatimonadaceae bacterium | reverse complement strand
CGAGAAGCGCGACGACGGGATCCGCAACGACGAGGCGGCGTCGTTCGACTTCGTGCCGACGCGGCGAGGGCGCTTCATGCTCGCCTGCGGCGTGGCGGGTCACGCCGAGGGCGGAATGTGGATCCGCCTGACGGTGATCGGCCCCCGGGAGCTGCCCGCCTATCGTTAGGCGGCGGGTGTCATCCGTATGGGTCGCGCGCCACTTCGGCGACGACGCGGCTCATGACGCGCGCGGCCTCGGACGACGAGAGCGCGCCCGCGCCCCCGACCAGCGAGCCCCACGTCGAGTGCCTGATCGCGTGCGCGACGAGCGCCTCGATCCACCCGCGCGCTTTCCCCTGCACCCCCCACGGCTCGACGAGGACCCGGCGCGCCTCCTCGAGCATCGAGTCGAAGGACGCGAGCAGCGGGCCGAGCGCCGGGACGGCCGCGCGGTCGCGAAGGAGGGGGGCGAGCAGGGCGTCGTCCCTTTCATAGAAGGCGTAGAGCTCATCGAGCGCGGCCCGCAGTCGCTGCCGCGGATCGTGGCGCGCCTTCCAGCTGCCGGGATCGGGCAGCGATCCACGGCTCCGCCAGCGCGCGACCAGCCCCTCGAGCAACGCGGCCTCGTCGCCGAAATGGCGGTAGACGGTGAGGCGCTGCACCCCCGCGCGCTCCGCGATCGCCGAGATGGTCAGCGCTCCGAGCGACTTCCCGGCGGCGAGCGCCAGCGCCGCATCGAGGATCGCGTCGCGGGTTCGCGCCGTCGTTTCGGCGCGCCGGCGCTGGACATAAGGGCGTGAAGCCATAGTCAGGTGAACATACACGTAACACGAACAACCTCAATGGGGAGGGATGGCGGCAGTTTAGTAGAACATCCGTGATCATCGAACGTGTGACTCGAGACGAGAGAAGTCGTCGCTTCGCTCGACAACGGGGGACGGGAGTCGGGAGAGGAGCCGATGAGCGACGGGAGACGAGCGAGCGACCGGCATCAGGTCTCTCGCTCTCTCGTCGTCCCTGCCCGCGGTTAGCTCCGTGACCTCAGACGCGAGGACGACGGATACCTGAGGCAGGTCGTTCCCAGATCCCGGTGTCAGGCTCGTTGAAATTCGCTTATCCGCCAGTACCAGAATTCAACGAGCCTGACACCAAGGCGCACCACCAGAATTCAACGAGCCTGACACCAAGGCGCAGTCCAAGGCGCAGTCGTTATTCCCCGCGGTTGGCTCCGCGACGAGGGATGGGGCGAGGAGGGATACCTGAGGCAGGTCGCTCCCTCGTCCCCCGTCTCTCCTCGCAGTCTCTCCCGACTCTCGTCTCCCGTCGCCGAGCGCCAGCGAAGGCCTCTCCCGTCATCTAGTCCCTCGTCCCGGAAGGTTCCGTTGACCGGGCCGACCATGCAGTTTTCGCCGATGCGCGTTCCGATCGAAACGTTCCGCCTCGACAACGGACTGTTCGTCACCCTCTCGGAGGACCATACCGCCCCGCTCGTGGCGGTGAACCTCTGGTACCACGTCGGGTCGGCGAACGAGCGCGAGGGGCGCACGGGGTTCGCACACCTCTTCGAGCACATGCTCTTCCAGGGGTCGGCGAACGTCGGGACCAACGAGCATTTCGAGACCATTCAGCGTGCCGGCGGCACGTTGAATGGATCGACCTGGCTCGAGCGCACCAACTACTTCGAGACCGTCCCCTCGAACCACCTCGAGGAAGTGCTCTGGCTCGAGGCCGATCGCATGGGGTGGCTGCTGCCGGGGATGACGCAGCAGAAGCTCGACCTCCAGCGCGACGTCGTGAAGAACGAGCGGCGGTGGTCGGTGGACAACCAGCCGTATGGCACCTGGTGGGAGCGGCTGCCGGAGCTCTGCTATCCGCGCTCGCACCCCTTCCATCACTCGCTCATCGGCTCGATGGAGGACCTGAGCGCGGCGAGCCTGGACGACGTCGCGACCTTCTTCCGTACCTACTACACACCGGACAACGCCGTCCTCACCATCGCCGGGGACTTCGAGCCGAAGGCGGCCCGCGCCGCGGTGGAGCGCCTCTTCGGGCGGATTCCGCGCGGCCCCGGACGCCCGTCGCTCCCCGACATGTCGTTGTCTTCCACCTTCGGTGGAAGACAACGACGTCTCGTAGAAGACGACGTCGCACTGGCTCGAATCTTTCTCGCCTTTCGCTCCCCCGTCTTCGGCAGCGAGGAGTACTACGCGGCGAGCATCTGCGCCGCGATCCTCGGCATGCGGCGTGGGAGCCGGCTCTATCGCACGCTCGTCCGCGAGCGCCAGGTGGCGCAGGACGTGGGCGCCTACACCTTCGACCTCGCCAAGGGCGCGGACATCCTCGTCTGCGACGCGACAGCGCGCCCGGGGAAGCCGGTGGAGCTGCTCGAGGAGCACCTCGAGCGCGAGATCGACCAGCTCGTCGACCGTGGCGTCACCGACGAGGAGGTCGAGCGCGCGCGCGCCCTGCTCGAGACGGACTTCGTCAACGCGATGCAGTCCGCCGGCGAGCGGGCCGACCAGCTGTCGCGCTTCGCGACCTACTTCGGCGAGCCGCGGCTGCTCAACGAGCAGGTGGATCGCTACCGCGCGGTGACCGCCGCGGCAGTCGGAGACTTCGCGCGCGAGCGGCTCATCGAGGAGAATCGCGCCACGCTCGTCTACGTACCGCGCGCCGAAGCCGCGGGCGAGCTGGCGGAGGAGGGGATGGAGGCGCTGGCGTGACGCCGCGGGCGGTGAAGGAGCCTCGCGGCGGCGCCGCGCCGCGGCCCGAGCCCGGGCCACCGCGGCCCTACCAGTTCCCCCGCTTCGAGCGTCGCACGTTAGGCAACGGCATGCAGCTCGCCGTCGCCCCGGTGCACAAGCTGCCGCTGGTGACGGCGATCGCGGTCGTCGACGCCGGTGCGACCCATGACGCTCCGGGGCGCGAGGGCACGGCCTCGCTCGTCGCCGCGCTCCTCGGCGAGGGCACGGCGACGATGGACGGCGACACGCTGACGCTCGAGCTCGAGCGGCTCGGCGCGTCGCTCGTCACCGGCGGCGACTGGGACACGACCAACGCGGGGATCACCGTGACGCGCGAGCGCCTCGAGCCGGCGCTGCGACTCCTCGCCGAGGCGGTGATGGCGCCGAGCTTCCCCGCGCGCGAGATCGAGCGCCTGCGTGAGGAACGGCTCGCCGAGATCCTCCAGCTCCGCACCGAGCCGCGCGGTCTCGCCAACGAGATGGCGACGCGCTTCGCCTACGCGCCGGACGCACGCTACTCGCGACCCCTCGGCGGGACGCGCGAGTCCGTTCGCGCCCTCGGCGCGCGCGACATCGGCGAGCTGTACGCCGCCCGATACCGCCCGGCGGCGACGACGCTCGTCCTCGCCGGCGACATCGCCGTCGGCGACGCCACCGAGCTCGCGGACCGGATCTTCGGCGACTGGAGCGGTGCGCCGCCGACGAACGGCGCCGGGGTGCCGGACACCCCGAACTCGATGCCGCGCGCCGTGCACCTCGTCGCCAAGCCGGATGCCCCGCAGTCGGAGCTGCGCATCCTTCATCCGGGCATTCCGCGCGTGCATGCCGACTACTTCCACGTCGTGGTGATGAACGCCGTGCTCGGCGGCCTCTTCTCCTCGCGCATCAACCTCAACCTCCGCGAGCGCAACGCCTACACCTACGGCGCCCGCTCCGAGTTCGACTGGCGGCGCGGCGCGGGACCGTTCGTCGTCTCGACCGCGGTCGCGAGCGACGTCACCGCCGCCGCGGCTCGCGAGGCGTTGCGGGAGATCGATCGCATCCGCCGCGAGCCGATCGACGACGACGAGCTCTCGCTGGCGACGAACTATCTCGCCGGCGTCTTCCCGATCCGCTACGAAACGACGGCCGCGATCGCGTCCGCGCTCGCGAACCTCGTCATCTACGGGCTCGATGACGACTACTTCGACGCCTACCGGGACGGGATCCGCGCCGTGACGGCGGAGGATGTCCTCGCCGCCGCGCAGCGCCACCTCCATCCCGAACGGCTGCGCACCGTCGTCGTCGGCGACCCGGCGACGACACGCTCCTCGCTCGAGGCGCTCGACGCCGGCGAGGTCCGCGTCTACGACGCCGAGGGAAGGCCGATCGAACGCTGACCGCTGCGCGTCGGCGGAGCGGGATCCATGTCAGAGAATGGTGCGAGCGGCGGCGCCGACGCTGCCCGCGGCGTGGCGCGCCGGCGCGCCCGCACCATATGTTGGCGCATGAAGAGCGCGCGAACCGAACGCTGGGCGCGGCGCGCCAGCAGCGCGCTCCTCGGCCTGCTCGTCGCGGCGGTGCTCGTCGTCGCCGGCGTGCTCGCCTACGAGGCGCACGATGCGGCCGCGTCCCACCGGGCGACCGCCGAGCGCGCGCTGCGCGACTACGCCTCAGTCGCGGCCTGGGAGCTGGCGACCGCGCTCGGCGAGGTGTTCGACGCCTCCGTCGCGCCCGCGCTCGCGGCGATCACTTCCGGCAAGGCCGCGTCTCCCTTCGAGCCCGCCGCCGATCCGGCGACGATCGCGCGCGAGGCCGGTGCGAACGCCAGCTGCAGCGACGGCACGCGCCGCACCTTCGTCACGGTGGACCTGCGAAACGGCGACGCCCGCGCCGCGGGACGGCCGATCGACGAGAGCTCGCTCGCCGGCATCCGCGACGCGATCGTCGCCGACGTCCGCGCGCGCTTCCGGCAGGAGCGCGGCTTCGTCATGCTCGACCCGGCGGGCGCGGCGGCGGTCGCCTACGGCGTCCGCATCGCCGAGCATGGCGCGCCGCTCGCCGCCTACGCGGTGACGATGTGTCCGGAGCAGAGCGGGGCGCGGCTCGTGAGGCCGGCGCTGTCGCGGCGGCCGCTCCTGCCCCGCGACGTCACCGGCGGCATCGCCAGCGACTCGCTGCTCGCGATCAGCGTGCGCGACGCGCGCGGAAACGAGCTGCTCGCGCCGACCGCCGCTTCGGAGACCGGCGTGACGACGGGACAGGCGGTGGCGGACCGCGTCGGCGAGATCCGCATCGCGGTCGCCTTCCGGCCCGGTGCCCTCGCACGCCTGCGACTCGGACCACCCGCCCGCTCGCGGCTGCCGATCCTGCTCGCGCTGCTCGGCGCCGCGACGGGGCTGCTGTTCGTCGCCGCCCTCCAGCTGCGCCGCGAGCAGGAGCTGACGCGGATGCGGAGCGACTTCGTGGCCGGCGTCTCGCACGAGCTCCGGACGCCGCTGGCGCAGATCCTCCTCTTCGCCGAGACGCTGCGCTTCGGTCGCGTGCGCAGCGAGGAGGAGCGGCTCGAGGCGGTGGAGGTGATCGTGCAGGAGGGGCAGCGGCTGATGCGGCTCGTCGAGAACGTGCTCCACTTCGCGCGCGCGTCGCGCGACGCGAGCACGCCGGCGCCGCGTCCCGTCGCGCTCGCGCCGCTCGCCGCCGAGACGGTGGCGCGCTTCGCGCCCCTCGCCGACGTCGCGGGCTCGCGCGTCGAGCTTTCCTGCGACGAGTCGGCATGGGCGCTCGCCGAGGCGGGAGCGGTGCGGCAGATCCTGCTCAATCTGCTCGACAACGCGATCAAGCACGGACCACCGGGTCAGCGCATTCACGTCGGCGTCGAGCGCGACGGAAGGACGGCGCGCCTGACGGTGGAAGACGAGGGCCCCGGCGTGCCGCACGACGACCGCGCCCGCGTCTGGCTTCCCTTCGAGCGCGGGGAAGGGGCGGACGCGCGTGCGGGTGATGCACCCGGAAGCGGCCTCGGGCTGGCGGTGGTGCGCGAGCTCGCCGCGGCGTTCGGCGGCCGTGCCGAGGTCGAGAGCGGACTGCGCGGCGGCGCGCGCTTCGTCGTCACGCTTCCCGCGGTCGAGGCGCCGGCACGGGTCGACCGCGCGACACGGACGGTCGCATGACGCGCGTGCTCGTCGTCGAGGACAATCGGAACCTGGCGCTGGGGCTCCGCAACAACCTGGAGCTCGAGGGCTACGCGGTCACCGTCGCCGGAGACGGCACGCAGGCGCTGGCGGCGGTGCGGCGCGAATCGCCGGCTCTGATCATCCTCGACCTCATGCTCCCCGGCGCCTTCGACGGCTACCACGTGCTGCGCGCGCTTCGCGACGACGGCCACACGATGCCGGTCATCATCCTCACGGCGCGCGGCGAGGAGGCGGAGAAGGTGCGCGGCTTCCGGCTCGGCGCTGACGACTACGTGACGAAGCCGTTCGGGCTGATGGAGCTGCTCGCGCGCGTCTCGGCGCACCTGCGGCGCGCGGCGCCGCACGACGGCAACGGGAGCGAGGAGCGCTACGCGTTCGGCGACGTCGTCGTCGATCCCGCGACGCGCGAGGTGCGGCGTGCCGGATCGATCGTCGCGCTCAGGCCCAAGGAGCTCGACCTGCTCCTCGCGCTGCTGCGCCGGCAGGGGCGCGTCGTCACGCGGACCGAGCTGCTGCGCGAGGTGTGGGGATACGACACGTCGGTCGTGAGCCGGACGGTGGACACCCACATGGCGGAGCTGAGGCGGAAGCTCGAGGACGATCCGGCGAGCCCGCGTCACCTCCTCACGGTGCGGAAGACCGGCTATCGCGTGGCGACGGGCGACGACGAGCGATAGCCTTCGGGCGACGCCTCCCGCCCCTCCCCGTGCCTAACGCTCCCGACAACCGCCTCGACTCGCGGCTGATTCACCACGGCCGCATCATCGATCTCTACGCCGACACCGTGCGCTTCCCCGACGGCTCGGTGGGCGAGATGGACATCGTCCGCCATCCCGGGGCGAGCGCGATCGTGCCCTTCCTCGACGACCCGCGGGCCGAGGATCCAACCATCCTCCTCATCCGGCAGTACCGCTACGCGGCGGGGGGCTACATCTGGGAGGTGCCGGCGGGCCGACTCGACGTGGGCGAGGCACCGGAGCAGTGCGCGGTGCGCGAGCTCCGGGAGGAAACCGGATGCACCGCATCCGCTGTCGAACACCTCTACACGATGTACACGACGCCCGGCTTCACCGACGAGACGATTCACGTCTTCATGGCGACCGGGCTCGAGCGTGGTGCAACCAGGCACGAGCACGACGAGTTCATGGAGGTCGTGCCGATGCGGCTGAGCGAGGCGCTGGAGCGGATCCGGAACGGCGAGATCAGCGACGCGAAGACCGCGCTGGCGCTGCTGTATACGGCCCGCTTCGCCATTCGAGACCGCTTGTGACGAGGTCTGTATTTGGACGGTTCGCTCTGACGGGGCCGCTCTTCGCTTTCCGCGTTACGAAACCGCGGCACGCACTGCGGCCGGAAGACGCGTCGTTCCCGCCGTCACTGGCGTCGAACAGCGAGCAGCGAACAGCGAACACGAACAGCCCCGTTCCGAGGTGTGTGACATCGTCTCTCGAAAGCGTCCATACGGTGAGACACCGCCAGCGGCAGAGCTCGGAAAAGGGTGAGGTTGAACTCCGCAACTCTTTGAGTTATATTGTTTTGCGTAAGAGAGAGGCCATGCTGGAGAGGCGGCATGGCCGATGCTTTATCAGGGGGCGCGGGAATCGTTGGACAACCTGTATGGAGGGCGAACTCACGACCCTGTGTTGTCGGAGCAGACCCTTTTCCGGCCCGAGGCTGGGGGGAGAGAGATCATGGCTGAGATCGCGATGAAGCGGCGGGCGATGACGCCCGGTGCAGCGGTCAGGGAGCAGTTACGCGGGCTCGATGATGCCGGGGTCGTGACTGCCTTCCTGGGTGGTGAGGAGCGTGCGTTCCAGGAGCTGGTCGAGCGGTACCAGACGCGGTTGCTGAACTTCGTCTACCGCACGATCGGCGACCGCGAGAAGGCGGAGGACCTCGTCCAGGAGGTGTTCATCCGCGTCTACCGGCACCTGCACCGCTTCGACCGCTCGAAGAAGTTCTCGACGTGGATCTACACGATCGCGTCGAACCTGGCGAAGAACGAGCTGCGGAACCGCTCGCGGAACCCTCTCGTGCTCTTCCAGACGATCCGGAAGAGCTGGCAGGACGACGACCGCCCGCTGCAGTTCGAGGACACGACGTCGCGCCCGGACGACCTGTACCGGAAGCGTCATCTCCGCGAGCTCGTGGAGGAGTCGGTCGCGAAGCTGCCCGCGCACCACCGCGAGGTGTTCGTGCTGCGCGAGCTGGAGGGCAAGTCGTACGAGGAGATCGCCGAGATCACCTCGTGCAACCTGGGAACGGTGAAGTCCCGCCTGAACCGCGCGCGGAGCGCGTTCGCGGAGATCATCGAGCCGGCGCTCGTCTGAACTACGGCTGCCAGCGGCCTGCTGCCAGCTGCCAGCTGCCAGTCAAGCGCGACGAGAGGCGGTCGGGACACCCCGGCCGCCTCTTTGCGTTCCACCCTGCCTCGCTTGCCGTGCGAGAAGTCACACGTATTGTTGTCTCGGATGGTAGCCGGCAGCTGGCAGCTGGCAGCTGGAGTCCGGAACCTTCGCGGTGCCAAGAGGTAGCACAAGCCGATGGACTGCCGAGAGTTTCGCCGGAATCACGTCGCCTTCGTCGACGACCTGCTGCCAGGGATCGATCTGGTCCGGATGCAGCGCCACCTCCTCGAATGCGACGCGTGCGCGCATCACGACACACTGGTGCGGCGTGC
>DATAIS010000367.1:0-6815 GCA_036262535.1 Gemmatimonadaceae bacterium | reverse complement strand
CTGCTTCTGCGTCCCGACGGCGTCGGGGACGGTGCGATCCTCGGCGTTGATGACTTCGACGATCTCCAGCGGCGAGGCGAGGTCGATCTCCGCGGAGCGCGGGTTGCGGTGTTCGGTGATCCGCGGGTCGAGCACGGGCAGGGTCGGAGGACGTCGGTAGGCGGGGCCGGACGATGGCTCAACCGACGCGTTGTCGGCATCGCGGCGCGGCGGCTAAGTTACCCGGCGCGCGTAGCGGCGGGCAAGTCAACAACAGTGGAGGTCACCAGGTGCGCCGTCTCGTTTCGATCGCTCTCGCTCTCCTCCTCGGCGCGTCCTCAGTCGGGGCGCAGATCATCTCCGTCCCGAACCGCGGACTGCAGCGCGAGCGCACCGTGTCGCTCACAGGCGGCATCGGACTGCTGTCGCTGCAGGGCCTTTTCGACGGCTCGACGCAGACCGGCTGGGACTTCAGCCAGGCGCTCGAATACACGGCGGCGGCGGAGTTCCGCGTTTCGCGCGGCGCGTGGGTCGGGGTCACGGCGTCGTACGCGAACATGCCGCTGAACCACCAGCAGGTCGTCAGTCCCGGCGGAAACTCGTACAGCATCATCTACACCGACGCGCACGTGAACGTCTACACCGCGGGCGCGCAGTTCTCGATGGGACCGGGGTCGCCGGGATTCCACCAGGTGATCGTGATCAACGCCGGCATCATCGCCTTCGAGAACTTCCACGCCGACCGCGACGGCCGCCGCCTCACGCCGGAGCGTGACATCGATCCGCGGATCGGCATCGGCTACGGCTTCGGATACGGCTTCCGGAACAGCCTCGAGGTCTTCCTCGTGCAGGAAGCGGGGGTCGCGCTTCATCAGGGCGAGGGCCTCTCGGGGAACGACCGACGGCAGTATCAGCAGCAGGCGACTCGAATCGGCGTCCGGCTCGGGCTCTGAGCTCGCAGCCACGCAGCATCCATTCTTCATGAAGAACAGCGTCTTCGCTCTCGCGCTCCTCACGGCATCCTTCGGCTGCCGCGCCACGGCGGTGCGTCCTCCGAACCCCGAGGGTCCGGCGGTCGCGACACGCAGCGCGCCCCTCTTCCCCGCGAGCTGGCCCTTCCAGTCGGGGAAGGAGGCCGCCTTCGCGCCGCACGGGATGGTGTCCTCGAACGCGCCGCTCGCCAGCGCGGCCGGTGTCGACATCATGCGACGCGGCGGCAACGCGGTGGACGCGGCGGTGGCGGTGGGCTTCGCGCTCGCGGTGACGTACCCGGAGGCGGGAAACATCGGCGGCGGCGGGTACATGGTCATCCGCATGGCCGACGGTCGTGTCGCCGCGCTCGACTACCGCGAGGTCGCGCCGCGGGCGGCGACGCGCGACATGTACCTCGACTCCGCGGGCCGGATGACCGACCGCAGCATCGTCGGGCACCTCGCCTCGGGCGTTCCCGGGTCGGTCGCGGGACTGATCGAGGCGCAGCGTCGCTTCGGCCGGCTCGAGCTCGCCGAGGTCATGGCGCCGGCGATCCGTCTCGCCGAGGAGGGCTTCGTCGTCGACAGCGCGTTAGGCAGGTCGTTCGCGCGCGACGCGGAGCTGATCGCCCGCTTCGAGGGAGGCGCGCTGTTCGTGCCGGGGGGAGTGCCGCTCGCGCGCGGGTCGCGGCTGGTTCAGCCCGACCTTGCGCGGACGCTGCGCGAGATCGCGCGCCGCGGCGCCGACGGCTTCTACCGCGGCTGGGTCGCCGACTCGCTCGTCGCCGAGATGCGGCGCGGCGGCGGGATCATCAGCCACGACGACCTGCGGCGCTACCGCGCGGTCTGGCGCGAGCCGCTGCGCTCGACCTATCGCGGGTTCACGCTGCTGACGATGCCGCCGTCATCCTCGGGCGGCGTCACGGTCACCGAGACGCTCAACATCCTCGAGACGGTGTCGACGCTCCCGCCCTTCGGCACCGCCGCGTACTTCCACGTGCTCGCCTCGGCGTACCAGCGCGCCTTCATCGACCGCAACGAGAAGCTCGGCGATCCGGCGTTCGTCCGCGTGCCGATCGCGACGCTGACGAGCAAGCAGTACGCGCAGAAGGTCGCGGCGACGATCGCGTCCGACCGGGCGACGCCGACGGCGGTACTGGAGACGAAGCTGCGCGCGCTGCGCGAGGGGAACGAGACCACGCACTACTCCGTGGTGGACTCGCTCGGCAACGCCGTCGCGACGACGACGACGCTCAACGGCCTGCCGGGAAGCGGCGTCTGGGTGCGCGGCGCCGGGTTCTTCATGAACAACGAGATGGACGACTTCGCGACGCAGCCAGGGACGCCGAACATGTACGGCCTGGTCCAGGGGGAGGCGAACGCGATCCAGCCGGGAAAGCGGATGCTGAGCGCGATGTCGCCGACGATCGTGCTCGATCCCGCGGGCGACCTGCTGCTCGTCGTCGGCGCGCGCGGCGGCCCCCGCATCATCACGACGACGTCGCAGATCATCATCAACGTCATCGACCATCGGATGTCGCTCGCCGACGCGATGAGCGCGCCGCGGGTGCACCACCAGGCGCTGCCCGATTCGCTGCGCCACGAGCGCGACGCCATCGACCCCACGGCCGCCGACTCGCTCCGCGCGATGGGCCACGGCCTGTCGCAGGGCGCCGCCGCGGGTCAGGCGCACGCGGTGATGCGCGTGAAGGGGGGGTGGGTGGGGTTTGTTGACCCACGGGCATCTGGCGCTGCCGTGGGCTACTGACCGCCATCGGGCTGTTAGCTATTAGCTGTTAGCCATTAGCTGAAAGAGAAACGAGGGACGAGCGGAGTTGCTCGTCCCTCGTTCGCGAACAGCTAACAGCGAACAGCCGTAGTTACAGGCGGATCTGCGTCGCCGAGCTGGTCGTGATCGTCAGGGCGCCGCCGTTCGGGAGGCAACCCTCGAAGTTGGCCGTGGCAGCGGCGGCACCTGCACCCGCGGCGGCGCCGGCGGCCGCGCCGATCACCGTGGACTTCGTGTTCTTGCCGAGGATCTGGCCCGCCGCCGCGCCGACCGCGGCGCCGATGGCGACCTTCTGCGCGTCCTTCGACTTCGGCGTGTTGCGCTCGCGGGTGATCGCGCTCGTCGCGACCGAGCCGTCCATCGGGTAGGCGCGGCCGCCGACCGTCACCTGGTCGACGCGGAAGCCGATCCGGATCGGATCGTTCGCGTTCTCGCTGCGCTTCAGCTCCGTGACCGTGAGGCGGACCTGCGAGCCGGCCGGAATCGTCACGCCGCCGGCGCTGACCGCGTTCGCGACCGTGGCCGTGAAGGTGTCGCCCACCTTGTTCGTGTTCGTGCAGACGCGCGAGTTCGACGTCACGCCCAGCGAGGTGCCCGCCGGAAGCGTACCGACCGCGCCGCCGCCCCCCGTCGTGCCCCTCGTCACCGTGTTGCCGCTCGACGTGCGGTTGCTCGTCGAGCCGGTCGAGGTGGTGCTGCGGGTCGTGCCCGTGCCGCCGCTACGCGTGGTGGTCGTGCGGCTCGCCGTTCCGCTGCCGCTCGTGCCGCTGCGCTGCGTGCTCGTGCCCGACGGCACGTCCTGGAGCTGCGGCTGCGCCGCGCTGTCGCGGTTCGCGAGCTGCAGGTCGCGGTTCAGCGCGGTGTCGACCGCGAGCGAGTCGTCCGCCCGGTCGCGCGTCGTGCACGCGCCCGCGGCGAACGCGAGCGCGAACAGCGGCGTCAGCGTGCGGATATATTTCGTGGTCATCGATCTTCCTCCTTTATCGGTGGAGCTGCGGGTCCTGCACTCCAACGTCGGTAAGTCATCGTTATCAGCAACCCCCCGCTAGGCGCAAGGCATGTGCCAAGGATGAAGCTCCTGAACCGGCTGTTTCCCTACTACCGCCGCTACTGGGTGCCGATGGCGGCGGGACTGCTGCTCGTCGCGGGGTCTTCGGGGCTCTGGGCCCTGATCCCGAAGCTGGTCGGAGACTCGATCGAGGCGCTCCGGCGTGGAAGTCCGATCGGTGTGATCTGGCGCATCGCCGGCGAAATGCTCGTGCTCGCCTTGATCGGCGGCGCCGCGCGGTACGGGATGCGGGAGCTCCTCAACGGAGTCAGCCGCAAGATCGAGTACGATCTGCGGAACGACCTCTACGACCATCTCGAGACGCTCGACGCCGGCTTCTTTGCACGCATGCGAACCGGCGAGATCATGGCGCGTCTCACGAACGACCTCGGCGCCGTCCGCCAGGCCGCCGGCCCGGCGATCATGTACCTCGTGAGCACGATCTTCAGCGCCGGCTTCGCGCTCTGGTACATGCTGCGCATCGACGCCCGGCTCACCGGGCTCGCGCTCCTGCCGATGCTCGCCCTACCCGTGCTTACCATCGTCCTCGGGCGAAAGGTCCACGACCGCTTCGAGGAAGTGCAGGAACACTTCGGCAAGGTGACGACGCTCACCCAGGAGAACCTGTCCGGGGTGAGGATCGTCCGCGCCTACCGCCAGGAAGGCGCCGAGATCGGACGCTTCCGCGAGATGAGCGCGGAGTACATGCGGCGCAACCTCCAGCTGGCGAAGCTGTACGGCTTCATGCAGCCGGCATTCGGTCTCCTCGCCGGCCTCGGAACGCTGGCGGTCCTCGGCATCGGCGGCGCGCTCGCCGTGCGCGGGGTCGTGACCGTCGGCTCCTTCGTCGCCTTCGGACTCTACCTCGCCATGCTTACCTGGCCGCTGATCGCGCTCGGCTGGGTGACGAACCTCTTCCAGCGCGCGGCGACGTCGATGGCGCGGCTCGCCGAGATCCTCGATGCGCGCTCACTGGTGGTCCGCCCATCCATCGTGAGGTCGCTTCCGCCGGCGAAGGGCGGGCGCGGCATCGAGTTCCGTGGCGTCGGATTCCACTATCCGGTCCGCGGCGAGGGCGAGCCGCGCTGGGTACTGCGCGACGTCACCTTCACCATCCCCGCCGGCGCGACGGTCGGCATCGTCGGTGCTACCGGGAGCGGCAAGAGCGCGCTCATGGACCTCATCCCGCGCTTCCACGATCCGCAGGAGGGGGAGATCCTCGTCGACGGCGTGCCGCTGCGCGAGGCTGATCTCGAGACCCTCCGCGCCGAGATCGGTTACGTGCCGCAGGAATCGCTGCTGTTCAGCGACACGATCGGCTCCAACATCGCCTACGGCATCGCGACCGAGCCCCTCGATTCGACCCGCCGCGGCGCGGTGCACGACGACGCGCGCTGGGCAGCACACATCGCGCAGCTCGAGGAGACGGTCGCCGAGCTTCCCGCGACCTGGGACACCATGCTCGGCGAGCGCGGCATCAACCTGTCCGGTGGGCAGAAGCAGCGCGCGGCGCTGGCTCGCGCGCTGGCGCGTCATCCCCGCATCGTGCTCCTCGACGACGCCCTCTCGGCGGTCGACTCGCATACCGAGGCCGAGATCCTGCGCGAGCTGCGCACCGCGCTCGCCGACCGCACGGCGGTGATCGCATCGCACCGCGCGAGCGCGCTTCGCGACGCGAGCTTCATCGTCGTCCTCGACGAAGGCCGCGTCGTCGAGCAGGGATTGCACGAGGAGCTGATGGCGGCGCGAGGCCGATACTGGCAGCTGCTGCGCCGCCAGCAGCTGGAGGAATCCATCGCGCAGGAGCCGGACACGCGGGGATTGGCAGAGCCTGCGTCCGCCGGTAGCATTGTCGAATGACCTCGCGCGCGAAGCAGGACAGTCCACCGGCGCTGAACTCGAGCGCCGCGACCGCCGAAGGGCGGCTCGCCGCGCTCGAGACCGCGCATCAGCAGGCGCTGCGCGAGATCCAGGAGCTGAAGGGGCGCGACGCCCTCAAGACGCAGTTCCTCGCCAACATCTCGCACGATCTCCGGACGCCGCTCACCGCGATCATCACGCACGCGGAGATCCTGCGCGACGGTATCCTCGGCCCGCTCAGCGAGCGGCAGCATGAGAGCATCGCCGGGATCATCGGCGGCGGACGCCGGCTGCTCGACATGGTCGGCGAGATTTTGACGTACGCACGCGGCGCCGCGAACCAGCTCACCTTCTCGCCAGTCGAGGCGCGCGTCGGCGAGTTGATCGATCAGGTGACGCGACTCAACGAGTCGCTCGTCGCACGCAAGCAGCTCCGGCTCGACGTCCAGGTCGCGAGCGACACGCCGCAGATTGTCGCCGACCGCGAGAAGGTCGCGCACATCCTCGGCAACCTGCTCGGCAACGCGATCGACTTCACGCCGCCGGGCGGCCGCGTCTGGATCCATGCCTCGGCGCACCGTGATGCGTCGCCGACGGTGCTGATCGAGGTCGGCGACAATGGAATCGGCATCTCGCCCGAGCACCACGATCTCGTCTTCCAGGAGTTCGCGCAGGTGGACGCGTCGGCGTCGCGCGTGCACCACGGCACGGGACTCGGCCTCACCATCGCGCGGCGGCTCGTCGAGCTGCACGGCGGGCGTATCTGGGTCGAGAGCGAGCTCGGTCGCGGCAGCCGCTTTTTCTTCACGATCCCTTCGCGGCCGACGACGTGACGCAGCCGGTTGATCGTCCGCTGGTGCTGATCGTGGACGACAGCCCGCACGTGACCGGCCCGCTCCGCATCCTCTTCGAGGAGACGGGGCGTCGCGTCGCGATCGCAGGGACGGTAGGCGAAGCGGTCGCCGCCTGCCGCCGCGAGCGCCCCGACCTCATGCTCCTCGACGTCACCCTCCCCGACGGCGACGGCCTGGCGGTGATCGAACAGACCGCGAAAGCCGGCACCGCCCCGAGGGTCACGGTCGTGCTGACAGGACACGATGACGAGGAAACCGTCGGCCCATACAGGACGGCGGGAGCGCGGGAGGTTCTGTTGAAGCCGGTGGCGGTG
>DATAIS010000366.1:0-14412 GCA_036262535.1 Gemmatimonadaceae bacterium | reverse complement strand
GATGGAATCGTCGTCACGTCGGCGTGCATGGCGGGCGAGGTCGCGCAGCACCTGATGGAGGGGCGCTACGCAGAGGCGCGCGATGCCGCCGCCTGGTACGCGGAACTCTTCTCGGGGCGCTACTACCTCGAGGTCCAGGCGCACGACACTCCCGGCCAGGCAAAGCTCAACGAGCAGATCTTCCGCCTCTCCGACGACCTCGGCCTCCCCGTCGTCGCGACCAACGACTCGCACTTCCTGCGCGCCGAAGACCACGACGCGCACGACGTGCTCCTCTGCATCGGCCTCGGCAAGGATCGCAGCGACGCCGACCGCATGCGCTACGACGAGGGGCTGTACTTCAAGAGCGCGCCGGAGATCGCGAAGCGGTTCCCCGACCGGCCGGAGGTGCTCGAGAACACCCTCCGCATCGCCGAGGACGTGAACGTCGAGTTCGGGAAGAAGTATCACGTCCCGTCGTTCCCTCTCCCCGCCGACGTCGCCTCCGAGAACGACCTCCTCGTCCGCCTCGCGTCCGAGGGCGCGCTCGAGCGCTACGGCGAGCCGCTCCCGCCTAACGTGAAGGAGCGCCTCGAGTACGAGCTCGGCGTCATCACCAAGACGGGCTACGCCGGCTACTTCCTCATCGTCGCCGACTTCATCCGCGCGGCGCGCGAGCGCGGCATCCCCGTCGGTCCCGGCCGCGGCAGCGCCGCCGGCTCGCTCGTGGCCTACGCGCTGAAGATCACCAACGTCTGCCCGCTGCGGTTCGACCTCCTCTTCGAGCGCTTCCTCAATCCCGAGCGCGTCTCGATGCCCGACATCGACGTCGATTTCTGCTTCGAGCGCCGCGGCGAGGTGATCGAGTACGTGCGCCAGAAGTACGGACGCGAGTCCGTCGGGCAGATCGTGACCTTCGGGACGATGAAGTCGCGCGCCGCGATCAAGGACGTCGGCCGGACCCTCGGCTTCACCCCGCAGGAGACGGACGCGCTCGCGAAGCTCATCCCGAACCAGCCGAACTTCAGCCTCACCGTCGCCGAGGCGATCGAGCAGATCCCGGACGTCGCGCGCATCTACAAGACCGACCCGCGCTATCGCCAGCTGCTCGACTACGCGATCGCGCTCGAGGGGCTGTCGCGCCACACCGGCGTCCACGCAGCCGGCGTCGTCATCGCCCCCGGTCCGCTCGACGACTACGTCCCGACCTGCACCCAGACCTCCAAGGGCTCCGGCGCCGGCGAGGACGAGAACGTCGTCGTGACGCAGTACGACATGAACGCGCTCGAGAAGGCCGGGATGCTCAAGATGGACTTCCTCGGCCTGACGACGCTCACCGTCGTCACCGATGCCGTCGCGTCCATCGAGAAGCGCAGCGGCTCGACGCTCGACCTCGACGCGCTCCCGCTCGATGACGAGCCGACCTATCGCATGCTGCGCGCGGGCCGGACCGCCGGCGTCTTCCAGTTCGAGTCGCCACTCGCGACCGACGTGCTCCGCAAGATGCGCTGCGACCGCTTCGACGACCTCGTCGCGTCGAATGCGCTCATGCGTCCCGGCCCGCTCGACACCGGGATGCACCTCGTCTACATCCGGCGCAAGCGCGGCGAGGAGCCGGTGTTCTACCAGCTCCCGGAGCTGGCGTCGATCCTCGAGCCGACCTACGGCGTCATCACCTACCAGGAGCAGGTGATGCGCATCGCGCAGGTGCTCGCCGGCGTCTCGCTCGCCGAAGCCGACGTGCTCCGCAAGGCCGTCGGCAAGAAGGACGCGGAGCTCATCCGGCAGGAGCTCGGCAAGTTCGTGGAGAAGTCGGTCGCCCGGGGGTTCGACCGCCGCATCGTCGAGGACATCGCGAGCCAGATCGAGACCTTCGGCCGCTACGGCTTCAACAAGTCGCACTCCGTCGCGTACTCGATCATCTCGTACCAGACGGCGTGGCTCAAGGCGCACCACCCGGCCGACTTCATGGCCTCGCTGCTGTCGAGCTGCATCGGCGACACGGACAGCGTCGTGAAGTACATCAACGAGGCGCGCGAGCTGGGGCTCGAGATCCTGCCGCCGGACGTCAACGAGTCGGGCTACAAGTTCACCGTCGTCGGCGACAAGCGGATCCGTTTCGGGCTCGGCGCCATCCGCAACGTCGGCAAGGGCGCGATCGACTCGATCCTCGCCGCGCGGCGCGACAAGCCCTTCGCCTCGCTCTGGGAGCTCTGCGACCGCGTCGACCTGCGCCTCTGCAACAAGCGCGTCTTCGAGGCCCTCATCGGCGCGGGGGCGCTCGACTCGCTCGGCGGCCACCGCGCGCAGTTCATGAAGTCGCTCGACGACGCGATCGCCGAGGCGGCGCTCAAGCAGGACGAGCGCATCACCGGCCAGGTGTCGCTCTTCGGCGAGCCCGCCGCCGGCGCCGCGCGCGCGATGAGCGCGCCCGTGCTGCCGTCGATGGCGCCATGGCCGGAGTCGGAGCGCCTCCAGAAGGAAAAGGAGATCCTCGGCTTCTACATCTCGGGCCATCCGCTCGAGCCGTATCGCACGGAGTGCGAGCTGTTCGCGACGCACACCGTGTCCCAGCTCGGCGCCTGGACCGCCGAGCCGATGGCGCTCGGCGTCGTCGTCACCGCGGTGAAGCGCCAGATCTCCAAGAAGTCGGGCGCCGAGTTCGCCCGGTTGACAGTCGAGGATTTTTCGGGATCTTCCGAAGTGCTGGTGTTTCCGGAGGCGTGGGCCAACCTCTCGCACCAGATCCGCGTCGACGTGCCGATCCTGCTCAAGGGCGGCTATTCGAGGCGGGACCAGGGCGGCGACAGCCCGACGTTCATCGTCGAGCAGGTCACGCCGCTCGCGGCGGTGCAGCACAGCGGGCAGGTCGCGATCGCGATCCAGCTCTCGATGAGCGCGAGCGTGACCCCGGAAGTGATGCAGGACGTACGCTCCGTCGTCGAAGCGCACCCGGGGCCGTCCGCGCTCGAGCTGCACTGGAACGACGGCAATGGCACGCGGGCGCGGCTTCGCTCGAAAACGCTGAAGCTCTCGGCGACGAGCGCCGCGCTGACCGAGCTTCGCGCCGTGCTCGGCGCCGAGCGGGTGAAGCTCGTTCGCGCCAGCTAGACACGCGCACCACACGAGGGATATGGCCAGCGCGCCAGTCATGGAATTCGAGAAGCCCATCGCCGAGCTCGAACGGCAGATCGACGAGCTCAAGCGGCTCGCCGGTGGGCAGCAGCTGAACGTCACCGACGAGATCGCGCCGCTCGAGCGCAAGCTGTCCGATCTCCGCGAGCAGATCTACCGCAACCTCACGCCGCTCCAGCGCGTGCAGGTCGCGCGCAACATCAAGCGCCCCTTCACCCTCGACTACGTCCGGCTCGCGTTCACCGACTGGGTCGAGCTTCACGGCGATCGCGCCTTCCGCGACGACGTCGCGATCGTCGGCGGCTGGGCGCGGCTCGACGGCGAGACGGTGATGATCATCGGCCACCAGCGCGGGCGCGACACCAAGGAGAACCTCAAGCGCAACTTCGGCATGCCCCATCCCGAGGGCTACCGCAAGGCGCTTCGCATGATGAAGCTCGCCGAGAAGTTCCACGTCCCGGTCATCACCTTCATCGACACCCCCGGCGCCTGGCCAGGGCTCGGCGCCGAGGAACGGGGCCAGAGCGAGGCCATC
Source organism: Gemmatimonadaceae bacterium (assembly GCA_036262535.1). Taxonomy (GTDB): domain Bacteria; phylum Gemmatimonadota; class Gemmatimonadetes; order Gemmatimonadales; family Gemmatimonadaceae; genus JABFXC01. The sequence goes on along the minus strand of DATAIS010000366.1, from coordinate 10,763 downwards.
GCGCGCAACCTGCTCGAGATGAGCGGCCTCAAGACGCCCATCATCGCCGTCGTCATCGGCGAGGGCGGCTCCGGAGGCGCCCTCGCGTTAGGCGTCGCCGACCGCGTCCTCATGCTCGAGAACGCGGTCTACTCGGTGATCAGCGTCGAGGGCTGCGCCGCCATCCTCTGGAAGGACGGCAAGAACCCCGAGACCCGCGAGCGCGCCGCGACCGCGCTCCGCATCACCGCGCCCGAGCTCTTCGAGCTGCGCGTCATCGACGAGATAATCCCCGAGCCCCCCGGCGGCGCCCACTCGAATCACGAGACCGTCGCCCGTGCGGTGCAGGAGGCGCTCGTCCGGCATCTCGAGGAGCTGCGCAAGCTCAAGCCGGACAAGCTCATTCGCCGGCGGCGCGAGAAGTTCCTCGCCATGGGAGCGGTCGTCGAGGGGTGAGCGAGCTGCTCGAGGTCTCCTTCAAGGGAAACCGGCGCGAGTTCTTCCTCTTCGACGGCGACGCGCCACCGGGAGTCGGCGCACCCGTCGTCGTCGAGGCCGATCGCGGCGAGGATCTCGGCCGTGTCCACTCGGCGGGCGATCTCGCGCGCAAGCGCTTCGCCGGCGTGGCGCACGGCAGGATCGCCGGCGACGCCACGAGAAAGGTCCTGCGCGCCGCGTCGCCCGACGACGTCAAGCGCGAGGCACAGCTCCGCGCCGAGGACGAGATCGCGCGCCGCAAGGCGATGGAACGCGTGAAGGCGCACGGTCTCGTCATGAAGCTGACCGACGCCGAGTGGCAGTGGGATCGCAAGAAGCTCACGATCTACTTCAGCGCCGAGAAGCGCGTCGACTTCCGCGCCCTCGTCCGCGAGCTCGCGTCCCTCTTCCGCACCCGCATCGAGCTGAAGCAGATCGGCGTCCGCGACGAGGCCCGCCGGCTCGATGGCATCGGCCGCTGCGGGCGGCAGTACTGCTCCGCGTCCTGGCTGCCAGAGCTCCGGCCCGTCAATCTCGGCGTCGCCAAGGACCAGAAGCTCTCGCTCAACCCGTCACAGATCAGCGGGTCCTGCGGACGGCTCATGTGCTGCCTGCGCTACGAGCACGACTTCTATGTGCAGGCGCGCAAGCGGTTCCCCAAGGAGGGACGCATCATCGGAACCGCCCGCGGCGAGGAGAAGGTCGTCGCCAACGACATCTTCAGCGAGCGCGTCACCCTGCGCTCAGCCGAGGGTGAGGTGCGCGTCGTGCCGCTCGCCGACCTGCGCCGCGAGATGGGTGTCGAGACCGAGCCACCCCCGGCGGCGGGCGGTGATCCCTTCGTCGCACCGCACGAGGAGGCCGACCCCGGCCCCGATCTCGACGCCGCCGTCAGCGGTGCGGAGACCGAGCCTGAAACCGAAGGCGAGCTTGCGATCGCTGCCGGGGAAAGCGTCCAGGGCGGCACGACCCCCGTCCCGCGCGACCGGAGGCCGCACAGGCGGCGCGGTCGCCGCGGAGGTCGGCGCGGCCGCGAAGGCCGACGCGACACCGAGGGCGGCGGCCCACCCCCGAGCGATTCGGGGAGCTGACCCCTCGTGTCCCGGTTCTACCTCACGACCGCCATCGACTACTCGAATGGCGATCCGCACATCGGCCACGCCTACGAGAAGATCGGGGCGGACGCGATCGCGCGCTTCCATCGCCTGCACGGCCGCGACGTCCACTTCCTCATCGGGATGGACGAGCATGGCCAGAAGGTCCTGCAGACTGCAGCGTCGCTCGGTATCGCACCGCAGCAGCTCGTCGATCGCCTCGCCGAGCGCTTCGCTTCGACCTGGGCACGGCTCGGCATCAGCAACGACCAGTTCATCCGCACCACCTCGCCGGAGCATGTGCGCGGCGTGCGTGCGCTGCTCGAGCGCATCCTCGAGCGGAATGAAGGCGACTTCTACGAGAAAGCCTACGAGGGCTGGTACTGCGTCGGCTGCGAAGCCTTCAAGCAGCCCGCGGAGATCGCGGACGGCAAGTGCGTCCTTCACCCAACGCGGACGCTCGAGTGGGTGCAAGAGCGCAACTGGTTCTTCCGGCTCAGCCGATACCAGGACTTCCTGCGCCGGCATCTCGAGGCGCATCCGGAATTCGTGCAGCCGGAAAGTCGCCGGAACGAAGTCCTGGGCTGGCTCGACCAGGGACTGGAGGACGTCAGCGCCAGTCGCTCCCGCTTTGCGTGGGGAGTTCCCTTCCCCAAGCGCACGAGCGACGGGGAGCAGCAGACGACCTACGTCTGGTTCGACGCCCTTCCCAACTACCTGACGGCGACCGGCTTTCCCGACGCGATCAGCGAGGGGCGCTGGCCGGCCTCGCTCCACGTCGTCGGCAAGGACATCACCCGCTTTCACGCGGTCATCTGGCCGGCCATCCTCGAGTCGGCACAGCTACCCCTTCCCGAGCGGGTGTGGGCGCACGGCTTCGTGCTCCTGGGAGGGGACCGCTTCAGCAAGTCGGGAGGGGTGAAGCTCGATCTCGACGAGGCGATCGGGCGCTTCGGCCCTGATGCCTTCCGCTACTTCCTCCTCCGCGAGGTGCCCTTCGACGCGGATGGAAACTTCTCCTGGGAGCGCTTCGAGGAGCGGTACAACGCCGACCTCGCGAACGCGTGGGGCAACCTGGTCAGCCGCGTCGTCTCGATGATCGAGCGCTACCGCGGGGGGATCACCCCTGCCGGCGCGCAGGGTGAGTCGGACCGCGTGGACCTGACCGACGTTCAGGAGTACGTCGCCGCGATGGATGGGAGTCGCGGCTATCTCCTCCACGAGGCATTGAGGACCGTCTTCCGGATGGTCGCGCGCTCCAACGAATTCGTTCAGAGCTCGGCGCCATGGGCCGTTGCGAAGGATCCGGCCAAATCGAAGCAGTTGGACGACATTTTGGCGTCATTATCGCGCCAATTGATACGACAGTGCATACTTCTCAGCCCTTTCATGCCTGAACGCGCCCAAGCGGCCTGGCGGCAGCTGGGGGGGACTGGCGAACTGAGCAGCCAGAGGCTAGCGTCCCTTGGTACCCTCGAGTCCGCTGGCTGGCGCGTGGCCAAGGGCGAGCCTCTTTTCCCCAGGATCGAAAAGCCCGCGACCTGACGGCGGCCGGGGTCCGCAGTAGCCAAGATCACACGGCCCAGTCCGTTACTGGGGGTATCTTCCCATAGTCTTCCGGTAGATCGGGCGCCGCTTCGGGCGCCGGAAAGCCGGAGGAGGGGGGGTATGGCAACTCGTCGTCGCTGGACACTGCTCGTCGTCCCGGAGGGCTCCACGGAGTCCCCCCGCAGCTTCGCCGTCAGCGGCAGGGTCGTTCGCGCCGCGGCAACGGGGCTCGCGATGGTGGTGCTCATCGCCCTGATCAGCCTCGGCGCCACGATCAGCTCGTACGCGACCCCCAGCGGACGTGCCGCGACGCGCGACGCCCGCGAGCTCGGCCGCGAGCTCGCTGACCTGCGCAGCAAGATGGCGGTCCTCCAGGACACCATCCGCGCCATCGGTGAGCGCGACGAGCGGATCCGCACCCTCGCCGGCCTCCCCTCGGTCGACTCCGCGGTGAGGGAGGCGGGTATCGGCGGGCCGGGTACCCCGGTGCTCGACAGCAGCCCGATCTACCGCTCCAATCCGACGTTGGGCAAGCTCGCCTTCGGAGCGCGCACCGACATCGATGGGCTGATTCGCCGCGCCAACATACTTTCGGCGAGCTTCGCCGAAGTCAGCGACACGCTCTCGCGAAACGTTCAGCGCCTGGCGAGCACCCCGTCGATCATGCCCACGGCGGGCTGGCTCTCGAGCCACTTCACCCGCCGGCGCTACCACCCGATCCTCCACGTCTCCCGCCCGCACGAGGGCATCGACGTGAGTGCGCCCATGGGCGCGCCGGTGGTTGCTCCCGCCACCGCCACGGTGATGCGCGTGGCCCGCGAGAACGGCTACGGTCTCGTGCTCGAGCTCAATCACGGCAACGGCATCGTGACCAAGTACGCGCACCTCTCGCGCGTCAACGTGAAGCAGGGGCAGCGGGTCACCCGTGGGCAACTGATCGCCAACGTCGGCAATAGCGGGCTCTCGACAGGTCCCCACCTGCACTACGAGATTCACATCAACGGACGCGTGGTCGATCCGTTGACGTACGTGCTGCCGGGCGCGATCCCCGACTGAGCCTGATTGCCGCGTCGGACATGGCATGTCCGATGCGACGCCGGTCCGCAAGCAGGTCGCGCGAGTGCCGCATGCCGCTGCGCCGCCCTCGGGGCGTGCAAGCCCGCGACGTCCACGCGTCCTTGGAGGAAGGCCCTACGCTTCGCCGAGGTGCCCCATGAGACTCCGTGGCGCTGGTGTTCTGCTCTGCACGCTGGCCGCGGTGGCTGCCTGCCATTCTCCCACCGTCGTTTCGCTCTCGCCCGTGCGCCAACCGGACGGGAGTCGCCTCATCAGCTACGACCAGATCCATCGCGCGCGAGCGACGAACGCCTGGGATCTCCTGCGCGAGGTCGGTACCAACATGCGCTTCGCCGAATCCCCAATGGGGCAGCCGGTGTCGCTTCGTACCACGCGCGGTCGGAGCAGCCTGGTGCTTCGTGAGGCGGACGTCCCCCTTCTGATCGTCGACGGCGTGCGCATGACCGACCCCTTCTATCTGCGCGACATCCCAACGAGCATTCTCTCCTCGATCAGGCTCCTCAGCGGCATCGACGGGGCAACCTACTACGGCCTCAACGCCGGGGCCGGCGTCATCGTCGTCACGACGCGCGTCCCCGTCGATCCGGACGAGGAGGATGACCCGGAGGCCGAGACCCGCTGACCGGCATCCGGAACGAGCGTGGGGGAAAACACGAGGGGCTCGCCTTACGGCGAGCCCCTCGCGTTTCCGTCGTTCAGCTCAGGCCTTTCGATCGAGACACGCGTTGAATTTGCTGTTGTTCTGCTCTGCCTGCGGGATGGGGAAGTTGACGTCCGGCCCGTAGCTCCCACCCTTCACGTATGTGCCTGTCGGAAAGACCTGATCCTGCGTGCGGCCGTATTGCCTGATCAGGCGCCGAAGATCGCCAAGCCTGTAGCCGCGGCCGAAGAGCCAGAAGCCGCGCTCGCGGAACAGCAGGTCCTGTCGGCCCGTGATCGTGCCGGGATCCGCGAGCGCCGGAAGCCCGACGGTGGCCCGCAGGGTGTTGAGGGTCGTGAGCCACCGGGCATCGGCCGAATCCAGCTGCACCTCGGCGACGATGAGCTGCGCCTCGACGTAATTGGTGATAGCGACCGAGTCGGTGCGCTGGGTCCAGAGCAGCTGCGCATAGCGAGGCAGGCCCGACGCCCCGTCGAACACCACCGGCAGCTGCGCGCCCGCGAGGTAGCAGACGGACGTGCGCGTCGTGTCGCCACGGCAGTTCGGTACCCGTGGATCCTGCGCCCCGACCCAGTCCATCTGCAGCGGGCCTTCCGCGGTGGCGGGAAGCGTGTACCGCCCCGCGGAATTGTTCAACGACCAGATCTGGTTGTACCAGGTGTTGTCCGAGAAGCGGACGAACCAGGCAGTGCCGGCGGGTACGAGTGCGGCCGCGGCCCCCGCCTCACGGAACCGCTTCAGGTTCATCAGCGAGCGCGCCTTCAGTACGTTCGCCCGATTGCGGATTCTCGTGCTGTTCGCGTCGCTCGCCGTACCGAGACGAGCGAGCGCCGAGTCGTAATGCGCGACCGCCGTGGCGAACACCGCTGAATCGGTGAGCGGTTCACCCTCGACCGCAGCGTTGTTGAGGACGTAGCTGAGGGCGATCCCGTTGCAGAGGTTCTCGGCGAGGATGTTCTCGGCGTATCCCTGCACGAGGAACATCTCGGCGATCTGCCATGCCGCGATCCCGGGGTCGTTCGCCTCGGTCGACTTGCGCGCCTGCAACGCCGTCACGCGCGCCCGGTGGGCGAGTCTGGTCGTGTTTTCCAGGTTCCCGTTCTGGATTCGAATCGCCCGCTGGTCGATCTCGTTGCGCTCGATGAAAGTATCACCGGAGCGCCATTCGTCCGCCAGAAGGCCGCCCAGCAGCCAGAAGCTTTCGCTCGGCGTGGCGGACCCACCGGTGATCTGAACCAGCCGGGCGAGCGCGCCGTTGCGCAGGGCCTGAGCACCGGACGGATCCTGGATGTCTCCGGGGTTGATGATGTCGGGATCCTTGACGTCGAGAAGGTTGTCCACGTTGCAGGCCGCCGCGGCGAACACCGTGGCCACCCCGAGGACACGGATCGATCGCCGCGCAATCTCCGCGGTCACTGAAGTCCACATGTCGGGTCGCTGGGTAGTTGATGTCATGTGTCGCTCACCTCAGAAGCCGACGTTGACGCGAAGCACGTACGTCGTGAGCGGCGCCTGGGTGAACAAGTCGTTCGGCACGTCGCCCTGTCCATAGCTGCTCTCGGGGTCGATGCCCGTGTAGTCCGTCCAGAGGCCGAGATTCTGCCCCGTCAGCGTCGCGCTCAGCACGCGTGTCCGCAGGCGGCGCGCGAAGTTCTCCGGAGCCCGCAGCGTCAGGCTCAGCTCGCGGAGGCGAGTGTAGTCCGCCTTCTCGATGAACCCGCGGAGCGTGTTGTTCACGCCCAGCAGGCGCCCCGCGACTGCCCGCGCCTGGCGATCGAGCGGCGAGTTGAGATCCACCAGGTCGCGGCAGTTGCCGCCGCTCACGCAGCGGAACCGCTCGCCGTTGTTGTACAGGTAGTGGCCACCCTTGTGGTCGACCACCGCCTGCAGGCGCAGCTGCTTGCGCCAGAATTCCACCCCCGCCGTGATGCCCATCTCGAGCCGCGGCTGGGAGTAACCGATGAAGTTCGCGCTGTCTTCGACGGTGATCTCGCTCGCGGCGATGATCCCGTCGCCGTTGGCGTCGCGGAACCTGTACGGCCGCTGCCAGTAGCCATTGAGCGGATAGCCGTTGCGCTGCTGGATCGTCGTGCCGATGATCGGCGGAATCTTCTTCCCCGTCGCGTCGGTGCCAAGGTCGACCAGCTTGTTCGTGTTGTGCGACCCGTTGATGGTGAGGTCGAAACCCACCGCCGGCAGGTCCACGAGCTGCGACTGGACGAGCCATTCGAAGCCGTGGTTGTCCACGCGGCCGAGGTTCTCGAAGCGGTTGGTGGCGCCAGTCCCGAACGACGGGGGGAGGATGCGCTGCACGAGCGCGTCCTTCGACACCTTGTTGTAGTACGTGAACTCGAGGTTCGCGCGGCTGTGGAAGAGCGTCAGGTCGAGGCCCGCCTCGAATTCCGTCGACCGCTCGGGCTTGAGGTCGAGGTTCCCGAGCGCCGAGAAGATCACTCCCGGCTGGTCCCCTGTTCCCAGGGCGACCTGGGTCGCGCCGAAGAACGGAAGTGCGTCGGTCGTTCCGGGACGGACACCCGAGGCGCCATACGCGCTTCGAACGCGCAGCTGATCGAGGAAGTCGAAGCTGGGGAAGAACGGCTCCTCGGAGAGCACGTACGAGATGCTCGCCTTCGGGTATATCACGCTTCCAAAGTTCACGCCGAAGGCGCTGCTGTTGTCAGCCCGAATGGCGCCGGTGACGTAGAGGCGCTCCTGCCACGCCATCTGCTGCTCGAAGAACGCGCCGAGCGTGCGTGAGACGGTCGTCGCCTCGTCGGCGAAGGGCACCGCCCCCTGCGTCACGGTCGACCCGCCAGGGGAGAGGCGCGACGAGCCCGCGCCGTTGCGGTTGGCGTTCGACGCGACCAGCTGCGCACCGAGCGTGCTGCGAGAATTCAGCCCCGGCACCACATCGACGCTGGCGCTCACGTTCCCATCGGCGGTGTAATTGAAGATCGTCGTCCGGTCGTCCTGCTTGGCGCCTTCTCGAATGGTGCTGAAGGCGGGGCAGGTCGAGGCGCGGCAGAGCTGCTCGTCGACGCGGTTGGTGAAGTCGACCCCCAGATTCGCGCGTCCGGTGAGCCACGTGAACGGACGATAGACCGGCGTCGCGCTGGCGATGAGCCGGTTGACGCGCTGCTCGGTGACCCGCTGGAAGATGTCGCCGGGGGTGTAGGACGTGTAGCCGCTGGTCGACGCCGTACGCCGGCCGACGCCGTTCAGGAGGTTGTACCCCAGACCGATCACTGAATTCTCGGTGCTGGGCAGCCGCAGGTACGACTGGGTGAACCCACTGTGCACCGCGATGTCGAACTTCGGCGAGACCGTGAGGTCGAGGTTCGCGCGACCCGCCTTACGATCGTAGGTGTTCGGGTTGCGCCATTCCTCGCGAACCTTGACGTTCTGAGAACGGAAGCGGGTGAGGTCGAACTTCGGAATCGTGTAGATGCCGTCCGCGGTCTCCTTCTCCCCCGAGATGAAGTAGCGGACTGCGGGCACCCCGCCGGAGACCTGCGCGCCGTACTGCCGGCGATGGCCGTCCTTGAAGGGCGTCGTCTGCGCGTCGGTCGCGGGGTTGAACACAGTCAGGCTGTCGAATCGCGTGCACTGCCCCGCCGCGCGCCGCGCGGGGAAGCAGCCCGGCGTCGACGCCGTCGACGGTGCCACGGCGCCCCAGGCCGAATACGCGGCGGGATAGTCGCGCACGTCGGTGATCGTACCCTCTTCCCCGTACGCGCTGACCTGGGCGGAACCCACCCGACCTCTCTTCGTCGTGATCACGATGACGCCATTCGCCGCGTCGGTCCCGTACAGCGTCGCCGCCGAGGGCCCCCGCACGACGTCGATCGTCTCGATTTCCTCGGGGTTGATGTCGTTGATCCCGCTCGGAACGGTGCCGCCCGCGCTGATGTTGGTCGTCCGCGAGGCCGCTCCAGCCTCGACGCGAATGCCGTCGATGACGTAGATCGGCTCGTTGCTCAGCGAGAGAGAGCTCGTGCCACGGACGCGGATGCGCGTTCCGGCGCCGATCAGGCCGCCCTGCAGGACCTGGACGCCGGGCGCGCGCGTCGCCAGCACCTGGCCGACGTTCTGGATCGCACCGGTTTCCACCGCCTTGACGGCATCGACGCGGGTCACGGCGTTCGCGACCTCGACGCGGCGCTGCTCGCCCGTCGCGGTCGTCACGACCTCGGCGAGCTGAATGGCGACCGGCGCCAGGGTGAAATCGGCGCTGGCGGACGCCCCCGCCGCGACGCTCACGGCGCGCGACTGCTCCCCGAATCCGATCCGCGTGACACGGAGTGTAACGTCACCGGGTGGGACGAGGCGAATCGTGTACTGGCCGTTGTCATCGGTAACCGCGCCGAGATTGGTGCCGGTGATCCGAACCTGCGCACCGACGATCGCCTGCCCGCCCTGGGCGTGCGTGACACGACCCGAGACCTGCCCCGTATTCGCGCCCTGTGCCTGTGCTTCCAGGCCGAACGCTGTCAGTGCGATCACGAGCAGCGTTCGATGAAGCATCCTGAGTCGACGAAACATTCTTCCTCCAGCACCTCGGGAAGTAGGTGGATTCGCCATCGATACCCGGCGATGGCGCCAGGGCCGGTCCGGCTCAGCCGACCAGCTTGAACCGCGCGGACGCGCGGAACGTCGAAATTTGGCCTTGAGAGGAGACGCCGAATGACCGGCGAATCACACACGTAGTGCGTCCGGAGGGCCGCGGTCTCGACCTGCGAACCGCATCACGGACTCTAGAACGCTGCCCAAATCGTGTCAACGGTCACCTCCCGGGAAGAAGGCACTCGGTGCGGCGAACGCTGTCGGCCGGGTGGCGAACGGCGAAGCCCCGGGCGTTGCGCCCGGGGCTTCGCTCACGTGGGATCGCTTCGGTCAGCGCGTCGGCGCGGCCGGTGTGCTGAAGTCCACCTGCGGAGGACCCTGGCGCATCGCGGGATCGGTGACCTGGAAATACTTCCGGGGCTTCGCGCCGGTGACCCTGGCCGTGAGCGCCTGCGGGAAGCGGCGGATGTATCCGTTGTACTCCTCCACCGCGCCGTTGTAATCGGTGCGCGCGACCGCGATCCGGTTCTCGGTCCCCGTCAGCTCGTCCTGGAGCTGGCGGAAGTTCGCGTCCGACTTGAGCTGCGGATACTGCTCCGAGATTGCGAGCAGCCGCCCCAGCGCCCCGGTCGTGGCCTGGTTCGCGTTCGCCATCTCCTCGGGGTCGCCCGACTCGCGCGCCGCCAGGAGCCGCGATCGGGCGTTGGCCACCTCGGTGAAGATGCGCTCCTCCTGCGCCGCGTAGCCCTTCACCGTTTGCACGAGGTTCGGGATCAGGTCGGCGCGCCGCTGGAGCTGCGCCTCGATCTGCCCCTGCGCACCGTTCACCCGCTCGTCCATCGACTGGATGGTGTTGTATCCGCATCCCGTCGAGAACACGCCCGCCACCGCGAGCGCGCTGGTCGCCACGATCCGTCGTAGCATCGCCTGGCTCCTCTCGTTCGATCGAAGGTTAGGCACCGGTGAAGCTCAGCTGCACCACATACCGCCCGGGCCGGACCGCACCCGGCGCGAGCTTCCACGCCGACTTTGCCCGCTGGTTGAGGCAGTTGTTGACCGCGCGCCCCGCCGCGCCCGTCCAGTTGTCGTCGCCGACGGTCGCTCCCGTGATCCCGCTCGCGCCCACCGTGACGACCATGGCGACGTTGCCGCGGAGTCTCGGGTCGCTCTTCTGACCGAACTCCGTATAGCAGAAGCGCGAGAAGCTCTGCTCACGCTGCACCGCCTCCATCAGCGCCGCCGGAGCCGCGGGGACGCTCCCGCCTCCGCCGCCACTCGACGTGCCCGTCGGCAGCTTGCGCCGCTTGAACGTATCAGGCTCCGCCGGCGGCAAGTTGCTCGCGATCTGGCTCAGGTCCGTCGAG
>DATAIS010000365.1:0-1682 GCA_036262535.1 Gemmatimonadaceae bacterium | reverse complement strand
ATCCGCTCCTGGAGCCGCAGCACCGGCTCGAGCAGCCCCTTGGCCGATCCGGAGCGAACGGCGCTGACGATGCTGTCGGCGACGGCGAAGGCGAAGTAGGAGTCGAGCTGGTCGGGGTAGTAGGGAAGCATCGCCCCGACCGAGTCCCACACCTCGCCGATGGTGTACGCGTCAGGCCTCACGCGCTCGACGTGCGCGCCGTACTCCCGCAGCGCGACATGCGTCTCGGGGACGTTCTCGGTCTCCTCGCCCCGCTCGTAGAGGTGCCTGACGGCGTCGAGCCGGAAGCCATCGACGTCCATGTCGCGCAGCCAGAAGGTCGCGACCTTCTTCATCTCCTCCATCACCGCCGGATTCTCCCAGTTGAGATCCGGCATCCCGCTCCAGAAGAAGCCGTAGTAGTACTCGTCGCGCGCTGGCGACTTGTGCCAGTTGTTCCCGCCCCAGCGATTGTTCGGCCCCTGCGTCGGCGACCAGCGGAACCACCCGCGATGAGCGGACGCGGTGTCACGCGCTGCCTCGGTGAACCACGGATGCTCGTTCGACACGTGGTTGAGCACCATGTCGACGACGACCTTGATCCCCCGCCGGTGCGCCGCGGCGACGAAGGCCTTGAAGTCGTCGTTGGTCCCGTAGTCCGACTCCACCGTGTAGTAGTCGGTGACGTCGTACCCGTGATAGCTCGGCGACTGCGCGATCGGCATGAGCCAGATGCAGCGCGCGCCGAGGTCACGAGACGTGCGCGGGTTGCCATCGTTGATGTAGTCGAGCTTCGACGTCAGCCCCTTGAAGTCCCCGATGCCGTCGCCGTCAGAGTCCTGGAACGACCGCACGAAGACCTCGTAGCACGTCGCTCCGCGCGTCCATGCGGGGAGATGCTGGGCCTCGAGGGCAGGGGAGCAGAGTGCGAGGGCAGGGATGACATGGCGGAGGCGCATGCGAGGTATCGTACCGCCAAGGTCATCGGTCAGCCACCAGCGCCGGCCCGTCGGCTCTGTCGCGCCGGCCCGGTTTAACGCGGAGGCGCGGAGGCCCGCGGAGGGCGCGGAGGAGGGCACACCCATCATCGAACTCTCGGCGTGTGCAGTTCCCCAAGCATTTCAGAGCTCCGAGAGATTTTGGGGCAAGCGGGGCGAGTCCATCTCGCCGGGTCCTCCGCGGCAGCTCTCCGCGCGCTCCGCGCCTCCGCGTCAACCGGGCCGGCGCACCGCAGTAGGTGTCGGTGTCAGGCTCGTTGAATTCTGATACCGGCGGCTAATCAGATTTCAACGAGCCTGACACTACCTGCGCAGCAGTTGCCGTTGCCTCCCAGCTACGGTCGGTCGAGGGCGGCGAGGATGCCGCCGGGGCGACCGTCGTAGGCCATCGCCCAGTCGGCGACCCGCGTGCCTAACGTCTGACCGACGGCGATGTCGTCCGGGTAATGGATGCCGGCGATCACGCGCGAGCGACCGGCCGCCGCGAGCTGCTCCGCGAGCGTCGCCGTGTGCTCGGGGAACCAGGTCGCGAGCACGCGCGTCGCGGCTGACGACACGCAGGAGTGGCCCGACGGATACGCCGGATGGTTCGGCAACGGGAAGGGAAACCCCGGCACGCCGGGGACGATCGTGATCGTCGCGTCGGCTTGCGTCGGCCGGAGCTGGAGGTAGTGATACTTCGTGTCCCAGCAGCCGATGATCGCG
>DATAIS010000364.1:0-1663 GCA_036262535.1 Gemmatimonadaceae bacterium | reverse complement strand
CAACAGAAGGCACGAAGGGCACGAAGGGGTTGTGGGAAGAGCAACAGCTTCCACAACCCCCTCCATGCCCTTCGTGGCTCCTGTTGTCCAACCGCCACGGCCTTGAAGTGATTTTGGGGCCCGCCGAACGAGACCATCTCGCCCCACGGTCCCGAACCACTGAGATCAGAGCTCTGTTGAAGGGAGCGTGGGCGCGTGAAATGCGGGCGACTGGATCGGCGTTTGGCCTGAGGTGAGGCATGCCTCGCACGATGACGAAGTCAGCGCTGCGGCTCGCGACCACGGCGCTCGCGCTGGGCGAGCGGGTGTTCCCGCGCTATGGGCGCCCGCACGCGCCGCACTACTATACCCAGCCCCAACTGTTCGCGCTGCTCGCCCTGCGCAGCTTCTGGGACACCGACTATCGAACGACCGCCACGCGGGTGGCCGAGTGGGCGGAGTTGCGGCGGGCGTTAGGGTTGGCCACGGTGCCGCACTACTCGACGCTCTGCTACGCCGAGCATCGCCTCCTCGCCGGGGGAAAAAAGGGGAGCGCGCAAGCGTCCTGAGCACGCTCCTCACGGCCACGGTCGCGCGCGCCGCGCAGGTTGGCCTCCTGGGGCCGGGGCCGCACGTCTTCACGCTCGACAGCACGGGGCTCGGCGGCGAGCACGGGAGTGCCTACTACCGCTGGCGGGCCCACGGGGCGGGCGGCGGGGGCTGGGCGCGCTGCCCGGCGCGGCGGCGCTGGGCGAAGCTGACCTGTGTGGCCGACGTCGCGACCCATCTGATCGTGGGCCTCCGCGTCGGCTGGGGCCCGGTCCATGACGCGCCCGAGTTGCTCCCGGTGCTCCGCGCGACGCTCGCCGCGCTGCCGAGGGGGCACCGCTGTCAGGCGCTCCTGGCCGACGCCGGCTACGACAGCGAGGCCAATCGCGCGGGGGCACGCGCGTTAGGCGTGGCGGCCCCGGTGATCGCGCTCAACCGCGGCCGCTTCGGCCACCAGCTGCCCCGGACGCCGGAGCGCGCCCGCGCCGCGCGCCACTTCCCGCGGCATCGCTATCGCCAGCGGGCCCACGCGGAAAGCGTCTTCAGCGCCTTGAAGCGCACCCTCGGCGCCCGACTCCGTGCGCGTCGCGCCGATGCGCAGCTGGCCGCAGCCGGCCTCCGGGTCATCACCTACAATCTCGCCCTCCTCTTGCGCGGTGCCCCTCTCTTCAACAGAGCCACCTTCTTCCTCGTCGACCTTCCTTCGCACGTGAAGGCCGACGACGTGGTGAAGGAGCTCGCCGAGTGGCGCACGGTGGAGACGGTCTACTTCGACCCGCCGGGCGACGAGCCGGCCGTCAACGCGCTCGACGACCCGCGCTCGACGAACCAGGGCTACCTCGATCCCGCGCCCGACGGCATCGACGCGGAGTTCGCGTGGGGGGTCACCGGCGGCGACGGCGCGGGACAGAACGTGATCGACCTCGAGCGGGGCTGGACGCTCGCCCACGAGGACCTCACCGCGCACGGCGCGACGCTTCTCCACGGCACCCTGCTCGACACCTCGCGGCCGCACGGCACCTCCGTGCTCGGCGAGATCTGCGCGTCGGACAACGTCGTCGGCTGCGTCGGCATCGCGCCTAACGTCGCGTCGGTGAACGTCGTGTCGTACGACGGCAGCACGCGCTCCAACGCG
>DATAIS010000363.1:0-1726 GCA_036262535.1 Gemmatimonadaceae bacterium | reverse complement strand
CCGCTCGGCAGGTTGTCGAACCGGTAGCGGCGGAGGACGACGAGGTAGCTCCCGCCGGCGGCGCGATCGATCAGCGTCGTGAGGTCGAAGGCGGCCTCGAAGTAGTGGTCGGCGTAGATCTGCTTCGTCGCCATCAGCGTCACGTGGCCAAGCTCAGGCGGCGAGTAGAGCACGACGTGGTTGACGCTGTGCACCTTGCGCAGCCGCGGCGCGACGTCCTCCGACCAGTAGATCGCCTCCTGCATGTCCCCCGATTTCATCCGGGGATATGAGGTCAGATATGACGCGAGCGACGGGGCGTACTCGTAGACATAGGGCGACTGCGCGACGAGTGCCGCGAAGGCGCTGCTCGCGCGCACGTTGCCGTTGTCATCGTAGACCACCATCGCCGAGTCGCCACGGGTGCGGTAGTCGGCCACGTATTCCGCGAGGCGCTTGCGTGCGTAGGCGGCGATCTGTGCCTCGGGCGCGGACGACCAGTCGATTTTCGAGCGCAGCGTCTGCATCTCGGTCGCCGGAAGCTTGAAGTCGCAGCTTCCCGGCTTGCACTTCTTCAGGTCCTCGGCCTCCTTGCGATCGATCGTCAGGCCATCGAGGTCGCTCGCCGCGGGCGTAGCGCCAAAGAGCCCGAAGCGCTGGCGCGTGGGGGCGCGGAGCGACGTACGGAAGTCGCGCAGCCGCGCCACGTACGTCTCGCGCGACGCGGGGAGGGTGATGACACCGAACACGGCGACGTCGCGCGCGTTGCCGGTCGCGAGCGGCTTGACGACGATCTCACCCCGCTCGAGTGCCGCGAGCTGCGCGGCGTCGAGCCCGACACGGCCGCTGAGAAAGGCCGAGAGACGCGCCGGCGTCTGCGCCCGTGCGGAGTGCGCCCAACCTGCGCAGAGCGCGAATGCGACGAGCGCGGAACGAGATGCAGCGGACGGGAATCTCACGGCGAGCCTCGGAAGGAGTCCGGGAAAAGGACTCCTCCCGAAGGGCGGGCGTCACTCCGCGGCGAGGCGACGTCTGCCGGTCAGATGAGCGGCCGCGAGACGGGCTGCTCGGTCGAAGGCAGTGCCAGGGGTGCCGTCGCGTGGGCGGAGCGTGCGCGACGCAGCGCCCATTCGATCGCGTAGTCGGCGACGATCTCCCAGCCCGGTTCGCCGAGCGTGAGGTGCGAGCGTCCCGCGAACTCCTTGTACTCCGTGAGCGCGCGAGCCTGCGCATAGTGATCGACGTTCGAGCGATTCACCCACGCCGGTACGACGTGATCCCGGCCGCCGGCGATGAAGAGCAGCGGCGCGCGGTCGTCGCGACGGAAGTCGACGCGGAAGGGACTGTGCGGATTGAGGTTCGCGAGCGCGCCCTCGAAGAGCACACGTCCCGCGCCCGGGACGTGGTAGCGGTTGTAGGCGTTGTCCGACTCGAGGTCGTCCACCGTGTTGCCGAAGGCGTAGCGAAACTCGGTCGGCGTGAGCTCCACTGCCCGGGCGCGGTTTCGCGGGTTCTTCAGGATCGGCCATGCCGAGCGCACCGTGGACACCGGCAGCCCGAGCACTCCGCGCACCGGCGCCGAGTCGATCGCCACGCCGGCGGCACCGAGTCCGCGGTCGAGAAGGATCTGGACGAAGGCGCCACCGAACGAGTGTCCCATGATGATCGGCGGACGCGGAAGCTCGCGGACGATCCGCTCGTAGTGGGCGACGATCGTCGCCGTGTCGAGCTTCGCGATCGGAGTCGG
>DATAIS010000362.1:0-8430 GCA_036262535.1 Gemmatimonadaceae bacterium | reverse complement strand
TTGACGAGCCCCATCGCCTGCATGAAGGCGTAGCAGATCGTGGAGCCGACGAAGCTGAAGCCGCGCTTCTTCAGGTCCTTGCTCAGCGCGTCGGATTCCGGCGAGCGCGCGGGGACGTCGCCCAGCCTGCGCGGCGTATTCACCTTCGGCGCGCCCCCGACGAAGCGCCAGACGTAGCCGTCGAAGCTGCCGAACTCCTTCTGCACCTCGAGGAAAGCGCGCGCATTGGTCACCGCGCTCACGATCTTCTGCGAGTGCCTGACGATCCCCGGATCCTCGAGCAGCTTCGCCTGCCTCGCCGCGGTGAAGCGCGCGACGCGCGCCGGGTCGAAGTCGGCGAATGCCGTCCGGTATCCGTCGCGCCGCTTGAGGATCGTGGACCAGCTCAGCCCCGCCTGCGCGCCCTCCAGTATCAGGAACTCGAAGAAGCACCGGTCGTCGTGGTTGGGCACCCCCCACTCGGCGTCGTGATACTCGATGTCGAGCGGGGTGCGCGGCCACTCGCAACGTGTCGGCGTCATCGCGCCGCCGGCTTCGGCACCTCGTAGTGCAGCTCGGCGAAGCCGGTGCCGACATGGCGTACCGACAGCAGCTTGAGCGGCGGTGACGCGATCCGCCGCGGGAGGAGGGGCTGGCCCCTGCCTAACGTCACCGACGCGACCTGGATGAACAGCTCGTCGAGCAGTCCCTGGTCGTGGAACTGCCCCACCAGGTCGCCGCCGCCGATGATCCAGACGTTCTTCCCCTTCGCCGCTTGGGCCATCTCACGGTGCACCGGCGCGACGTCGCCCTTCACGAAACGGATGTCCGCTCCCGGCACCCCGGGCAGCGTCCGCGACGTGAACACCCACGTCGGATACTTGTTCGGCCACGGCTCCTTATGCGGCGCGTCGGGGGCGAGGAGGTTGCGGAGCATCCACTCATAGGTGGAGGAGCCCATCGCCGCGGCGCCGACGCCCTTGACGAAGGCGCCCCAGCTCGTGTCGCCGACGTTCCCGAGCGGAAAGAGCCAATCGAGCGAGTGGTTCTCGTCGGCGATGAAGCCGTCGAGGCTCGTCGCGGTGTAGTACTGGGTCTTCACGCCGCGAATATTGCGTCTGGTTCAGGGAGCGGGGCGCCGGACCTCCACCCGCTCGCCGATGTCGATCACCATCAGGTCTTCGCCCACCTCGACAGGTCCGGCGTACGTGGTGCGAACCGCACCCAGGATCTCTTCGCGGGTGGCCGTCGGCAACACGAGATGGTAGAAGACCGCGAATCGCGGCTTCACCCGCGCGAACAGTTCTCCGGCGCGCTCGGGTGTCGTGTGATGGACGATGATGCGCTCGGATCGATCGGCGGCGTACCCCGCGCGTCGCAGCGACGACGGCACCACCACCTCGTGGATCAGCAGGTCTACTCCCTCCGCGTGACGCACGAGGTTCTCCGAATATTTCGTGTCGCCCGAGATCACCACCGAGCGGCCCGCGTAGTCGACGCGATATCCGAGGGCCGGCTTGATGGGATCGTGATCGACGAAGAACGACGTGACCTTCACGCCGTTCCGCTCGAAGACGACTCCTTCGCCGACGTCGGTCGCGTCGACGCGGCCGCCCTCGGGCGAGGCGCGATCGTCCGAGATCCGGATGGCGATGTCGAACGCGAATGCCTGCGTCAGGTGCTCGAACATCGCCCTCGTGCCATCGGGTCCGAACGCGCGAAGCGCGGTCGTCGGGCGGCCGTTCACCCACCCTGTCAGCCAGAAATCCGGGATCCCGACGATGTGGTCGGAATGAAGATGGGTGAGGAGGAGCGTGCGGACCTGCGCGGGCGACACGCCGCGCTGGCGAAGCCGCTGGAGTGCGCCGCGCCCGGCGTCGAAGAGCAGCTTCTCCGGTCCCGCTTCGACGAGCACGCTCGGACCGAAGCGATCCATCACCGGCGGCGGCGAGCCCGTGCCGAGCAGGGTGACCGTGATCGTCGGGTGCGTCGGCTGCTGCGCCTGAACGCTGGCCGCGCAAATCAGGAGTCCGGCGACAGCCGCGCGAAAGGTCATCTTGAGCCGAGCACGAAATGGTTCCCGTCGGGATCGTTGAAGATCGCCACTGATCGACTGGAAGGTGCCGATACGGTCCTCCTGTCCCTCGGGCGTGAAGAGGACGACGCCCGTCCCGGCGCCGGGACCTGATCGCGGACCCGGGACGCCGACGAAGTTGATCGCCTTGATCATGTGTGAGATCCGGGTGAGTGGGAAGGAGGACACGACCGGTCGGCGCCGGCATTCGTCGTCTACCTCCATCTCTGGCTGATTCGGTGGTCGTGCACGCGGGTGAAGCGCCTTTGGGCGCGGCGGCAGAAAGGGCTGACTTGCCGCCCGGAGCTGCGCATCGCACAATGGAGCGGTCAGGAGGCCCCCATGCCACGCATGACAGTCGCCGCGACCGCGGCGCTCTTCGCCGTCGCAGCACCCGCAGCTCGCGCCCAGGAACACACCCACGCCGGCGCCGAGAAGCTCGGCACCGTGCACTTCGCGACCTCGTGCAGCGCGAAGGTCGCCCCGCGGTTCGATCGCGCCGTAGCGTGGCTCCACTCCTTCGAGTTCGGCGCCGCGATCCGGAGCTTCAACGAGGTGCTCGCCGCCGATTCGACCTGCGCGATGGCGCACTGGGGGATCGCGATGAGCCAGTGGGGAAACCCGATGTCCGTCGGTGCGCGACCGCTGGCGCGCCTCACCCAGGGAAGACAGGCCGCGACTACGGCGACGCGCCTGTCCTCGCGGGCCTCCGAGCGCGAGCGCGGCTACATCCGCGCTGTGGGCGCTCTCTTCACCGACTACGAGCATGTCGCGCAGGCGGCGCGTCTCACCGCGTACGAGCAGGCGATGCGCGAGCTGGCGAGCCGGCAGCCGGCCGACACCGAGGCGCAGATCTTCTACGCTCTTTCCCTCGCCGCCGCCGCTCCGCCGACCGACAAGACCTATGCGAACCAGAAGAAGGCCGGCCAGATACTCGAAGCGCTCTGGGTGAAACAGCCCGATCACCCCGGGCTCGCCCACTACATCATCCACGCCTACGACTATCCGCCGCTCGCCGGTCAGGCGCGCGCCGCGGCGCAGCGCTACTCGAGCATCGCCCCTTCCGCCGCGCACGCGCTGCACATGCCCTCCCACACCTTCACGCGCGTCGGCATGTGGGAGGAATCGGTCAACAGCAACCGCCGCTCCTTCCATGCTGCGGTGAACACCGGCGCCACCGCCGAAGCGCTGCACGCCATGGACTACGCGGTGTACGCGCAGCTCCAGCTCGGACGTGAGGCCGCGGCGCGCGAGATCCTCGACAGCTTGCCGGCGGTCGCCTCACGCTTCGATCCGAACGCCGTCACCGGCGCTGCGCCGGCTGCCGCCGGCTACTTCGCCATCGCCGCGATCCCGGCCCGGTGGGCTCTGGAACGTGAGGCATGGACCGAAGCCGCCGCGCTCCAGCCTCGCACCACGGACTATCCGTGGACGGAGGCGATGACGTACTTCGCCCGCGCCCTCGGCGCTTCCCGCAGCGGCGACAGGGCGAAAGCCCGCGCGGCGATCGACTCGTTGGGCGCGATCCGCCAGCGTCTCGCCGCGACGGGAGAGGTTTACTGGACCGAGCAGGTCGCGATACAGCAACTCGGCGCCCAGGCGTGGCTCGATCTCGCCGAGGACCGCGATGACGCAGCCCTCGCGAAGATGCGCGAGGCCGCGGCCCGCGAGGATGCCACCGAGAAGAGCGCCGTCACGCCCGGCCCTCTCGCCCCCGCGCGCGAGCTCCTCGGCGACATGCTCATGGAGCTCGGCCGCGCCGACGAAGCGGTCGCCGAGTACCGCGCCGTCCTCGAGAAGGAGCCCAACCGCCGCCACTCGACGCAACGCCTCGCGAGCGTCGTGAAGCCCTAGCTTGTCATCCCGCAGGCGCAGCCTGCTGGGACCTGCTGCTCCGTCGTAGTGGAAGAAGGTCCCACGCGTTTCGCGCGCGCGGGACGACGTTACAGGTTCCTCCGCTTGAGCGCCTCGACCGCGTCGCGGGCGCCGGGCGTCTCCGTGCGCGGGATGATGTGGTCGGCGCTCGTCGTCACGCCGGCGTCGCGCAGGTACTGCGACGCCACGCGGGCGAAGTGCGGGATCGCCACCTCCGGCTCCTCGATCTCGGGGTGCCACCGCTTCTCCCACTCGAAGCTGTAGTAGCCCGCGTAGCGGATGCGCGCGAGCGCGGCGATCTGGCGCCGGACGGGCACGTCACCCGTTCCCGTCAGCACGTAGCGCCGGTCGCTCCCCGCGGGCACCGAATCCTTGAGGTGGGTATGCCTGATCCACCTGCCGAGCCGATTGACCGTCACCTCCGGCTCCTCGCCCCCCGACACGAAGGTGTGGTGCGCATCCCAGAGCAGCGCGACGCCGCGCGATCCGGCGCGCTCGAGGATCTCGAGCAGGGACGCCGAGTCGGTGAAGTCGCCGTGCGACTCGATCAGCACCGTCACGCCGCGCCCCTCGGCGTACTCGCCGAGCTCGCGCAGTCCGCGCGCGACGTGGGCGAGCATCGCGTCGCGGTCCACGCCGGGCAGCTTCCGGTCGCCGAACACCCGCACATAGGGGGCGCCTAACGTCGAGGCGAGGTCGATGAAGCGGCGGGCCTCGTCCAGCTGCGCGTCGCGCTTCGCCGGATCCATCTGGTGCATCGTCGCCGACGCGCCGAGGCAGATGACGCGAGCGCCCACCTCCGCCAGCTCGCGGCGCCGCGCCGCGAGCTGCTCCGGCGCGAGCTCGGGCCGCTTCGTGAGATCCATCTCCCCCTCGAGCCCGCGCAGCTCGATCGCTGCATACCCATCTCGCTGCGCCTCCTGAAGAATGCCCGCCCAGCTCCACGTCGGGCAGCCGAGCGTCGAGAAGCCAAGCGGGAGGCGCGGCTGCGCACCGGCTTCGACGACCGGGCGGCCACGCGCGCACGCGGCGGCGAGTGCGGCGGCTGAGAGCAGGAACTCGCGGCGATCGGGCATGTCTCTCGCCAAGTTAGCGCGCTCCGGCTTCGACACCATCCCCCAGGAGACCGAAGCGGCAAGAAGCTCTACTACCTCGGTCAGTCACTGAGCTGTTGGTGCACCGCAGAGACGCAGAGACTGCACACCCAGCAGTGAACTAACCGGCGTGTGCCGTTCCCAAGCATTTCAAAGCTCCGAGAGATTTTGGGGCAAGCGGGGCGAGTGGATCTCCCTGGGTCCTCTGCGGCCCTCTGCGGCCTCTGCGTTCTCTGTGTGAAAGTCGGCGGATAGAAGCTGACTGAGGTTGTTCTAGAGCGCGCTGAACTCGATCTTCACTCGAACATGGTCGCCGCCGCTCTTTCGGCCGCGAATATTCTTCGGAACGGCGAGCAAGGTGCGGCCGGACTTCGTGTCGTGCCAGACGCTCGTCTCCCACGAACGCCCGTCCACCGTCGCGCGGACGGGGGTGCGTCCCCAGCCGTGCGTCACCGGCGGCGCGAAGTCGTCGGGGACGGGTGCGAACGTCCAGCCACCCTTCCCCGGATAGCGAAAGAGCTCGGCGGTGAACTCGCCGCCGAAGCGACGCTTCATCGCGTCGGAACCGCGGGCGGCGCGGCACGCGCTCTACGCAGCATCCAGCCGTAGAGCCACACGATCACCCCGATGAACCCGATGATGCCGAGCCACGGCGCCGCCGCGAACTCGGCGGGGAAGAGCGCGATCGGCGCGTCGTTGCTGAGTCCCACGATGAGCCCCGCGTTCACCACGCCCCACAGGCTCTCGCCGACGATCAGCCCCGACGCGACGAGCGTCCCGAGTCGTTCGGCGCGCTCCGGGTTCGGGGTGTTGCGGACGCGTTTGTCATACCAGTGCGACAGCACCGCCCCGACGACCACGGCGAAGGTGGCCGACATCGGAAGGTAGATGCCGATGCCGACGGCGAGCGGCGGGATGCGCAGCTTCTTCATCGCGCCTAACGTCGCGTCGAGGACGATCAGCCCGACGCCGACGAGCGCGCCGATGCCGATCATCTTCCACTCCAGGTTTCCGCCGATGACACCGACCGCGAGCGCCGAGATCAGCGTCGCCTGCGGCGCGGGGAGCGGATTGGGGGCGACGACGCCGACGTTCGCCGCGCCGGCGAAGCCATACGCCTTCGCGAGCAGGTTGAGGACCCAGGGAATCACCGCCGCGCCCGCGAGCACGCCGACGATGAGCGCGATCTGCTGCCGCATCGGCGACGCGCCGACGAGCTGGCCCGTCTTCAGGTCCTGGAGGTTGTCGTTCGAGATCGTCGCGCAGGCGAAGACGATCGCCGTCACGAAGAGCGCGAACGCCACCAGCGCCTGGCGGGTGTCACCCGTCGGTGCGATCGCGACGACGAGGATCGACGCGCAGAGCACGATCGAGAGGATGCCGACGCCCGAGATCGGGCTGTTCGACGCGCCGATCAGCCCCGCCATGTAGCCGCAGACGCCGGCGATGAGGAAGCCGGCGAGCAGCACGAAGGGCACCGCGATCAGCGTCAGCTTGAGCGCGTCGCCGGCGAGGATCGAGGAGCGGGCGAAGTCCCACGCCAGCCATCCCGAGATGACGAGACAAACCGCGGTGAGGGCGAGGATCCAGACCGGCGCGAGGTCGCGGTCGCGGTCGTCGCCCGTCTCCACCGCGCGCGATGCGCGCAGCGTGCTCGTGAGCCCACCGAGCACGGGTCTGGCCAGTCTGGCAAGTGTATAGATGGCAGCGACGCCGATCGCGCCCGCGCCGATGAAGCGCACCTGCGTCCGCCAGATCGTGATGGTGTGCGTCGCGAGATCGACGCCTGCCGCCGCTGGCTGCATCGACGTGAGGATCGGCACGCCGATCGCCCACGCGATGATCAGCCCGACGAGCATCGCCATCCCGACAGACAGCCCTACCAGGTGCCCCGCACCCAGCAGGGCCAGCGACCACGCGAAGTTGTAGCCGGTCGACGCCGTCGTGCCGAGCCTGACGAATCCTGCCATCTCCGCGGCAAGGATGCGCGTCCCGGCGACGATCGCGAGTCCCGCCGACGCGACGCTGCCGAGGATGACGGCGACGAGTCCTTCGCGCGCTTCGCCAGTCTCGTCCTTCGTCTCGCCGCGCCGTCCCGAGCCGACGCGCAGCACCTCCGCCGCCGCGACGCCCTCCGGGTATGGAAGGTCGGACGTCGTCACCAGCGCGCGCCGGAGCGGGATCGTGAAGAGCACGCCGAGCACGCCGCCCGCGACGCAGATGAGGAAGGAGTGCCAGAAGGGGAAGCCCGTCCACCAGCCGACGATGACGAGCCCCGGCAGCACGAAGATGATCGCCGAGAGCGTCCCCGCCGCCGAGGCGACGGTCTGGACGATGTTGTTCTCGAGGATCGACGAGTCCTTCACCGCGCTCAGGATCGCCATCGAGATCACCGCGGCGGGGATCGACGAGGCGAAGGTGAGTCCGACCCGGAGGCCGAGATAGACGTTGGCGGCGGTGAACACCAGCGTCAGGAGCGCGCCGAGTATCAGGCCGCGGACAGTGAGCTCGCGTGGTTTCATGGGCCGAAATCATACAGCCCGAGCCGCCCGCCCGCGAACTGCCTGTTCCGACTCGCCTGGACGGATTCAGGTTCGCCGCGGTCAAACTGCTTTTACCACAGAGGACCACAGAGTGCACAGAGGAGACCTGACACAGAGAAGTACAACTGCTATTGGGGGGCGTGAGGCGAGACAATCTCGCCTCACGCCCCCAAAGTTTTTCTCTGTGCGTGCTTCTCTGCGGCCCTCTGCGGCCTCTGTGGTAAGAGCAGCTCAAGAGCAGTTCAAGAGCAGTTGAAGGGCGGCCGATCACGGGATCCCGCTCAGGGCGCGGTTGGCGTCAGGCAGCGGGGAGCTCGACGACGGCGCTGCTTCCCTTAGCTACTCGAGCTGGTCGAAGAGCCCACCGCCCCCCGCGGCCAGCTCGCGTCGCGCGTCGCGCTTCGCGAGCGCGACCGACGTCGCGGCGAAGAGCGCGCCGAGTGGGGCGAAGATGACGATCGTCCCGTTGGGGATCGAAGTCAGCAGCGGCAGCGCGGCCGACGCGATCGCGCCCCACCCCGCAGCGCGTGCCACCGAGAGCTGATCGAGCGTACGCCGTCGCTCGGCGATCGCCATCACGAGCGAGAAGGCGACGCCGGAAAGGAAGCCGACGACGCCGAACACGATCGCCATCACGAGCTCGTTCTCGCCGGGATTGAAGCCGTGCGGTCGGACGATCCGGAGCAGGATCCCGAAGAGAAACCCGAAGATCGCCCAGAGGGCTGCCCACGTCGCGCCGACGCCGATGGCGCCGCGGACCGTTCGAATGAGACGTTCCACGTTGCGTTCCCGCTGAGGATGCATATCCCAACGGATCGTGGGCCCGCCGGGTTTCTCCGCGCCGGACACCCCAGCTTGACGTCCA
>DATAIS010000361.1:0-5830 GCA_036262535.1 Gemmatimonadaceae bacterium | reverse complement strand
TTCGCTCAAGATCGACCGCGCCTTCGTCGGCGACATCACCAGGGACCCCGACGACGCCGCGATCTGCGCCGCGGTCGTCGCGCTCGCGCGCTCGCTCAAGCTCTCGGTGATCGCGGAGGGCGTCGAGACGCGCGAGCAGCTGGACTTCCTCCGCGAGCATCAGTGCGACTACTGGCAGGGCTACCTCTACTGCCAGCCCCGCCCCGCCGCTGCGTGCGGCGCGATGCTCTCGCGCGAGGTGCTGATGCGGCAGGAGATCGGACGCGGCTGAGATAGCTGCCAGCTATCGGCTGCCAGCTGCCAGCCGGCCACTGCAAGCAAATGGCATCAGAAACGTCGCGTTCGCCTTCGCTGGCAGCCGGCAGCTTCTCGCTGGCAGCTGCTGTGGCCCGCGCCCTGCAACTACACCGCGCGCGCGAAAACCGCGCGCCGAACTGAGGCGTAATTGCCGAACCAACTGAGGAGATCTGAGATGATGCGTACTCTTGCGATGCTGTGCGCGGCCGTGATCGCGACCGGCTGCGTTCGTACGGCGACGAACCCCGCCACCGGAAAGGTGGACGTGGACGTCGAATCGCCCACGAAGAAAGGCGAGGACTGGAAGGGCACCATCAATGCCGTCAACAGCGGCATCAATGGCGAAGTGCGAGCGAACGTCGCCAACGGACAGACGAACGTGACGCTCTCGCTCACCGGCGGATCGAACGGTCAGTCGAACATGTGGATGATCCACGAGGGCCGCTGCGGCTCACCGGGCGCGGGCTTCGGCTCGATGTCGCAGTACCCGAACGCCGTCTTCGACGCGAATGGTCGGGCGACGGTGAACGTCACCCTCCCGGGCCGGCTCGACGAGGCGAAGGACTACGTCGTCGTCATCCACGGTCAGGACATGAACACAGTCGTCGCCTGCGGCGATCTCGACGACTAAGGTCGTCACCGCAGCAACACGAAGGGCGGGCGTGGGTTGCCCGCCCTTCGTGCGTTCAGCGGAACCACGCGCTCGCGCGTACAGGTGGCGAACGTCGGCGCGGCGGATCAACTTCCGCCGCCTCAACCTCCTACCGCATGCGCCTCGTGCTTCGCCTCGCAATCGCAATCGCTCTCGCCGTCCTCTCCACCACCGCGCTCGCCCAGCAGCAACAGCACCTCACGGAATTCCGCCCGGGGGGCACCTACGACCCGGCGGTCCCGCGCCCCGACTCGGTGCTCGGCTACGCGATCGGCACGCATCACACCGACTACGCGGGCCTCGAGCGCTGGCTCGCAGCGCTCCAGCGCAGCGACCGTGTGCGCGTCCTTCGCTACGGCGAGTCGGTGGAGCGGCGCCCGCTCTATCTGATCGTCATCTCGAGCCCGGCCAACCTCGCGCGGCTCGAGGAGGTCCGTGCGGCGATGGCGAAGCTCGCCGACCCCCGCACCACGAACGACTCCGAGGCGCAGCGCATCGCGGCGAGCATGCCGGCGGTGGCGTGGATGAACCACGCGAACGACGGCAACGAGTCGGCGGCGTTCGAGTCGGCGATCCAGACGAGCTACCAGCTCGCCGCCGGCACCGACTCGGTGACGCGACGCATCATCGACCAGCTCGTGGTGATCGTGAACCCGGCGCACAACCCGGAGAGCCACGAGAGATTCGTCGCCTGGTACAACAGCGCACAGGTCGGCGCGGAGGGCACCGCGGACAACAACGCCATCGAGCACCACGCGCCGTGGGGGATGAGCACCAACAACAACCACTTCCAGATCGACCTCAATCGCGACGCCTTCTTCGGCACGCAGCAGGAGACGCGCGCGATCGTGAAGGCGTTCGGCCAGTGGCACCCGGTCGTCTTCGTCGACCACCACGGGCAGACGAAGAACATGTTCTTCCCGCCGCCGGCCGACGCGGTGAACCTCAACGTCACCGGCAACCAGACGCAGTGGATGGACCGCTACGGCAGCGCGATCGCCGATGCTTTCGACGCGCGCGGATGGAGCTACTACCGGCGTGGACGCTTCGACCTCTTCTACGCCGGCTTCTGGGACTCGTGGCCGACGCTCAACGGCTCGGTGGGACTCACCTTCGAGACCGACGCCGGCGGCAGCAAGGGGCTCGCCTGGGAGCGCGAGGACGGGACCATCCTCCCCCTCCGCGATGGCATCGTCCGCCATCACACCGGCTCGATGGCCGTGCTGCGCGTGACCGCCGAGCAGAAGGCGCAGCGGCTGGCGGACTTCTACGCCTACAGAAAGAGCGCGATCGCCGAGGGCGAGCGTGAGGCGATGAAGCAGGTCGTGCTCTTCGCGGGGAACGACCCGGCGCGGGCAGCGACCCTCGCGCGCACGCTCGCCGCGCAGCGAATCGAGGTCCGCCGCGTCGATCGTCCCTTCACGCTGCAGCGCGCGCACGGCTACTTCGGTGGCGCCGCCGCGCGTCGTGAGGTGCCGGCCGGGTCCTACGTCGTGAGCATGGCGCAACCGCAGAAGCGTCTCGCCAGGGCGCTGCTCGAGCTCGAGCCGGCGTTCACGCCGGAGTTCCTCGCCAACGAACGGAAGAAGAAGGAGCGCGCCGAGCTCACCGGCCGCCGCTCGCGCGACGGCTTCTACGATGCGACGGCCTGGTCGCTGCCGCTGATGTTCGGCGTCGACGCCGTCTGGGCGGAGGACGCCGTCCCGGCCGGGTTGTCGGCGCCGGTGGCGGACAGCATCCCGACGCCGGCACCCGCGGCGCCTGACGGTGCGGCGCGCTACGGCTGGCTCTACGACGGCACCACGCTGGGCGGGATGCGCCTGACGGCGCAGCTCCTCCGCGAGGGGTTCAACGTCGCCGTGGCGACGGAGCCATTCTCGGTGCAGCGGCGCGACTTCGGGCGCGGCGCGATCGTCGCACGGACGGAACGGAATGCCGCGACGCTGCGCGAACGCATCGTCGCCCTCGCGGCGGAGTCGGGCGTCGCACTCCAGTCGCTCGAGGGAGCGCGCGTCGAGCGTGGCGCGGACTTCGGCGAGGATCCCATCGTCGAGCTGCGTCGGCCGCGGATCGCCGTCGTCGCCGGTGAGCCGACCGACGATCGAGCATTCGGCGCGACCTGGTTCACCCTCGAGCGGCGGCTCGGCTACCCCTTCACGGCGATCGCGATCCCGCAGCTCCTCGACGCACGCCTCGCCGACTACGACGTTATCGTGCTGCCGCACGGCGCGCCGTCCGAGTGGCAGGAGATGCTCGGCGAGGCAGGGCTTGCCCGGCTGCGCCGCTGGACGCAGGACGGCGGAACGCTGGTGGCGATGAAGGGCGCCGCCGCGATGGCGACGCGCGAGGGCGTGCACTGGACGAGCTCGACGCTCAAGCGCCAGACCGCCAACGTGCGGCTCTTCTTCGACCAGCCGGCGGGCGACAGCGCCGCGCTGTCGCGGCAGATGGATCTCGTCCGCACCGCCGGCGCGATCCTCCGCGTGAAGGTCGACCCCGAGCACTTCCTCGGCTACGGCTACTCCGGGGACGTCGGCGCGCTCGTGTCGTCGAACTACGCGTTCACGATCAGCCGCGATGGCGCGAACACCGCCGCCTTTCCCGAGGAGCGCTCGCTGCGGCTCGCGGGCTGGATCTGGCCCGAGGCCCAGCGCGCCCTCGCCCGAACGCTCTACGCGTGGGCCGAGCCGGCGGGCCGCGGCCAGGTCATCCTCTTCGCCGACGACCCCAACTTCCGCGCCGCGCAGCTCTCGACGTTAGGCATGTTCTTCAACGCCGTGATCCTGGGGCCGTCGTTCACGCGATAACTGCAGCTGCCAGCTACCAGCTGCCGGCTGCCAGCAGAAGCCAGTTGTTGGCAGCTGGCAGCTGGCAGCTCTTCCTATGCAGACTGAGCCGTAAATGCTGAGGGGGAGCCCCCTTTCCGTGTGTCTTCATTATCGTATAGTGGCGGCGCGACGCAGCGCCGCGTGGGCCAATCGCAGGATCATCACCACCTTCTTGCGAGGTAAGCAATGATGAAGCGTTTTCTCGTCGCATCCACCGCGATCGCGCTCTGCCTCACGGCGGCTCCCCGGCAGGCGCACGCACAGCTCGGCTTCGGCTTCGGCGCCTCGGCTGGGCTCACACTCCCTTCCGGCGATCTCGGCGATCTCGCCAAGAGCGGCTACAACGTGAAGATCCTCCTCGGCGGCCGCGCGCCACTGACGCCGGTTGGGTTCCGGCTCGAAGGCGGCTACGACGCGTTCAAGGGAGAAGGCCAGGGTAGCGGCGCCGACTTCTCCATCCGCAGCGGGTCGGCCAACCTCGTTCTCGGCGTGCCGATGGGAACGATGGGCGCGAGCCCGTACGTGATCGGCGGCGTCGGCGTCTACAACACGAAGGTCGACGGGAGCTTCACCTTCCTCGGCCAGACCTTCAACCAGAGTCAGTCGGAATCGCGCTTCGGCTGGAACATCGGCGGCGGGCTCGAGTTCGGGCTCGGCGGGCTCAAGACGTTCGTCGAGGCACGCTACGTCAACGTGTCCGGCGACAAGAATCCCGACTTCAACCACATCCCGATCAGCTTCGGGGTGATGTTCTAGTCGTCGCCAGCCGATGACGACACGCGCGCCGCACGGAAGACATCCCGTGCGGCGCGCACCGTTTCCGAACTCCTGACACGCTCATCGATGAGACCACGCTTCGCTCTCACAGTCGCCGCGCTGCTCGCGCTCGCCCTGCCGGCCCAGGCACAGATCGACGTCGGGATCGGCGCCGGCGCGAGCGTCCCCACAGGCAGCTTCGACGACTGGGCCGACGTCGGTTTCCACGTCACGGGACTGATCACGACGCGGCGCGCACCGTCGCCGCTCGGCTTTCGCGCCGAGATCTCGGTGACGCGCTTCGACCTCGCCGGTGGCGGCGACGACGCGCGCATGGTGGACGGCACCGCGAACCTGTTCCTGACGCCGCGGGGCTACATGCCGACCAAGCCGTACTTCATCGTCGGCGTCGGCGCCTACAACGTCGACCAGCCGGGGCTGAGCATCGGCAACGCCCGCATCAACCGGTCGTCGTCGACGCGACTCGGCGTCAACGCCGGCTTCGGGCTCGACATCGGCCGCGGGCTCCGCCGCATGTTCCTCGAGGCGCGCTGGGTGAGCGTCAATCCGGGCGAGGGAAACAGGATCACATTCGTCCCCGTCTCCTTCGGCGTCACCTTCTGACGACTCGGCCCGTCGCCGCACTGCTCGCGCTCGCCTTTGGCGTAGCGGGTCCCGCCCCGGCGCAGAAGGGCCGCGTCGTCATCAGCGAGGTGATGGCCGACCCGACCGCGGTGCGCGACGACCGTGGTGAATGGCTCCGCCTCCGCAACACCACCAATGCCGCGATCCCGCTCCGCGGCTGGCGGCTCGCCTCGGGCGGCGACGCTGGCGTCGTCATCCGCAGCGCGCTCGTCGTCCCGGCGCGCGGCACGATTCTCATCGCGCGCGACGCCCGGCGCTCCGTGAACGGCGGGCTCGCCGTCGCGTGGGGCTGGGGACGCGGCCTGACGTTAGGCAATGGCGCCGACTGGGTGGCGCTCCGCGACGCGCGCGGCGTCACCGTGGACTCGGTGGCGTGGCGGACTACGCGTCCCGGGATCTCGTGGGCACCCCACGTACCGACGCCACGCGCACCGGTGGCGACGGCGCCAATCCCCGCCGGGGAGGCGGGCTCCGATTCGGCGCTCGTCGTCCGCATCCTCGACGTCGGCCAGGGGGACGCGACGCTGATCGCCAACGGCGGGAGCACCGTCCTCGTGGATGGCGGCCCCGATCAGGACCGGCTCGGCGTGCTGCTCGACTCGCTCGCGCTGAATGGAACGACGATCGACGTCGTCGTGCTCTCGCACCAGCA
>DATAIS010000360.1:0-7213 GCA_036262535.1 Gemmatimonadaceae bacterium | reverse complement strand
GCAACGCGGTGCGCGGCGACGCGCTCCAGGCGACGCGCCCCGTGCCCGCCGAGCGCCAGCGGGCCGCGCTCGGCGCGCTGATGCGGGCGCTCCGCCCCGACGCGCTCCTGATCCCCGACACGGTGATCACCCTGCTCGCGCCACGCCCGTTCGGCTACGGCGGCTCGGTGGAGCTCTTCTCGAGCCGGACGCGTCCCGCCTTCGACGAGCTCGGCGCGGCGCGGACGCTGGCGCAGCTGATCGTCGATCCGCTCCTCCAGCGCGACCGCGCCGCGCGGCTCGTCCAGCAGGGGGTGCGCGATCCGGGAACGCTCAGCCTCGGCGAGACGATCGACTCGCTCACCGCGAGCTGGCGCCGTCCGCCGGCGCGTGGGGTGCGGCAGGCGGCACTGACGCGCGTCGTCCAGCGCGCCGTCGCCGACCGGCTGATCGCGCTCGCCGCGGATTCCGAGGCGTCGGCCGACGCGCGCTCGGTCGCGGAGCTCGCGCTGGCACGCCTGCGGACGGTGGCGCGCGGGCGGGCGTCGGGCGGCGCGGCGTTAGGCAGCGCCGCGGGCGCGGAGCAGGCGCACTGGCTGGCGATCGCGAACGACCTGGGTCGCTGGATCGAGGGGCGCGAGGCACCGGCGCCGACGCCGGCGCTGGTCGCACCGCCGGGCGATCCCTTCGGCATTCCACCCGACGAGCTGCCGTGACGCAGCGCCGCCTCCGGCTCGCGGGATTCGTCGCCGCGGGACTTCTCGCGGCGCCGCCGCTCGCCGGCCAGACGGTCGGGCCGGTGCTGGTGAGCGTCGGCGCGGGCCCATCGGTGCAGACCGACGACCAGTTCTCGCGTGTCGGCGCGCACCTGTGGGTGGGGACGGAGACCGTCCTCGATCGCCGCGTGCGCGTGCGCCTCGACGCCGCGCTCCATCACTTCTCCTACACCGGTCCGACGAGCTTCCCGAGCTGCCCCCGCGATTTCTGCGCGCCGCCGCAGACGTCGAACCTCGACCTCATCGCGGTCACCGGCACGCTGGTCTGGCGGGACACGACCAACGTCAGGCGCTGGTACGGCTTCGCCGGTCTCGGCGCCTACGGCGTCCTCCACCTCCGCGACGGCAACTCCCGTATCGGCGTCACCGGCGGCCTCGGCCTCGACCTCGGCAGCCGCTGGTTCGCCGAAGCGCGCACGCACCTCGCGTATGACGCGACGGGGTATAGGGGGGTGGTGTTTCCGGTGCTGGTGGGGAGGAGGATCGGGAGGTTCGTACCGTAAGAGCGGCTATTAGCTATTAGCTCTTAGCGTTGAGCGACTGCGTCCGAAAAACGCGTAGTTCCACGCAGTTGCTCAACGCGAAAAGCTAAGAGCCCCGGGCCGGCGCTCAGCGACTTCCCTCGCGGTACCAGTCTACAAGCTTGGGGTCACGCGCCACCGGCCCCGCGAACGTCTCCCGCATCAGCGCCTCGACCTCCTCGATCTCACGCGGCGCGCGCGAGATCCATTCCGTGCCGTTAGGCCCGACGACGTAGTCGTCCTCGATGCGGACGCCGGTGTTGGCATACTTCGCGACCGCGGCGCGGATCCGCTCCTTCACTGCGCGGTTGCGCGGCGTGTCGTCGATGATCTCGATCGTGTTCGCGCGGACGTAGATCCCGGGCTCGATCGTGAAGGCGCTCCCCTCGGCGATGCGCTGCGTGTAGTAGAACTGCTCCGGATCGTGGACGTCGAGCCCGATGCCGTGACCGAGGCCGTGCATGTAGTAGAGCCGGTACTGCGGGCAGCTGCCGCGCTGGCCGCCCATGTCGCAGTCGTAGGTCGCGTTGGGCGCCTCGATGAGACCGACGCGCGCCAGGCCCGCCGCGATCGTCGCCGTCGCCGCCGAGTCGACGGTGCGCCACGGCGTGCCCGGCGTCGCGCGCGTCTCGGCGGCCTTCTGCGCGTCGCGGACGATCTGGTAGATGTCGCGCTGCGCGGGGGTGAAGATGCCGCTCGCGGGATACGTGCGCGTGACGTCGGCGGTGTAGCCCTTCGCCGAGGCGCCGATGTCCATCACCACCAGCTCGCCGGCCTGGATGAAGCGGTCGTCGCGGTTGTAATGGAGCGTCGTCGAGTTCGGCCCCGAGCCGACGATCGTCGAGAAGCCGGGACGGTCCGCGCCCTGGCGGCGGAAGGTGTACTCGATGAGCGCCTGGAGCTCGAACTCGTTCATCCCCGGCTCGAGCGCGCGCGCGGCCTCGCGCTGGGCGAGGACGGTGATGTCGACCGCCCTCCGCAGCAGCGCCAGTTCGGCCGGGCTCTTCTTTCCGCGCGCCTGCTCGATCGCGCCGGTGGCGTCGGCGATCGAGAGCGAGGGGTACTTCGCCTTGAGCGCGGCCAGCCGCTGTGCGTCGCGCGTCAGCACCCGGCTCTCCGGATCGCCGAAGAAGCCGACGATGAAAAGCGGCGTCCCCGCGGCGGCGAGCGAGTCTACGACGCGATCGAAGTCGTCGTTCACGCGCGCCGCGAGTCCCGTCGCCGCGCGTGCCCCTTCGACGCCGACGCGCGCCCCGGTCCAGACCTCGGCCGCGGGATTCCGGGCCGGGACGAAGAGGGTGCTCGCCACCCGTCCCGCCTTCTTCGTCACGACCAGCCCCGCCTCCGGCTCGCGGAAGCCGGTGAGGTACATGAACGGCGAGGCCTGGTTGAAGGAGAGGAAGTCCTCCACCGGCTCGGGAGCGCCTAACGCGACGAGCGCGCTGTTCTCGGGGAGCCGCGCGACGACCGCGGCGCGGCGGCTCGCGTACTCGTCGCTGGTGATCGACTGGGCGCGGGCCGCGCCGGCGAGCAGCGTGAGAGCGGCGCCGGAGGCGAGGAGCCGGAGGGAGATTCGCATCGTGGTGGTTGAGAGGGAGACCGGAATCTCGGTCGAGGGTTGGACACCTGCCAGTCCGAGGGGGTTCCCGGCACGGCGGGCCCCCGACGCTAGATTGGACGGAACCGATACCCCGGCAGGAGCTTCATGAGCAACCCTCCCGATTCCCGGGCCGGCGCGCGCACGACGCGGCTCGGCCTCGTCGCACTCGGCTTCGTCATCGGCGTCGTGGTCACCCTGATCGGGGTCCTCGCGATCGGCCTCCGGTGAGCGCTGGCCGCATCGATACGGAGCTCGGCGCGACGCGCTGTAACGTCGCCCACGTGGGGCTCGTCCTCAGCGGGACAGCCACCGCCGCCTTCGACGACGGGCACGTCGTCGCGCTGCGTGCGGGCGAGCTCTTCCACATACCTCCCATTCCTCACGACAGCTGGGTCGTCGGCGACGAGCCGTACGTCTCGCTGCACTTCCTCGGCGCCGAGCACTACGCCCGTTAGGCGGCGCCTCGACTCAAAGGAGTCCCATGCGCCGGATCGTCCCGCTGCTCGCCCTCGTCGTCGCCGCACCGCTCGCCGCCCAGAGCACGCCGTCCCCCGCGCCGCGAAGCGCGACGCCTGCCGCGCGTGCCGCGGCGCGCCAGGTCGTGACCCTGCTCAACATGGAGAAGGTCGTGCGCGCGGGCGTCGAGGCGATGTTCGACCTCCAGATGCAGCAGCAGCCGCAGATGCTGCCCTTCCGCGCCACGATGCAGGCGTGGGCCGACAAGACGGTCTCGGGGCCGGAGCTGCTCGACAGGATCGTCGACATCTACGCCGAGGAGTTCACCGAGCGCGAGCTGCGCGACCTCGCCGCGTTCTACCGGACACCGACGGGCCGCAAGCTCGCCGAGGTCTCCCCGCAGCTCTCGAAGCGTGGCGCCGAGGCGGGCGCCGCGGTCGCTCAGGCGCACATCGGGGAGCTCCAGCAGATGCTCGAAGCCCGCGCCGCCGACCTCCAGGCCGCGCCGCAGGGCACCCCGCCAGCCAAGCCGCCGCAGCGCTGACCTCCTCCCGCGACGTCATCGCTCGTCGGGACGAGGGACTGATGACGAGAGAGGCCTTCGCTGGCGCTCGGCGACGAGGACCGGGAGACGGGTGATACCGCGAGGAGGAACGGGAGACGAGGGAGCGACCTGCGTCAGGTATCCCTCGTCGCCGCCTCCCTCGTCACGGAGCCAACCGCGGGAAGAGCACCGATGACGAGCGATACCTGATGCCGGTCGCTCGCTCGTCTCCCGTCGCTCATCGGATCCTCTCCCGTCTCCCGTCCCCCGTTGTCGAGCGAAGCGAGGACTTCTCTCGACTCTAGTCTCTAGTCGACGAGCGACCGACGAGCGACCGACGAGGAACCTCAGGGCCGAGGGGGCGGCTGCTGGGGGTCCTTGGGCTTCGTCCGCGTGGTGGCCATGAGTCCCCCGATCCCTACCAGCACGATCACCCCGACCATGATCCACATCGGAGGCACGTTCAGCAGGTAGGCCGCGATCGCGAGGCCGATGACGACGATGACGAAGAAGATCAGGTACGTCGCGAACGAGGACATTGGGGCGTTCCGGTCGGGTTCGCCGCCAATCCGGGCAAGCGGCGTTCCAGCCCCGACTACTGTCCGCGCGGGACCAGCACCGCCGTCCCCTTCACCCGGCCGAACCTGATCGCCTCGGCGCAGGTCGAGACCCAGAGATCGATCTTCGGCCCCTTGATCAGCAGCCCCGTGTCGTCGATGAGGAACCGCCCGAGATAGCGGTCGCCGACGAAGAGCTCGAGGTATCGGCTGAGGGGAAAGACCCGTGGGTCCGTGGCCACGATCCCCTGCCGGACCCACCGCCCCCGCCGGGTCGTTCCGCTCAGGCAGTAGGCCGTGATCTCGACCGGGACCGCCTCGCCGTCCTTCGCACGCGCGAAACGCGTGCGGTGTTTCGCCACCGCCGGCGCGCTCACCACCACGCCGGCGAGCATCGGCGGACTGGCGACGACCACCGGGGGGTGCCGCCAGGGATCGCGCTGCGCGCGAGCCGCCCCCACGGCCGCGAATCCGGCCACGCCAAGACCGGTGACGGTCAGGGCTACCAGCGCCACTCGTTTCATGGCGGCCAAAGTGCGGGCAGGTGATGCCATCACCAATGCGACGGATCACAATGCCTCCAGTCACATAATCGCCGCGCTCGCTTCACGCCAGAATGGCGCGAACCTCGGCGTCCGGGGCAGCGATGCTCCACTCCGACTCCGCGCCCGCCATCGCCCCGACCCGAGCGGGAAGGGCGTACTCGACTTTCCCTGCACGCGCCTTCTTGTCGCTTCGCGTCGCGGCGAGCACCGTGTCCGCCGCGATCCCGGTCGGGATCGCCGCCGGCAGGCGCGCCGCACGGACCGCGTATTCGACGGCCCGTGCCGTGCCGCGCTCGGCGACGCCCAGGCGCTCCGCGAGCCTCGACTCGAGGACCATCCCGATCGCGACCGCCTCACCGTGAAGCAGGGAATACCCGCTCGCCGCTTCGATGGCGTGGCCGAGCGTGTGGCCGAAGTTGAGGATCTTCCGGAGCCCCTGCTCGCGCGCGTCCTCGCGGACGACGCGCGCCTTGATCGCGACGCTCTCGCGGATCGCGCTCGCCATCTCCTCCTGCGAATCCGCGAGCGTCGCCACGCGGTCCAGCTGGCTGGCGTCGGCGATCACCGCGTGCTTGATCATCTCAGCGACACCGGCGCGGAGCTCACGCTCGGGAAGGGTCTCGAGCGTCGAGACGTCGGCGATCACGACCGCCGGCGGATGGAAGGCACCGACCAGGTTCTTCCCCGCGGGGGTGTCGACGCCCGTCTTGCCGCCGACAGAGGCATCGACCATCGCGAGCAGCGTCGTCGGCAGCTGCACGACCGGCACCCCGCGCATGTAGGTGGCGGCGACGAACCCGGCGAGGTCGCCGACTACTCCGCCGCCTAACGCGACGACGGTCGTGTCGCGTCCCGCCCCGCTGTCGAGCAGCGCGTCGGTGAGAGCGCTCCACGTCTCGCGCGTCTTCGCACGCTCGCCGGAGTCGATCGCGTGCGTCGAGATGCGGGCGCCCCGCAGCACCGACGACAGCGCTGCGGCGAGCGGAACCGCGTAGATCGCGGCCACGACATGGTCGCTGACGATGGCGATGTGGTGCGCGGGCGCGAAGCGGGCGACGAGGAGGCCCGCGTCACGGAGCGCGCCCTCCCGGACGTGAATCTCGTAACCGCCGCCGTCGATGGCGGAGGGCGAACCGCTCACGCTACCAGGTCACTTCGCCCGCGCCGGCGCGCCGGTTGGCGACGCGGGCGAGGACGAAGAGCAGGTCCGACAGCCGGTTGAGGTAGATGACCACCAGCGGCGGCAGCTCGACGTCGTGCGCCAGCTTGACGACGCGCCGCTCGGCGCGCCGGCAGACAGTGCGCGCGACATGCAGCGCCGCCGCCTTGGGCGTCCCGCCCGGGATGATGAAGGCGCGCAGCGGCTCGAGCTCCGCTTCCCCGTCGTCGATGTGCCGCTCGAGCTGCCTGATGCGGTCGTCGTCAACGCGCGCCTTGCCGAGCTGCTCGCGCATCTTGTCGCGGTCGGGCGTCGCGAGCAGTGCGCCGATGGCGAAGAGGTCGCGCTGAACCGGCACGATGACCTCGTCGATGCGCGGCATCATCTCGATCGACCGCGCGAGGCCCAGCGCCGCGTTCAGCTCGTCGATGTCCCCGTACGCCTCGACTCGCGCGTCGTCCTTCGGCACCCGGCCGCCCCCGAAGAGCGCGGTGTCGCCCTTGTCTCCCGTCCGCGTGTAGATCCGCATCGCCGAATTGTAGCACAGCCGCTCGGGTGGGCCAGTACGACGAAGGGTCATCCAGATGCTGCGGATGCAACGAATCCTCCGGATCGTTTCTCGTGTGTGATCGCTTCGACTTGGCTTGTCGGCATCACGCAGAAGTGCTTGGGGCAAGCGGGGGGAGACTATCTCTCCACGCTTGCCCCAAAGTCGTTCTGCTCCAGTGCAAGGGAATCCAGACCGCGAGGAGCAGATCCGCAGGATCCGCTACATCCGCCTCATCCGGCCGAACCTTTCGTTGTAACTGCCAGCCCGAGCGGCATTTAGCGCAACCGCTGCGACGATCTGCTACGAGAAGACCTTCTTCAGCCACCCCCGCATCCCGACGGGACGCAGGCCTGTGAAGGAGGTGTGCTCGCCGGAGGAGCGCGAGGGGGGCGCGAAGGAGCCGGGGAAGAGCTGCTGGAGGTGGTCCTGGAGCCGGTCCGGGTTTCCGAGCTCGTTCTGCGCGACGCACCACTTGTCGAGCGCGAAGCCCATCGCCGCGGCGGTCGGCCGACGATCGGGATTCTTC
>DATAIS010000359.1:0-8681 GCA_036262535.1 Gemmatimonadaceae bacterium | reverse complement strand
CGGACTGCTGCGATCGGTGCGCGCCGCGGGATTCACCACGTCGTTCGCGCCGACGACGAGCGCGATGTCGGTGTGATCGAACTCGGGGTTGATCTGCTCCATGTCGAGAAGCTGATCGTACGGGATGTCCGCCTCGGCGAGGAGCACGTTCATGTGCCCGGGCATCCGACCGGCGACGGGATGGATCGCGTACTTCACGTCCACCCCGCGCTTCTCGAGCTCCGACGCGAGCTCCTTCACCTGCCGCTGTCCTTCGGCGACGGCGAGCCCGTAGCCGGGGATCACGATCACACGATTCGCGAACGCCATCGCGACGGCCGCGTCCTCCGCCGACGTCTGCCGCACCGGACGCGCGACGGCCGTCCCACCGCCTGCACCCGACTCGGCGCCGAAGCCTCCGAACATGACGTTGCTCAGGGGCCGGTTCATCGCCCGGCTCATGAGCAGCGTCAGCAGCGTGCCCGACGCGCCGACGAGCATTCCCGCGACGACGAGCACCTGGTTGTGCAGGACGATGCCCGTCAGCGCGGCGGCGACGCCGGTGAGCGAGTTGAGAACCGAGATCATCACCGGCATGTCGCCGCCGCCGATCGGCAGCACGACGAGCACTCCGAGCAGCAGCGAGAGCGCGAAGAGTCCCCACACCGGCTGCGGCGAGATGTCGCCGCGCCCGATCCAGGCGCCTAACGCGACCACGGCCAGCGCGAGCAGCGCGTTGACGACATGGCGTCCCGGGAACAGGAGCGGGCGGCCGGGAAGGATCTCCTGCAGCTTGCCGAAGGCGACGAGGCTCCCCGTGAACGAGATCGCACCGATGGCGATGCCGAGCGCTCCAGAGATCGCGGCGCCGACGCCGGGCGTCACCGCGTGGCCGTAGTCGCGCAGGAACTCGGCGATCGACACGAGCGCCGCGGTCGCGCCGCCCATGCCGTTGAAGAGCGCGACCATCTGCGGCATCGCCGTCATCTGCACGCGCCGCGCGCTGTAGATCCCGACCGCCGCACCGACGACGGTGCCGATCGCGATCTCCCACCACGAGACGATCGCGCGGTCGAGCAGCGTCGCCGCCAGCGCGACGAGCATCCCGATCGCCGCGAGCCTGTTGCCCGAGCGCGCGGTGCGCGGAGTGCTGAGCCGCCTCAGCCCGAAGATGAAGAGCAGCGCCGCGGCGACGTAGCTGAGGCTGATGACCGTGAAGCGTAAGTCGCCGTTCACTTGCCCCTCTTCGCGCCGTCGTCCTTCGCCGCCGGCTCCTTCTTCTCGCCCGGCACGCGCCCCTTGAACATCTCGAGCATGCGGTCGGTGACGACGAAGCCGCCGAACACGTTCGCCGCTCCCAGCGCGACGGCGACGACGCCCAGCCCGCGCAGCAGCGGCGTGTCCGCACTGCCCGCGACGAGCATCGCGCCGAGCATGACGATGCCGTGGATGGCGTTGGTGCCCGACATCAGCGGCGTGTGCAGCACGGCGGGCACGCGCGCGATGACCTCGAAGCCGACGAACGCCGCGAGGATGAGGACGTAGATGCCGAGTACCAGCTCGCTGCTCACTTGCTCGCTCCCTGCCCCGAGGGCGCCGCGGCCTGGCCGGGCGGATAGAGGACCTGGCCCGCGTGCGTGACGCATGCGCCGCGGATGATCTCGTCGTTCATGTCGATGTTGAGCGTACCCTTCGGCGCGAGAAGCTCGACCAGCGCCGTCACGTTCCGCGCGTACATCTGGCTCGAGTGCACGGCGAGCTCGCTCGGCAGGTTGAGCGGCGCCATCACCGTCACTCCCTTCACCACCTCGCTGCGTCCCGGCTGGCTTGCCTCGCAGTTGCCGCCGCTCTCGGCGGCGAGATCGACGATGACGGAACCCGGCTTCATCGACGCGAGCGTCTCCTGGGTGATGAGCACCGGCGCGGGACGACCGGGAATCTGCGCTGTCGTGATGACGACGTCCGCGCCGGCGACGTGCTTCGCGATGAGGTCCATCTCGCGGCGGAGATGATCCGCGGAGAGCGCCTTCGCGTAGCCACCGGCGTCCTCCGCGT
The DNA here is from genome assembly GCA_036262535.1 of Gemmatimonadaceae bacterium. Taxonomy (GTDB): domain Bacteria; phylum Gemmatimonadota; class Gemmatimonadetes; order Gemmatimonadales; family Gemmatimonadaceae; genus JABFXC01. The sequence continues at coordinate 6,647 of DATAIS010000359.1, read as the reverse complement.
CGTGCGACTCGATCTCGAGCGACACGAAGCGCGCGCCGAGGCTCTTGACCTGCTCCTCCACCGCGGGCCGGGTGTCGAACGCTTCGACGACCGCGCCGAGCCGCTTCGCTGTCGCTATCGCCTGGAGTCCGGCGACGCCGGCGCCGATGACGAGCACCTTGGCCGGCCGGATCGTCCCCGCGGCCGTCATCAGCATCGGGAAGAACTTGGGGAGCGTGGCCGCCGCGAGCAGCACCGCGCGATAGCCGGCGACGCTCGCCTGCGACGAGAGTGCGTCCATCGATTGCGCGCGGCTGATGCGCGGCACCAGCTCCATCGCGAACGCGGTGACGTTGCGCGCGGAGAGCTTCTCGAGCAGCGAGGGGTCATTGCCGGGCTTGAGGAAGCCGACCAGCACCGACCCGGGCCTGAAGAGCTCCGCCTCGCTCGCTTCGGCCGCGAAGCTCCACGTCGGACGCTGTACCTTCAGGATGATGTCGGCGTCGCGGTAGAGCGCCGCGGGCTCGCGCACGATCGTCGCGCCCGCCGCCGTGAAGGCTTCGTCGCCGATCGCGGCGCCTTCCCCTGCGCCGGTCTGGATGCTGATGGTGTGTCCGTCCTTCGTCAGGCGCGTGACCATCTCCGGGGTCAGCGCCACGCGTCTTTCGCCGGGGACGATCTCTCGTGGAACAGCGATTCGCATTCGGGTCGGGTCAGTGCTGGACGCGCATGTTCATTTGCGGGGGTGAAAGCCGAGGCTTGCGACCCCATGAGACTATTCGCGAGCCGCGCCCGGCACCAGCCGCGAGTCCTGCTGCCGCTCGGGCCGGCCTGTACGACGAGTTGTGACACGGATTCAAACGGATCCTGAAAGCCAATTCTGCGGATCGCTCCTCGACGGAGGGGCCCCCCTCACACTGGCCCGAAATGACTCTGGGGCAGGCGTGGAGAGACGGTTTCTCCATGCTTGCCCCAGGTAGTTCATCCGCGGGATTCGTTTCCATCCGCGGCATCCGGATGAACCTTCGTCGTACAGGCCGGCCCGAGCCCTATCGCGGCCGTTTCTCTGCCGCTGCCTAGAGCACCGGCGCCGGGACGGAGCGGGGGGCGGAGAGCTTGAGGAGTCGGGCGACGGTTGGCGCGACCTGCATGATCGTCGGGCGGCCGGCGACGCGGCCGGGGTGGACGTCACGCGCCCAGAGCACGAAGGGGATGGTGACGTCGCCGGGGTGCGCGGTGCAGTGCTCGCGGATCGCGGGAACGTCCACGGCGCAGCCCTCACCATGCCCGCCGCCATGGTCGGCGGTGACGATCAGCGCGACGTCGCCACTCTCGATCGCGGGGCGCAGTGCATCGGCCAGGTCCGCGATCACCGCGTCGGCGTTCGTGGCGGCAGCAACGTACTCGGGGCCGAGCGTCTCGCTCCCGTCACCGGTGATCCAGCCGTGGTCGTGGCCGGCGAAGTCCACGGTTGGGATGTGAACGAAGGTGAGCGTGGGCGGCGCCGCACGGTTCACCAGGGCAAGCGCCTGCTCGCGGATCACCGCGAGATCGAGACCGACGCTCACCACCTCGTCGATGCCGAAGAAGGCCTTGGCCTGCTCGACGTCCGACGCCGGGAGGATCGACGTGCCGACCAGCGCGGCCGACGTGCCGCCGGCGGTCCTGGTCCACTGGAACATCGACGTCGCGCCGTTGATGGTGAGGGCGAGTCCGGCGCTGGCGTCGAGCGTGTTGGTGGTGATTCCGAGCCTGGTCGCGTCCCGGCCGGTGAACATCGAGACGTGGCCGGGAACGGTGAGTGAGGGGACGACGGTTCGCATGCTGTCCGTCCACGCCGCCTGCGGGCGGAGCCCGCTCAGCGCGGGCATGCGCGAGAGCGCGTCGCCACGCAGCCCGTCCACGCTGACGACGACGACGCGGCGGACGGTGGGGAGGGCGCTGGAGGAAACGGGGGCGGTCGACTCGGCGCAGGCGAGCGCGGCGCAGACCGCGAGGAGCATGGCCGCGGGGGCGGCGGGATTGAGCTTCGGCATGTGGGAAACGCGTTAGGGGGACGACGTGCGCGTTCCCTGCAATGACGACTGGCGCGCACGCGACGTCAACGCGTGAGCCACCGCACAGGCGGGCGGCGGCCGCCAATGCCTAACGCTCAGAAAGTGGGGGCGCTCACCCGCGAACGATGCGCCAGACCCGCCCCGCCCCGATCATGTAGAGCTCGCCCCGGCCATCGCGTCCGAGCGAGACGGTCTGTGTCTGCAGGATCGACGGCCACTGCGTCTGGTCGGTAATCCCGCCCGAAGTGCGCCGGAAGCTCCGCAGCCAGCCGGCGCAGAAGTCGGAGTACAGGTAGTGGCCGACGAGCTCGGGAATCGCGCTGCCCCTGTAGACGTAGCCGCCGATGACCGAGCACCCGCTCGAGTGCGGATAGTCGACGACCGGCCGCGTGAGGACGTTGCCCGGATCGCAGCCGCTCGCCGGGCTATAGCAGGAGAAACCCTCCATCAGTCGCCAACCGTAGTTGACCCCTGCCTGATTCGCCGGCACCGCGTCGATCTCCTCGTGCGCGTCCTGCCCGACGTCGCCGATGTAGAGCGTCGCCGACGGAGCATCGAACGAGAAGCGCCAGGGATTGCGCAATCCATACGCCCAGATCTCGGGCTTCGCGCCCGCGGTCGCGACGAACGGGTTTCCGGCCGGGATCGTGTAGGGGAGCGTGCGGACGTCGATGCGCAGTACCTTGCCGAGCCAGGTGCCGAGGTTCTGCGCGCGGTTGCCCGGATCGCCGCAGCAGCCACCGTCCCCCGGGGCGATGTAGAGCATCCCGTCCGGACCGAAGGCGATCTCACCGCCGTGGTGATTCTCTCCCCCGTGCGGGATCGTCATGATGATCGTCGCTGGCTCCGCCGTGGCATCGCTGCCGGGAGTCGAGCCGATCCGCTCGAGCACGAGGTCGCTGTTCGCGTTGGTGTAGTACGCGTACAGCCAGCCGTTGGTAGCGTAGGATGGATCGAAGGTGATGCTGAGCAGCCCCCGCTCGGCGACCGAGTTCACTCGCGAACGGATGTCGAGGAAAGGCGTGCCGAGCACCGCGCCGTTCTTCACGAGGCGCACGACGCCCGCGCGCTCGACGATGAAGAGCCGTGTATCGCCTGACGGAGCGGTGAGGTAGACCGGATTCGTCAGCCCTTGCGCGACCAGCTCGAGCTTGAGGTCGAGCGCCGCAGCGGGCTCGTTCCCTCCGTCGCGGCATGCGGTGGCAGCGCCGAATGCCGCGAGGAGGGCGATCGACGTGCGCGTCAGGAGCAGTTTCACGGCGCGAAGAGCGGCGCCAGGTCGACGAAGATCCGGCACTGGTCGGCGAGGAAGCGTCCACCCTCTTCCTCCGACGCGATGTGGAACACCGTCATCGCCGGCACCGTCACCTTCGCGTCGTCGTGCCGCGTGTACGTCACCTCGGCCTCGAGGAAGAGCGTGTCGCCGTCCATGAACGCACCCTTCGGCGAGTGCTTCAGCGACTTCATCGCCGTGAAGAACTGCGCGATCGCGGCGCGGATGTTGTCGCGTCCAACGATGGGCGGATTGTTCGCGAAGCGGCACCAGCCGTCAGCGGTGAACGCGGCGGCGAATCCGGCGGCGTCCTTCTTGTCCACGGAGTTGTCGTAGATGCCCTTGGCCCAGGCGAGGACGGCCTTCCGGTCGAGCTTCTGTGCGAGTGTCGGCATGAGTCCGAAGATTGGTTACAGGGCTGCGTCGCCGGCGCGCTCGACGAGCGACAGCTCTTCGCCGTGGAACTCGGCGACCCAGATCTGCTGCCCGTCGTCGGCGGCGTGCTCCACGAGATAGAGGTCGTCGCCGACCTGCGCGACGACTGTCCCGAGCTCGCCGACGCGCGGCGGCGGCGGCGAGTCGGAAGGTCCGTCCACGGGACGCTCGTCCATCACGAGCCTCTCGACGCGGACGCGATCGGATTGGTCGAATGTCGTCATGATGCTCATTATGCGTTGGCGGCCGCGAACAGCGCGCTCGCGGCCCCGATCATCCCTTCCCAGCCACCGAAGCTCGACGCGACGATCGTCGCGCGCTCGACGAGCCCCGGAGAGCCGTGCTTCCGGAAGCTGTCCCGCGCCGGCGCGAGTAGCAACTCCCCGGCGGCCGCGACGCCGCCGCCGACGACGATCCGATCGGGCGCGAAGATCGGCACGAGCGAGGCGAGCCCGAGGCCGAGCCACTCGCCCGTGACGGCGAGTGCCTCACGCGCGGGAGCGTCGCCCCGCTGCGCGGCGGCGATGATGTCGCGCACGGGGCGCCCGTCCACTCGCTCCGACAGCGCCGACGACGACACGAGCGCCTCGAGGCACCCGCGAGCGCCGCACGGGCAGCGCCGGCCTTCCGGGTCGAGGATGACGTGCCCGACGTCGCCGACACACTCGCCGGTGAAGCGGAGCAGCGCATCGTTCACGACGACGCCGCCGCCGAAGCCGGTGCCGATCGTCACGCCGAGCAGCCGCGCCGAGCCGCGTCCCGCGCCGTAGCGATACTCGGCGAGCGTGGACGCGTTCGAATCCACCTCGAGGACGCATCGCATCCCGAGCCGCTTCTCCAGCGCGGGGCGGAGCGGAAATCCCTGGAGCGCCGGGAGGTTCGCGTTCTCGATCATCACGTCGTGCGTGGGATCGAGAAAGCCCGCGACGGCGACGCCCGCCCCGACGACGCGCGTCCCCTTGGCGGCGAGGGCGTCGACGATCGGAGCGAGCGAGCCGCCGATCCTCGCCACCAGTGGCTCGGGATCGCCACCCGGTCCCGTCGGCACGGTGGTGCTCGCGTGCACGCTGCCGTCCTCCGCGACGATGCCGAGCTTGGTGTTCGTCGCGCCTATGTCCACCGCCGCCGCGACCCGCATCAGCGTGCGACTCGGCGGGTGAGCTCCGGGTTCTTCCAGAGGTCTATCGGTTTCGCGACGCCTTTCGGAACGAAAGGCATCGTAACCTTCGCGCCGAGTCCCGCCGACGCATAGGCGGCGTAGAGCACCTGCTGCACGACGCGTCCCGTCTCGCCGTCGGAGATCGGCGTCTCCTTGCCGCGGACGCAGCGCGCGAAGTGCCGCATCTCCTGGGGGAAGCCGTAGTTCCAGTGCTCCTCGAAAACCGGATACGTCCAGCCCTTCGTCGTCGCGGCCTTCTCCACCGCGTAGCCGAAGCCGACCTCGGAGTACGTCGGCAGCGCGTTCCCCATCAGCATGTCGGCGTAGGTCTGTCCCTTGTCGCCAAAGACCTCGATGCTGTCGTCCATTCCGCCGGGGCGATTCCAGCTGTTCTCGACGATCCCCATCGCGCCGTTCTCGAACTCGATGATCGTGATCGCTTCGTCGTCGCCCTTCGTGCGATTGCCATGGACCTGCGTCGAGAGCTGCGCGTAGACGCTCTTCACCTTCGGCTTGCCGAGGAACCACCAGCAGAAGGCGATGCCGTGGCAGCCGAGGTCCATCAGTGCTCCACCACCCGACTGCTCGACGTCCCAGAACCAGTCGGAGTGCGGACCGGAATGCTTCTCGCTCTGCTTGACGAGGTGGATGCGTCCGAACGCCCCTTCATCGGCCATCTGCTTCGCCTTCAGGTACTTCGGCGCGAAGAAGAGCTCTTCGGCGTAGAGCAGCAGCACGCCGGCGCGCTGGCATGCGTCGATCATCGCGTCCGCTTCCTCGAGCGCGACGCAGAGTGGCTTCTCGCAGACGACGTGCTTCCCCGCCTTCGCCGCGTCGATGGTGATCTGCGCGTGCAGCCGGTTGGGCGCGGTGACGGACACCATCTCCACCGCCGGATCGCGCAGCATCTCGCGGTAGTCGGTGTAGGCTCGGACTATACCGTGGCGCCGCGCGAGCTCCTCGGCGTTTCCTGGCGTCGGCGACGCGACGGCGACGACTTCTGCTTCGTCGGGCATCATCTTCACCGAGTGCGCGATGCAGTCCGCCTGGAAGCGGGACCCGACGATCCCGACCCCAACCTTGCCCGCGTTCACGCCCACGCCGGCTGCCCAGGTTGGAGTGGAACGCATCCAACCCATCGTCCGGGCACCGGGATGTAGCGCAGGGCCTTCGTCATGCCGATCTCGGAAGAGAAGTACGCCCGCAGCGACAGCTCGCGCACGATGGGGAACCAGTGATCCGCTCTGTCCCGCGAATCCGCAGCGATGGCGCTGAGGAGTTGCGTGCGCTGGTCTGGCGCCAGTGCGGTGAATGGCCTGCCAAACCGCGCCTCGCTCCCCGCGCGAAGCTCGCCGAGCCCCTGGACGACGCGCTGTTGGGCATCGCGGTCATAACAGTCGCTCAGCAGGAGGTTGATCTCCGCCCCCGCACCGGCGGCCTTCGCGCCCGGCGACGATGCCGTGGTCGGCAGGATCGTGTCCGCGACCTCCTCGATGAGGTGCTCGTCCTCGAGGCCCAGCGCCTGACGGCGCTCCTGCCGCTCGCCCGGCCGACAGGCAGCAAAGATCCCCGTCGAAGCGACGAGCGTCCCGCCAAGGAGCAAGGTCGTCGCCATGATTGCTTCACGCCGATTCATCACGCGTCCTCCTCGTCATCCAGGCGCGCAGCGCCTGCTGGGACCTTCTCTCCCGGGCGCTGGAACAGCCTCGGTCGGGCTTGTTTCCGCCGACTTTCACACAGAGGA
>DATAIS010000358.1:0-2361 GCA_036262535.1 Gemmatimonadaceae bacterium | reverse complement strand
CCGTCGAGGAGGTCGTCGGCGAAGGCGGCACCGGGGGTGATCGTCTCCACGACCTCGCGCCTGACGATCCCCTTCGCGAGCGCGGGATCCTCGACCTGCTCGCAGATGGCGACGCGCAGCCCCTGCTGCACGAGCCGCTTGAGGTACTCGCTCACCGCCTTCACCGGCACGCCCGCGAGCGGCACCTCCGCGGCGCCGCCGTTGTTGCGCGAGGTGAGGGTGAGCCCGAGGAGCCGCGCCGCGACCTCGGCATCCTCGTAGAACATCTCGTAGAAATCCCCCATCCGGAAGAACAGGATCGCGTCCTGGTGACGCGACTTGATCTCCCGGTACTGCTGCATCAGCGGTGTCTCGACGCGGCTCACCGCCCCGCTTCCGCCTCGACGATCCATGCCGGGTACTTCGCCCCCCTGAGCCGCGCCGCCATCCGCTCGGCGTCTCGTCGCACCGCATACCGGCCGACCCGCACGCGCCACATCGTGCCCGCCGGTACGACGCGCGCCGGGAACCCCTTCGCCGCGAGCTGCGCGCGCAGGCGGTCCGCCGACGCCCGCTGCGGATAGGCGCCGACCTGCACCGTGTGCGCCGCCGCCCTCGTCGCCGCACTCGTCACCGTGCCCGAGGCAGGGCGGCGCGACGTGCCCGCCGGAGCGTCAGGCGTGGCCGCCCCCGCGGCAGGAAGCACGGCGTCGCTCAGCGGCGCCGAGCGGCAGCGGCGCGTCTCGGCATCGAGCTGGTTCTGGAGCTCGACGTCCCCCGCCGGCGCGATGGCACGCGCGCTGTCGACGAGCTCGCACCCGCTGCGGCGCTTCCCCTCCTCGATGTCGATCCGCGCCAGCCAGTAGAAGGCACTCGCGCGCGCCGCCGCGGGCGGCGTCTCGCGCAGCAGCCGCTCGAGGTGACGGCGCGCGAGCCCGCGGTCACCGCGCGCCAGCTCGAGCTGAGCGAGACGCGTCAGCGCGTCGTGCACCCGCGGCGAGAGGGGATACTCGACGGCGACGCGCCGGTAGTCGCGCTCGGCGTCGAGCGCGTTCGTCGCCAGGGCGGCACGCCAGTACAGCCCTTCCGCATACCAGAGCGCGCTCACCGGAGTGCGCGCGAGCATCGAGTCGATCACGAGGCGCCCCGCCGCGCCCTCGCCCCCGGAGACGAGCCGGCGCGCACGCGCGATCGCCGCCGAATCTTCGGCGACGTGAGCGGTCTGCGCGCCGACGGGGACGGCGACGACGAGCGCGAGCAGGGCGACGAGCGGGCGCACCACGGACTTCAGGCCGCCGCGCGCTGCGGCGTTCCACAGAGCTGGAGCACGAGCGTGGCCAGCACCTGCTCCTCCGACGACACGCGCGATTCCTTGAGCGCCGAGTCGGTGGCGAGCAGCAGCTCGAGGGCGCGGTCGAGCTCCGCGGCGGTCCAGCGCTCGACGGCTCGCGTCCACGACTTGACCGCGTCGCCCCACGAGCGGCCGGTGAAGGCGCCGCCGCTCTCCTTGAGGAGGCCGAACAGCTCGTTGTACATCTGCGACATCGGCGTGCCGTGGTCGCGTCGCGCGCGCGCCCACGCCACCGCCATCGTCTGCGTGCCGAGCGCCATCACGATCGTCACGGCGTTCATCTTCGGCTGCTCGAGGACGCGGGGCAGGAGCTCCAGCGCGCGTAGCGCATCGCGGTCGAGCACCGCGTCGAGGAGGTCGGCGACCGTCTCGCCATGGCGCGCGCCGACGACGGCGCCGACCGCGGCCTCGTCGATCGTGCCGCCGTTGACGTAGCTCGCGAGCTTGTCGAGCTCCGCGGCGAGCGCCGGCAGGTCGTTGCCGACGCACTCATGGAGGAGCGCGGCTGCCTCCGCCTCGATCGTCGCGCCGAGCAGCTTCGCCTGGTGCTCGATCCACTTCGGCACGCGGTCCTCGGTCAGGGCGTCGAAGCCGGCGCAGATCGTGGCGGCGTCGCTGAGCTTCCTGTCGGCCTTGTCTCCCGCGAGGCCGATGAGCACGGCGACAGTTTCGGGTGCGGGGCGCTTCAGGTACCGGTCGAGTGCCGCGCGTGCCTCCTTCTTCAGCGCGGCGACATCGCGCACGACGACGATGCGGCGTTCGGCCATCATCGGCGGCGTGTCGAGGAGCGAGGCGAGCGTCCCACCGTCGATCTCGTCACCGCGGCGGATCTCGAGGTTGAAGTCCCGCGTCGCGGGATCGACCGCCGCCTCGACGAGCTGCCGCACCGCCTCGTCCTTCAGGAAATCGTCGTCGCCGTGAAGGTAGTAGACCGGGGCGAACGTGCGGTCCTTGATCGACCGGAAGAACGCCTTCTGCTCGGCGAGCGACATGCGTCAGAATATACCACTCGGGCCCTCCGCCGGCCCGGT
>DATAIS010000357.1:0-9654 GCA_036262535.1 Gemmatimonadaceae bacterium | reverse complement strand
ACGCGCACCGTCTCCGGTGGGCGATTGCGGAAGGCGATGCCAAGTCCCGTCGCGAGGAGCAGCGGAAAGACGAACGTCCAGAACACCGCCTCCGGCTCGCGGATGAACTCGCGCAGCCGGACGAGCACGAGCTCGACGAGCGCGGGCCTGCTCTCGCTTCCGCTCTCGCGCTCAGCCATCGCGCAGCGCCCTTCCCGTCAGCGCGACGAAGACGTCCTCCAGCGTCGGCGAGTGCGTGCGCAGCTCGGTGAGCTTCGCGCCGTGGCGCGGCAGCGCGTCGAGCAGCGCGGGAATCGCCTCGTGCGGCGCGTCCACCTGGAGCTCCCAGCCGCCGTCGGACGCGCGAGGCGCGCGCTTCGCGCCCACCTCCTCGCCGATGGCGGCGAGGTCGCCCGCGGCGAGCGCTGCTTCCCCGCCCTCGACGGCGAAGAAGACGATCTGGTTCGCGTCGAGGCTCGCGATCAGCTCGCGCGGCGTGCCGAGGGCGATGACGCGCCCGTGGTCCACGATGGCGACGCGATCGCAGAGCCGCTCCGCCTCGTCCATGTAGTGCGTGGTGAGGAGGATCGTGCGCCCCTGCGCCTTCAGCGACCCGACGAGGTCCCAGAGCTGGCGTCGCGACTGCGGGTCGAGCCCCGTCGTCGGCTCGTCGAGGAAGAGCAGCTCGGGGTCGCCGATCAGCGCACAGGCGAGCGCGAGGCGCTGCTTCTGTCCCCCGGAGAGCGTGCCGACGCGAGCGCGGCGCTTCTCGTCGAGCTGGACGAGCGCGATGGTGCGATCCACCGACTGCCCCTTTCTGTAGAAGCTGCGGAAGAGCCGCAACGTCTCCTCGACGGTGAGCTTCTCGGTGAGCTGCGTCTCCTGGAGCTGGATGCCGAGCAGCTCGCGCAGCTCGCGCGCGTCCGTCGCCCAGCGGCGTCCGCCGACGAGCACGACCTCGCCCTCGTCGGGAGCGGTGAGCCCTTCGCAGATCTCGATCGTCGTCGTCTTCCCGGCGCCGTTAGGCCCGAGGAGGCCGAAGCACTCGCCGCCGCGGACTTCGAGATCGAGGCCGTCCACGGCGACGACGTCGTCGAAGCGCTTGCGCAGCGACCGGACGAGGAGGGCGGGCGCGGGCATCCGGCAAAGCTAATCGCCGCCGCGCGCTCCGGAACGCCTGGTCCGCGCGCTGCTCACGGTGTCGTAGCGGAGGGCACTTCCTTCTTCGGCACCTCCCGCACGTCGCCGTCCTCCTCGATCATCTCCTTCTTCTCGACGACCTTGATCGCCCCTTCTTCCGGCTCGATCGCGCGCCCTCGCTTCGCCAGCCACGCCTTGGTGAACTCGGCGCCGAGCAGCACGATGACGGCGGCGTAGTAGACCCAGACGAAGAGCACCGCGAGCGCGCCCGCGGCGCCGAACGCGTTCCCCGGATCGCTCTTCCCGACATAGAGGCCGATCAGGAACTTGCCGACGACGAAGAGCACCGCCGTCACCACGCCGCCGACCCAGACGTCTCGCCAGCCCACCTTCACGTCAGGCAGGAACTTGAACATCGCCGCGAAGAGAAAGGCGATCACCGCGAAGGAGATGACGAACTCGATCCCGAGCGCGAGCTTCTCCGCGGTCTCGCCGAGCAGCGCCCGCCCCGCCGCGCTCAGCGCCGACGTCAGCGCCAGCGACACGAGAAGGAGGAAGGCGATCGCCAGCACCATGCCTAACGACAGCACGCGCTTGAAGATGAAGTTCTTGAGCCCTCCGCGCTTCGGGTCGGGCTGGACGTCCCAGGCCTGATTCAGCGCGCTCTGGAGCGACAGAAATGCGCCGGTTGCTCCGAAGAGGATCCCGAGCAGGCCGAGCGCGACGCGAAGCCCGCTCCCCTGCGTGCGCTGTTCGGCGGTCGTGATCATCGTCTCGATCTGCCGCGCGACGTCCTGCCCCATCATCGCCTGGAACTGGCCGGTGAGCGCGCGCCGCACCTCGACGGGATCCCAGACCGCGCTGGCGATCTCGAGGAGGATCACGAGCAGCGGCGGCAGCGCGAAGACGGTGTAATAGGCGAGCGCGGCCGATTTCGACATGGCGTCGTCCCCAAGGAATCCCTTGATGGTGTCCCTGGCGAGACTCGTCGAGTTCTTGAGAGCGGGCATCGTCGATGTCGAGATGAGCGGAAGCGTACCGGCACGTGAGTCTGCCACGGCCGAGCACGGGTCGGTGCGTACTCCGCATCCCCGGTGCCGCCGACGCCGACGGCGCCGGGGCTCTCCGCCACCGGAACGGCTCTTGCGCCCTCGCTCCGCGTGGCCACGACATCTGAAAGACCCGCACGCGCAAGCCGGGCGCGCCGGGAACCCGCGTCTCGCGACGCATCCCGGGAGCTCTACCACCTCACGATCGAATGCGTCACCCCCGAGCTCGAGGCGGGACGCTATCCAGTGAAGCGACTCGTCGGCGACGTCTGCGAGGTGGGCGCCGACATCATCAAGGACGGGCACGACATGCTCGCCGCTCGCGTCCGCTATCGCGGACCGGACGGCGAATGGCAGAACACGCCCCTCACCTACGACTACAACGAAGACCGGTGGACCGGCCGCTTCACCCTCGACCGGATCGGGCGCTGGCGCTTCACGGTCGAAGGCTGGACCGACCGCTTCGGAACCTGGCGTGCGGGGCTCGAGAAGAAGATCGCCGCGAAGCAGGACGTCGAGCTCGAGCTCGTCGAGGGCGCGCTTCTCGTCGAGGCCACGGCGAAGCACGCGCCGCGCGGTGACGCGCGCACCGCGCTCACCGCGGCGGCCGCGACGCTGCGCGACAAGTCAGCGCCGAAGGAGATCCGCTACGAGCTCGCGCTTTCGCCGGCCCTGCTCGGCTTCGTCGCGGCGAACTACGCGCCCGACGACCTGACCTCCTATCGACGCGAGGTCGAGATCGTCGTCGATCGCGAGCTGGCCGGCTTCGCGTCGTGGTACGAGTTCTTCCCGCGCTCGACCAGCCGCACTCGCGGCAGGCACGGCACCTTTGCCGACGCCACCACATTCCTGCCGCGCGTCGCCGAGCTCGGATTCAGCGTCGTCTACCTGCCGCCGATCCATCCCATCGGCCGCACCTTCCGCAAGGGACGCAACAACACCCTCACCCCGGAGCCGAACGACGTCGGCAGCCCGTGGGCGATCGGCAACGAGAATGGTGGACACACCGCCATCGAGCCCGCGCTCGGCACCATCGAGGACTTCGACCGCTTCGTCGCGAAGGCGAACGAGCTGAAGCTCGAGGTCGCGCTCGACTACGCCCTCCAGTGCTCCCCCGATCACCCGTGGGTGAAGGAGCACCCCGACTGGTTCCACATCCGTCCCGACGGATCTATCCAGTACGCGGAGAATCCGCCGAAGAAGTATCAGGACATCTATCCGATCGACTTCTGGTGCGCGGACCGCGAGAACCTCTGGGCCGCGTGCCGTGACGTCCTGCTCTACTGGATCGAGCACGGCGTGCGCACCTTCCGCGTCGACAATCCACACACCAAGCCGCTCGCGTTCTGGGAGTGGGTGATCGGAGAAGTGAAGCAGCGCCACCCCGACATCATCTTCTTCGCCGAGGCCTTCACCCGCCCGAAGCGGATGAAGGCGCTCGCGAAGCTCGGCTTCACCCAGTCGTACACGTACTACACGTGGAAGAACACGTCGTACGAGCTGCGCGAGCTGATGGAAGACCTCACCGGTCCCGCCGCCGAGTACGTGCGCGGCAACCTCTTCGCGAACACTCCCGACATCCTCCACGAGTACCTGGTGGAGGGGGGCCGGCCGGCCTTCCGCATCCGCCTCTTCCTCGCCGGCACGCTCTCCCCGCTCTATGGCATCTACAGCGGCTACGAGCTGGCCGAGAACGTCCCGGTACGCGCGGGGAGCGAGGAGTATCTCGACTCCGAGAAGTACCAGATCCGGCAGCGGAACTTCGACGCACCCGGCAACATCAACGACGACATCCGGCGCCTCAACCGCATCCGGTGCGAGCAGTGGGCGTTGCAGCAGTATCGCAACCTCACCTTCCATCGCTCGGAGAACGAGCACATCCTCTTCTATAGGAAGGCGGGCCAGGCGCCGGCCGCGGGAGCGGAGCAGCGGCCGGGGACCGCGCCCGCGGGTCAGCCGTGCGTGAGCGGCGGTCTCGATGCGGCGGACCTCCTCATCGCGGTCAACCTCGACCCGAAGCGCGCGCACGACACGATGGTGCACGTCCCGCTCGCGGAGCTCGGCATCCCCGAGCAGCAGCCATACGTCGTCGAGGACCTGCTGAGCGGCGCGCGCTACACCTGGCGTGGCGCGCGGAACTACGTTCGGCTCGATCCCGCCATCGAGCCCGCCCACATCCTGCGCGTGCATCGTTGATCGTGAACGGCACCATGGCTCCGTTGGACGACGATCCCCTCTGGTACAAGGACGCGGTCGTCTACCAGACGCACGTCAAGTCCTTCAAGGACAGCACGGGCGACGGCTTCGGCGACTTCAAGGGTCTGACCGAGAAGCTCGACTACATCCAGTCGCTCGGCGTCACCTGCATCTGGCTGCTGCCCTTCTATCCGTCGCCGCTGCGCGACGACGGCTACGACATCTCGCAGTACGAGGCGATCAACCCGATCTACGGGACGATCGACGACTTCAAGGAGTTCATGGACCGCGCGCACGGGCTCGGGATGCGCGTGATCACGGAGCTCGTCATCAACCACACGTCGGACGAGCACCCGTGGTTCCAGCGCGCGCGCAAGGCGCCGAAGGGATCACCCGAGCGCGACTTCTACGTGTGGAGCGACGATCCGAAGCTCTACGGCGACGCGCGGATCATCTTCACCGACACCGAGAAGTCGAACTGGACCTGGGATGCCGAAGCGGAGCAGTTCTACTGGCACCGTTTCTTCAGCCACCAACCCGACCTGAACTTCGACAACCCGAAGGTGCTGGAAGCGGTCATCAACGTGATGCGCTTCTGGCTCAGGCTCGGCGTCGACGGGCTGCGGCTCGACGCGATCCCCTATCTCATCGAGCGGCCGGGGACGAACTGCGAGAACCTCCCCGAGACGCACGTCGTGCTGAAGAAGATGCGCGCCGCGCTCGACGCCGAGTTCAAGAACCGGGTCTTCCTCGCCGAGGCCAACCAGTGGCCGCCCGACGTGCGCCCGTACTTCGGCGACAGCGACGAGTGCCACATGGCGTTCCACTTCCCGCTCATGCCGCGCATGTACATGGCGCTGCGGAAGGAGGACCGCCTGCCGATCGTCGAGATCATGGCGCGCACGCCGGAGATTCCCCCCGACTGCCAGTGGGCCATCTTCCTCCGCAACCACGACGAGCTCACGCTCGAGATGGTGACCGACGAAGAGCGCGACTACATGTACACGGAGTACGCGTTCGACAAGCGGATGCGCATCAACGTCGGCATCCGCCGTCGCCTCGCGCCCCTCCTCGACAACGGGCGCCGGCAGATCGAGACCATGAACGCGCTGCTCATGTCGATGCCCGGCACGCCGATCATCTACTACGGCGACGAGATCGGCATGGGCGACAACATCTACCTCGGCGACCGCAACGGCGTGCGCACGCCGATGCAGTGGGACGGCGACCGCAACGCGGGCTTCTCTGACGCCGACCAGGCCGCGCTCTACAGCCCGCTCATCGTCGATCCGCCGTACGGCTACCAGGCGGTGAACGTCGCCGCGCAGGAACGCACGAAGACGTCGCTCCTGCGCTGGATGCGCCGCCTCATCAACGTGCGCAAGAAGTACAAGGCGTTCGGACGCGGCACGCTCGAGTTCCTCGATCCGCACAACCGGCGCGTGCTCGCCTTCATCCGGCGCTACGAGAACGAAGTCATCCTCTGCGTCAACAACCTCTCGCGCTACGCGCAGGCGGTGGAGCTCGACCTCGGGGCCTTCCAGGGCTGCGTCCCGGTCGAGCTCTGGAGCGAGAATCCCTTCCCGCCCATCGGCGAGCTGCCCTACTTCCTGACGCCCGGGCCGCACACGTTCTACTGGTTCCGCCTCGTCTCCGAGCAGGAACTGCACCAGAAGTCGGCGTCATGAGGAAGCGGGCCTTGCCTCTCGTCCGCGCCGGGACGGTCGACGCCGCGCTCGACGCCGCCGCGCTCGCGCAGCTGTCGTCCGCGGACCTCGAGCAGTTCCTGCGCGAGCGCCGCTGGTTCGGCGCGAAGGGGCGCCGCGCGACCTCCGTCGCCGTCGCCGACGTCGTGCCTGTCGAGCACGAGGGCCACCGTGCCGCGGTCGCGCGCGTCGAGGTCGGCTTCGGCGACGAGACGCAGGTCTATCAGCTCCCGCTCGCCACGTGCGGTGCCGAGGACGGGGAGCGGTCGCCTAACGCGATCCTCGCCCGTGTCGCGACGCCTCGTGGCGCCGGGCTGCTCTACGACGCCGCCGAGGACGAGCACTTCCGCGCCGCCATCGCCGCGGGGTTCGCGCGCGGACGCACCTTCCAGGGTGAAACCGCGCGCTGGATCGTCGAGCCGATCGCCGGTGGACAGTCCGCCGGCATCGACGTCGACACTCCATCGCGCATCTCCGCCGGGGAGCAGAGCAACACGTCGATCGTCTACGGCGACGGCGCGATCCTCAAGCTCTTCCGCCGCCTCGAGGAAGGCGAGAACCCAGACGTCGAGATCGGCCGCTTCCTCACCACGCGCACGCGCTTCCGCAACATCCCGGCGCTGCTCGGCACGATCGCCTTCGAGGACCGCGGCGGCCGGCGCATGGTCGCCGGGATGCTTCAGCGCTACGTCGCCGGCTCGACCGACGCCTGGCGCGACACGCTCACCCGCGCGCGCGGCTGGTTCGAGTCGGCGCACGAGGGCGAGAACGCCTACGCGCGCGACGCCGAGTCGTTAGGCGACGCGACGCGGCGCATGCACGACGCGCTCGCCTCCGATCCCGACGAGCCCGACTTCGCTCCCCGGCCGGCGACCGGGGAGGACGTCACGCGCTGGGCCGCCGCGACGCGACGCTCGATCGAGAACGCGATCGCGCTGCTCGCCGACCGCCTGACGGCGCTCCCGGAGGAGGTCGCGGCCGATGCCGGCGCGATCGTCGAGCGGAGATCGAGCTTCACCGACACCGTCGCCGAGCAGGCGGCCGCGCTCGCGCACGACGCGGGCGAGAAGATCCGCCATCACGGCGACTACCACCTTGGCCAGGTGCTGCGCGCGCCCGACGGCGCCTTCATGATCATCGACTTCGAGGGGGAGCCGGCACGTCCGCTCGCCGAGCGTCGCGAGCGCGCGAGCGCGCTGCGCGACGTCGCCGGCATGCTCCGCTCCTTCGCCTACGCGGCGGCGACGCTCGCGACCGAGCAGCGTTCCCGCGGCAGCGATGCCACCGACCTCGACGCCCGCGCCGCGCGCTGGGAGCAGGAGGTCCGTGCGGCCTTTCTCCGCGGCTACATGCGCGAGCCGCTGCCGGGCTACCTGCCCGCCGCGCGCGAACACGTCGATGCCCTGCTCTCGCTCTTCGAGACCGAGAAAGTTTTCTACGAGCTCGCCTACGAGCTGAACAACCGTCCCGACTGGGCCTGGATCCCGATCCAGGGGATCGGGCGACTGCTCTCCGCGCACGCGACACACTCGGGCGCGCGGCGATGAGCAGCCTCTGGTCACTCGGGCGGGGCGCTACTGCGCTCCCCGATGGGGGCGTGCGCTTCTGTATCTGGGCGCCGAAGGCGAAGCGCGCCGACGTCGTCATGTACGGGAAGGGCAAGGAGTCCTCCCGAACCCTCGACGATCGCGGCGGCGGAATCTTCGAGGGGATCGTGCACGAGGCGCGCGCCGGAACCCGCTACAGGTTCCGGCTCGACGGCGCCGAGCCGGTCCCCGATCCGGTGAGCCGCTACCAGCCCGACGACGTCCACGGCGCGTCGCAGGTCGTCGATCCGCGCGAGTTCCGCTGGACCGACGACGGATGGAAGGGACTCGATGTCGCCGCTCTCGTGATCTACGAGCTCCACGTCGGCACCTTCACCGAGGGCGGCACCTTCGACTCGGCGATCGAACGGCTGCAGTACCTGAAGGAGCTCGGCATCACCGCCATCGAGATCATGCCCGTCGGCGAGTTCCCCGGTGGACGCAACTGGGGCTACGATGGCGTGCAGCTCTACGCGCCCGAGTCGGGCTACGGTGGTCCGGAGGGACTACGCCGGCTCGTCGACGCCGCGCATCGCACCGGGCTCGCCGTCGTGCTCGACGTCGTCTACAACCACGTCGGGCCCGAGGGGAACTACCTCGGCGCGTACGGGCCGTACTTCACCGAGAAGTACAGGACGCCCTGGGGATCGGCCGTGAACTACGACGATGCCGACAGCGACGAGGTGCGCCGCTTCGTCATCGAGAACGCACTGTACTGGGTCACGGAGTTCCACGTCGACGCGCTCCGCCTCGACGCGATCCATGGCATCTTCGACTTCGGCGCGCGTCACCTGCTCGAGGAGCTGGGGTCGCGCGTTCGCGAGCAGGCGCAGCTCCTCGGGCGGCGGGCGGTCGTCATCGGCGAGAGCGACCTCAACGACCCCAAGGTCGTGCGCCCCGCCGATCGTGGCGGATGGGCGCTCGACGCGCACTGGAGCGACGACCTCCATCACGCGATCCACGCCGCGCTCACCGGGGAGACGAAGGGCTACTACGCCGACTTCGGCGGTGTCGATCCGATCGCGAAGGCGTTGGGCGACCGCTACGTCTACGACGGCCGCTACTCGAAGCATCGCCGCCGTCACCATGGCGCGCCCGCGACCGACGTCTCCGCCGAGCACTTCGTGGTCTGCATCCAGAACCACGATCAGGTCGGCAACCGCGCCGCGGGGGAGCGCTTCGGCGAGCTGCTCGCCGTCGAGGACCAGCGGCTCGCGGCGGCGCTGCTGCTGCTGTCGCCGTACGTCCCGCTGCTCTTCATGGGCGAGGAGTACGGCGAGACGAATCCCTTCCAGTACTTCGTCAGCCACGGCGACGAGAAGCTCGTCGAGGCGGTGCGCACCGGACGGCGGAAGGAGTTCGAGTCCTTCGGCTGGGCGGACGACGTCCCCGACCCGCAGTCGGAGGACACCTTCCGTCGCTCGAAGCTCGACTGGTCGAAGCTCGAGCGCGCGCCGAACCGCGAGCTGCACGCGCTCTACCGCGAGCTGCTGCGGCTCCGTCGTTCGGAGCCCGCGCTGCGTCCGGGTGCGGCGCGCGTGCGCGTCGACCATGGCGGCGGCGAATCGCCGATCTGCGTCGAGCTGACGGCCGATCGCGGTGCGGCGCTCTTCGCCGTCTTCAATCTCTCGCGCGTCGAGCATCGCGTGGCGCTTCCCCGCCGCGATGGTGCGTGGACGCTCGCGCTCTCGACCGCGTCCACGAACGAATCGAACACGGAGCGGCCCGTTGCGCCGCACACCGGCGGACGCGTCGAGCGGGAGCTCGTCGTGCCCGCCCGATCGGCGGCGCTCTGCCGCGAGGACCGGAAGTAATGCGAGTGTGGCCTGGACGCCCGTATCCGCTGGGCGCGACGTGGGATGGCGAAGGTGTGAACTTCGCCCTCTTCTCCGAGAACGCGACCGCGGTCGAGCTCTGCCTCTACGAGAAGCACGAGGACGCGATCGAATCGAAGAAGATCTGGATGAAGGAGCGCACCGACCAGATCTGGCACTGCTA
>DATAIS010000356.1:0-2534 GCA_036262535.1 Gemmatimonadaceae bacterium | reverse complement strand
GCACCACGCCGCGCGCGTGCGCCAGCGCGAGCGCGTCCGCGACCTCGCGCACGATCCGCTGCACCTCGGCGACCGGCAGCGCGCCGCGCTGGAGCAGCCGCTCGGCGAGCGTCTCGCCATCCACGAAGCCCATCACGAAGTAGACGAGACCATCGCGCTCGTCCACCGAATAAATGGGGACGATGTGCGGATGGCTCAGCCCCGCCGCGGTCTCGGCCTCGCGCAGGAAGCGCGTGCGGATGTCGTGACGGAAGGCGAGCTCCGGCGGCAGGAGCTTGATCGCGACCTCGCGCTTGAGCCGCAGGTCGCGCGCGCGGTAGACGATCCCCATCCCACCGCGCCCGAGCTCGCGCTCGACGGTGTACTGCGCGCCGAGGACGGAACGAATGCGTTGCTGGAGCTCGGCGTCGTCCGCCGAGGATCCCGCCGGGCGCTCAGCGTCCATCGACTGCGCGTTCCATCGCGATCTCGGTCTTCAGGCTCTCCTCGTCGCGGAAGATCGTTGCCAGTGCGAGCAGCTTCCCCTTCGACTCGAAGCGGACGGCGACGTCGCGGTTCTCCGCCGAGCCGTCCACGCGCAGCGCATCCCACGCTTCGGCGTGTCCGACGTAGTTGATGCTGACGTCGTAGTGCGCGCTCCAGAAGAATGGCACGTGATCGAATCGCTCGCGAGCGCCGAGCATGTTGCGGGCGGCGGTCTGACCCATGCGCTGGGCGACGACCCAGTGCTCGACGCGGATGCGTTCACGGGTGTGCGGGTCGGGCCAGCGCGCGATGTCGCCCGCGGCCCAGATGCCCGGCGCGCTCGTCTCGAGAAACTCGTTCACGCTCACGCCGCGGTCCATCGTGAGCCCCGCCTCCTCGGCGAGCGCGAGCCGTGGCTTCACGCCGACACCGATGACGACGAGGTCGGCGTCGAGCGTGGTGCCGTCGTCGAGTATCACATGCTTCACCGCGACCCGCGCCGGCTTGCGCTCGAGATGGAAGACGACGCCCTTTTCCTCGTGGAGCTTGCGAATGAAGCCGCCGAGCTCGGGGCCCATCACGCGCGCGAGGGGAACGGGCTCCGGCGCGACGACGTGGACATCGAGCCCGCGCGTTCGCAGCGATGCCGCAACCTCGAGACCGATGAAGCTCCCACCGATCACGACTGCCTTACGCGCGCTGTCCGCGGCGGCGATGATGGCGCGGCTGTCGGCGAGGGAGCGGAGCAGGTGAACGTGCGGCAGCTCCGCACCCGGAATGGGGAGCCGCACCGGCTCGGCGCCGGTGGCGAGGAGGAGCGCGTCGAACGCGATCGGCGCTTGCGCCTCGACCTCGAGCTTCCGCCCCGCGACGTCGAGACGCGTCGCACGGCCGCGCACGATATCGATGCGATGCTCGTCGTAGAATCCCGGCGGACGGATCGGGATCCACTCTTCGGGCGCGTTGCCGGCGAGGTAGTCCTTGGAGAGGTTCGGCCGGTCGTAGGGCGAGCCTTCTTCCGCGTCGACCACCGTCACCGGCCCAACGAAGCCGCATCGCCTCAGCATCTCGGCGGCCGCGGTCCCCGCCGCACCCGCGCCGACGATCACGATCCGCTGCGCCCCGGCGCGCGCCGGCGTCGGATAGGTTGGCGCGAGGGGATCGCGCTCGAGCTTTTCCGTCACGAAGACGCGATCGCCGCGACGCTCGACCTTCCAGCAGGGTAGGGGATTCAGCGCCGGCGCGCGCAGCGCGTCGCCATTGCGGAGGCTGAAGCAGGCGTGGTGCCAGGGACAGCGCACCGTGTCCCCGTCGATCACGCCTTCGGCCAGCGGCCCGCCATAATGCGTGCAGCTCGCGCCGATCGCGAAGATCTCGTCAGCCACCCGCGCGAGCAGTACGGCATCGTCGCCAACGTGGCCGAGCATCTTCGCGCCGTCGGCAAGCTCGGCGAGCGCGATGCCATTCGCGAGATCAGGCCCGCTCGCTGGCTTCTGTTCACCCATGGCTCATGGTTGTACGGCTGTCATCCGCACGCGCGAAGCGCGTGCTGGGACCTTCTCTTCTTCGGGATGGGGAGCGGGGAGCTGAAGAGAACTGCAATCGGGAGCTGGACAGGGAGGCTCCGAGCGGGACTGGAATCGGGAGGTGGGACGCCCTCCTCGCCGAGCGAGCCTCCCACCTCCCAGTCCCGCTCCCAATCGGCCCCTTCCGATCCCGCATCCCCGTTGCGGTTTCTCCAGCTCCCAGCTCCTCGCTCCCGAGAAACCCACGAGCCAGAGAGAGTAGGTCCCAGGCGCTGCGCGCCTGCGGGATGCCGCGAGGTCTAGTCACGCTCCACCATCCCGATCTTGAGCGCCTTCCGCCCGAACTTCTCGCGCACCGAGTCCATCGCCGCGGCGAGGCCGCGCTGGCGGTCAGTCTCGACGTGGGGGCCTTCGCGTGCGAAGAGCACGAGCTGCTCCTCGGCGCCTAACCGTTGCAGCTGCGAGGCAGTCACCCCGATGAGGCGCGCCGCGACGCGGCGCTTCTTCCGCAGACCCCTGAGCAGGTCCTTCGCGATCGGCGCC
>DATAIS010000355.1:0-20707 GCA_036262535.1 Gemmatimonadaceae bacterium | reverse complement strand
CTCGACGCTCGACGTCCTCCATCGCGGCCACGCGCTGCACCGCGACCTCACGCCCTTCAACGTCTTCGTCTGCGAGGGCGAGCAGCTCAAGCTCGGCGACTTCGGGATCGCCAGGCACCAGGCGAACTCCCGCGGCGTCACCGCCGATGCCTTCAACCTCTTTCACGTGCCTAACGAGATCGCGTGGGGGAAGGTGCGGCGGTGGCAGCGGCGCGACGACGTCTATCAGGTCGGGCTCCTCGCGGCGATGCTCCTCAAGGGCGACGTCACGAGCGCGATGCCGAGCCGCGACGTGCGGAAGCTGCCGTGCAGCGACCGCCTCAAGGAGGTCATCCACCGCTGCCTCGGATCCCGCGGGAAGCGTTATGAGACGGCGAGCGAGCTGATCGCCGCGCTGCGCGAGCGGCCACAGGAGCCGCGAATGGGCCGCGTCGACAGCATCGAGGGGAAGCGCCTCTCCTTCACCGGCTTCCTCGTGCGGCCACGCGCCGACGCGATCGCCGCGGCGAGGAAGGCGGGCGCGATCGTGCAGTCCAGGCCCGGGAAGACCACCGACCTCCTCGTGCGCGGGCGGCCTAACGCTCTCCAGATCGCGGGCCGCGACGGGGGCTCGAAGCTGATCGAGGTGCGGCGGCTCGCCGCGCAGGGCATCCGCGTCACCGTCATCGGCGAGCGCCGCTTCTGGAAGCTCGCGGAAACGCGCCGCCGCGTGCAGTGATGACGCGCGTCACGCGCGCGGTGATCCTGCCATCGGCACTGGCGACGGCGGCGGCGTGCGCGCAGCCCCCCGCCATCGAGGTGCCTGCCGTCCCCCGCGCGAGCGCCGCGCTTCATCACTACGTCTACTTCAATGTCGATCGCCAGCGCATCACCGAGCCCTGGTTCCTGAGCTCGCGCGGCTTCGAGGGCGCACAGCTCAAGTACCGGTGGCGCGAGCTCGAGCCGGAGCGCGATCGATACGACTTCAGCGCCATTCGTCGCGACCTCGAGCTGCTGCGCCGCTCGGGGAAGCGGCTCTTCATCCAGCTCCAGGACGTGTCGTTCGACGCGACCATCGTCAACGCGCCGCAATACCTGCTCGACGACACCACCTTTCATGGCGGCATCGCCGGCCAGTACGCCCACGACGCCGATACGGCGTCGAAGCCGCAGGGCTGGGTCGCCCGCCGCTGGGATCCCGCGGTGCGCGCCCGCTTCCAGGCGCTGCTCGCCGCGCTCGGCCGGGAGCTCGACGGCGAGATCGAGGGGATAAACCTTCCAGAGACCGCGGTTGAATTCCCGTCGCGCGGCGCGCTGCGTCCGAGCGGCTTCAGTCCGGAGACGTATCGCGACGGGATCGTCGACAACATGCGCGCGCTGCGCCGCGCCTTTCCGCGGTCCGTGGCGATGCAGTACGGCAACTTCATGCCCGGCGAGTGGCTGCCTGACGACGACCACGGATACCTGCGCTCCGTGTACGACGAGGCGCGGCGGCTGCGCATGGCGATGGGCGGTCCCGACCTGCGTCCCTTCCGGCGCGGGCAACGGAACCACACCTACGCGATGCTCCGCCTGAACCAGGGTGTGGCGCCTAACGGCATCGCGGTGCAGTGGGGCAACTACGAGGACGTCGACCCACGGACCGGCACGCGGATCACGGTCCCGGCGCTCATCGAGTTCGCCGCTGAGAGCATCGACGTCCACTACGTCTTCTGGGAGACCCAGGAGCCGTACTTCACGGGTGAGGTCCTCCCCTTCCTCGAGCGAAGGCCATGATCCGAACGCGGTGTCTCGTCCTCGTCGCCGTCGTCGCCTGCGCGCGCTACGACACCGGCTCGCCGGGTGCCACGCAAGCGGCGCTCGACTCGCTCAACGGGCGCGTCATCCAGGCGTATCGAGATCACGATCCGGTCGCGTACGGCCGGCTGTATACCGACAGCGCGATCTTCGAGTGGCCGGCCTTCAACAGTGTGCGCGGGCGTGCCGGAATGGAGGCGATGGCGCGCGGGAACTGGGCGTCGCTCGCCGACATGGACCTTCGGCTCACCGTCTCGGCGCGGCGCCTCGGCGACGAGCACGCCACCGAGTTCGGCGCCTTCGAGCAGAGCTGGCGCGACTCGAGCGGACGCAACACCGAGTACGGCCGCTACGTGCAGGTGCTTGCCCGGCAGCCCGACGGCCGCTGGCTGATCGACCGCTTCTTCGGCTTCTCCGACTCGACGCGCGCGAGGCCCGTCAGCGCGGCGAAGGCGCCAGGCCGATGAGCACTCCGGCGATCACCGCCGCGGAGATCCTGGCGGCGCGCTGCTTCCACGAGGCGCCGTTGGACGAGTTGGGGCGCAGCTTCGTCCAGATCACGACGCTCCTGCAGCCGGCGAGCGTCGGCTGGAACTGGGGCGGCGCGGTGCGCACGGGGTAGACCTCCATCGCCGCGATCTCGTTCGGGTGGACGAGGACGTCGATCTCGTCGGGGGCCGTGATGCGCGATGAGCCGCGTGCGCCGGTGTCCGCGGCGACGAGCTGCACGAGGGCGCCGGCGAGAGGCGCCTTCGCGACGCTGTCGTAGACGACGCCCACGACCGCTCCCGGTCCCTGTGCCGAGGCACGGAGCGGGGCCAGCGCAAGGAAGGCGAAGGCGAGCAGCCGCAGGTGCGGGCCTCCCGGAGGACGACGCGGCAGAACATAATCCAGCGTCACCGATGGCGGAGGAACATCGCGGATGCGTGCGAAGCTGCTGCTGCCGTCGCTGGTCCTGATCTCCACTGCGTGCCTCAAGGATCCGCCGACGGAGCCTTCCACCGTCAACGGCACCTATACGCTGCGGACGGTCAACGGCGCGCCGCTCCCCTTCGCGATTCCCGGCGATGCGGACCAGACCACGATTCTCCAGGCGGCCATCGTCCTCTACCAGGGTGGAACGTACGCCGAGTCGGGCAGCCGGAGCATGAGGACGAACGGCGTGGT
The DNA here is from genome assembly GCA_036262535.1 of Gemmatimonadaceae bacterium. Classification (GTDB taxonomy): domain Bacteria; phylum Gemmatimonadota; class Gemmatimonadetes; order Gemmatimonadales; family Gemmatimonadaceae; genus JABFXC01. Next base: position 17,764 of record DATAIS010000355.1, on the reverse strand, counting down.
GAGCGTCGTCCCATACACCGACGCGGGGGCGTACCAGCTTCAGGGCACCTCGGTGACGCTGATCAGCGGCATCAACAGCAAGGCACGGCTCGCGCAGTACCGCGCGGGCAGCATGACCATCATCGAAGCCGGCCTGACCGCCGTCTACGCGAAGTAGCGGCCGTCCGACACGGGCCTAACGGCGATCGCTGACGCGCGCGTCGCCGAGCGGGACGATCGTGTACGGCTCGGTGTACGCGCTGCGGCTGACACGAAGGCCCCGGCCCGAAAGACGCTGTGCGGGCGGCGGGTCGCGCCGGATCTGGACGACGTTCGCGACGAGCGTCGCCGTGGAATCGACGAGCCGCACGTCGGCCTCGCCGATGCCAGCGAGCAGGAGCTCTCCCGGCACGTCCATCGTCCGCACGACCTGCCAGGGCTGGCGTCCCGTCGTCGGCGTCGGTGCGATGATGATCAGCCCTCTCGTCACGATCCGCGCCCGGCCGGCCGCACCCGACTCGGTGCTGAGCTGGAGCCGGACGTGCTCCTTGCGTACCGCGCCATCGGGTCGTGCCGCGGCGGTGGCGAAGAGGACGAGCAGGGAAGCGGTGACTCGGAGCGCTCGCATGGTGCCTCCTGGTGAGTGGGCGAACGTTCCGTTCGACACCGGCCACCTCGCCGATCGTTCCCTTCTCCCCAGCGGGCGGGACTGGACGCGCGCCGTCGGCGACCGCATCGTATGCACGATGGTCGAGCCCCGCCGCCCCCAACGCCGCTCGATCGTGACGAGCCGCCGTCTCGTCGCCGAGCTGACGAACGCCGAGATCCTGCTCTGGCTGGACGCGCAGGACGCGATGGACGTCTTCGTCGCGATCGCGAGCGCGCGTCATGCGCTGGCGGCGCTCGCGATCCCCGAGAACGAAGCGACGAGCCATGCCTAACGATTCTCCTCGTCGCTCTTTCAGGACGAGGGACTAGGGGACGAGAGAGGCCGTCGCTGACGCTCGGCGACGGGGGACGGGAGACGGGTGGTACCGCGAAGAGAGACGGGGGACGAGGAAGCGACCTGCCTCAGGTATCCCCTGTTGCCGCCTCCCTCGTCACGGAGCCAACCGCGGGAAAAGACGACGAGCGGGCGACTACCTGATGCGGGTCGCTCTCACGCTCCCCGTCGCTCATCGGCTCCTCTCCCGACTCCCGTCCCCCGTCGTCGAGCGAAGCGATGACTTCTCTCGACTCTAGTCCCCCGTCGACGAGGGACCGACGAAGGACCTCGGGAGCCAGAACGACGGCCGTTGCATCCTATTGGACGGGTCGGGTGTCCAACCCCCGCAGCCGTTCGAAACCTGGCTGCGCGAGGCCCCGTAGTGGCGAATCGGACGGTAACCCGTCCTACTCGCATTCCCCCCAGTTCCCTCCGCGGAGTTGTCTCATGAGGCGTCTCGTCCCCGCAGCCCTCGGCCTGCTCCTCGCCGCAGGCGCAAGCTCACTCGCCGCACAGGCCCCAGCCGGACGTCCCGGCGCTGGTCCTCCCCCCTCCGGACCGGGTGAGGTACGCGGCATCGCGATCGCCGCGGAGTCGAAGGCACCCGTCCAGAGGGCTGCCGTCGGGGTTCATAACGTCAAGGACTCCCTTCTCGTCACCGGCGACTTCGCCAAGCCCGACGGCAGCTTCATCATCCGCGGGCTTCGCCCGGGCGAGTACTACGTCCGCGTGACGTCGATGGGCTTCAAGCCCGAGCGCAAGCGCTTCACGATCACGCCGCAGGCCGTCGCGGCCAACGTCGACACGCTGCTCCTGACGCAGATCCCGCTCGAGCTCCAGGCCGTCGAGGTCAAGAGCGACCGGCCGGCGATGTCGATCGAGCCCGATCGCAACACCTACCGCGCCAAGGACGTCGCGCCCGCCGCCACGAACGCGAGCGAGGTGCTCGACGCCGTGCCGTCGGTCCAGGTCGACGGCGACGGCAAGGTCAGCCTGCGCGGGAACGAGAACGTCGCGATCCAGATCAACGGCCGCGCGACGCCGATCCAGGGCACGCAGCTCGCCGCGTACCTGAAGAGCCTCCCCTCGAACATCATCGAGCGCATCGAGGTCGTGCCGAACCCGTCGGCGAAGCACGACCCCGAGGGAATGGCCGGGATCATCAACATCGTCCTCAAGCAGAACGTCGACCTCGGCGTCAGCGCCGGCCTCAACCTCGGCATCGCCGAGACCGATCGCTACAACGCGTCCGGGAACGTCGGCTATCAGGTCGGGAAGGTCTCGCTGCTCTCGAGCCTCGGCTTCTTCGCCGACGATCGTCCGGTGCTCGGCTTCAATGACCGCGAGCGCTATGACGCACTCGCGCAGCTCGCGTCGATCACCGAGCAGGACATCGACGGGCGCCAGGGCGGGGTGGGACAGAACTTCACCACCACCGTCGACTACAAGCTGACGCCGAAGAACGTCCTCACAAACGCGCTCTCGATCAACCACCGCAACTTCAACGACGACCAGTCGATCCTCTACACGGAGCTCGACGACACGCGGGCGGTGACCGATCGCTACTTCCGGCCGCGCGTCACCGACTCGAAGGGGCTGATGTTCGACTGGACGACCGCGCTCAAGCGGACGATCGAGCCGCGGAAGCACGAGCTCTCGGGCGAGGTGCGCTTCAACCGCGCCCGCGACGAGGACGGCACGTCGCTCTGGCGGCAGTCGACCAGCACGGGCGCGCCGCAGATCGAGAACGAGAACGACGACACCGACGCGCTCACCCGCAACCTCACCGGCCAGCTCGACTACACCCGGCCGTTAGGCAAGACGCTCAAGCTCGAGACGGGCTACAAGGGCAACTCGCGCCACCTCGACCGTGACTTCCTCGTCATGAAGGACGACGCCGGCAATGGCAACTGGGTGCGGAGCAGTCTGAGCAACGACTTCGTCTTCGACGAGACGGTCCACGCCGCCTACGGCGTCCTGAGCCAGAGTGTCGGCAAGAAGGTCCAGCTCCAGGCCGGCCTGCGCGCCGAGCGCGCGAGCCGCGACTTCGAACTGAGCACGACCGGCGTCAACTATCCCTACGACTACACGAGCCTCTTCCCGAGCGGCGTCGTGATGTACAACCCGAGCGAGGCGACGCAGCTCAAGGTCAGCTACTCGCGGCGCATCCGGCGCCCCGGGACGCAGGAGCTGAACCCGTTCCCGTCGTTCTTCGACGCGCAGAACGTCTTCTTCGGCAACCCGCGCCTGAACCCCGAGTACACCGACGCCTACGAGGTCGGCATCTCGAAGAACGGGAAGTTCGGATCGCTCCAGCTCTCGCCCTTCTACCGCCGCACGACCGACATCATCCGCGTCAACATCAATACCACGGATACGGTCGACACTCGCGAGGTCACGTCGGTGAGCTTCGAGAATCTCGCGAACAGCAACTCGTGGGGTACGGACCTCAACGGCCAGCTCCGCCTCGGCCCGAAGTTCAACGGCTTCGCGAGCTTCAACGTCTTCAAGATGGTCACCGACGGCGGTTCACAGTCCGCGGTGGGGTCGAACGCCGTCACCTGGTCGGCGCGCCTCAACGCGACGTCGCAGCTGACGCAGACGTGGTCGCTCCAGGGCGCGTACTTCTATCGCGCGCCGATGAAGATCGAGCGCGGACGGTTCTCCGCCTTCCAGGGCTCGAACTTCACCGTCCGGAAGAAGGTGAATGGCGACAAGGCGATCGTCGGCTTCCGCGTCCAGGATCCGTTCAACACGAACCGGATGCGCGTCCGCGCCGGCAACGACGACGTCATGCAGCTCACCGGACGCAGCTTCGGGGTGCGGTCGGCGTGGCTGACGTTCCAGTACAACTACGGCCAGACGCCGCGCGTCCGCGAAGTGCGTCAGGAGCCGAGCGCCGAGAATCGTACCGGGTTCCCGTGACCGGACGCGGCCTCGCGCCGCGACCGCTCGCGCCGTACGCGGCGGGATGCCATCTTAGGCGTCCCGCCGCGTTCGTCTTTCCCGCGCATCGCTCGTGACCCAGAGCTCGACGCCCGCTCCCACCGCCCCGACCGTCCCCGCCGAAACGCCACCGCCGCCGGGACCGGCCGCGCCGGGGCGCTTCGACCGCTCGATCGTCGAGGGTCCGCTCCGCGGCGCGGTGTGGAAGATCGCCTGGCCGACGATGCTCACGAACATCATCGGCGGCCTCCAGGGGATGGTGGACCACATCCTCGTCGGCCGGCTCGTCGGCTTCCGCGGCAACGCCGCGATCGGCGTCGCCTTCCAGATCTTCCTCGTCGTCATCGTCTTCATCGCCTCGCTCTTCTCGGGGATGAGCGTGCTCGTCGCGCGCTTCGCGGGAGCCGGTGACACCGACAAGGTGGATCGCACCGTCTACCAGGCATTCCTGACCGCGATCGGTCTCTCGGTGTTCGTGCTCGCGCCGGTGGGGTACTTCCTCGCGCCGACGCTGCTCGACTTCGTGAACGCCGCGCCGGAGGTGAAAGCGGAGGCGCTCCCCTTCCTCCGCATCATGTTCCTCTTCAGCAGCGGCATGATGGTGTTCTTCATGCTCGGCGGCGCGCTGCGCTCGGCTGGAGACGCGCGCACGCCGATGGTCATCGGCATCGCGATGACGGTGCTCAACCTCGTGCTGAACATCGTCTTCATCGAAGGGATCGGACCCGTGCCGGAGTTCGGCACCGCTGGCGCGGCGATCGGGACGTGTCTCGCCTCGGGGATCGTCGCGATCTACGCCCTCACGAAGCTCATCCGCGGCGGATGGGCGGTGTCGTTCCCGCGCCACCATGGCTTCGCCCCCGACTGGCAGATCATCCGCTCACTCTTCCGCTTCGGTCTTCCGACCGGGATCCAGGGCATCGCGATGAACATCGGCGGGGTGCTCATGCTCTCCTTCATCGGATCGCTCGCGCAGAGTGCCGCGGCGCAGGCGGCCTTCGCCGTCTCGTACGGGCAGCTCTTCTCGCTCATCACCTGGACGTCGGTGGGTCTGATGGGCGCGGCGGCGGCGGTGGCGGGACAGAACCTCGGCGCCGGGCAGCCCGACCGGGCGAATCACGTGGTGGACGTCGCCGCCCGCTACGGCGTCGCGGTCGCCGCGACGGTTGGAATCTTCTTCCTTTTCATTCCGCGCCAGCTGCTCGGCATCTTCGGCATGGAGGATCCCGTCGTGCTCGACATCGGGACCCACCTGCTGCGCGTGCTCAGCGTGTCGGGACTCTTCATCGCCGCCGCGCTCACCTATACGGGCGGGCTCCAGGGTACGGGCGACACCAGGAGCCCGCTCTACATCTCGATCGTGTCCCAGGTGCTGGTGCCGCTCAGCATCTGCTTCGCGATCCAACGCTTCGGAACGCTCGACCCGATGGACATCTGGATCGCGATACTGCTCGGCCACGTCACGCGCTGCCTGCTCAGCGTGACGCGCTTCAAGCAGGGGCGGTGGCGCTCGATCAGGGTCGACATCGACGGCCCGCGCGCACGGTAGCGCAGCCGCCACCATTGCGCCCTCGGCGCACCCGGCTCAGCCTAGGAAGGCTCCGTTCCCCAGAGGATCCATGGCCCGTGCACGATCGACCCGCGGCGAGGGCGACGTCATCGTCCTCGTCGGCACGACGAAGGGCGCGTTCATCTTCTCCTCCGATGCCTCACGGAAGAAGTGGAAGATGGACGGGCCGCACTTCCAGGGTGAGCAGGTCTACTCGATCGCGTACGACCAGCGCGCCGGGCGCAGGCGCATGCTCGTCGGGACGCAGAGCTCGCACTTCGGCGGCACCATCCGCATCAGCGACGATTTCGGAAAGAGCTGGACGGGCCCGGAGCGCCACACCGTGAAGTTCCCGGAGGGATCGGGACTTTCGCTCGCCGGCGTCTGGCAGATCATCCCCGGTCGCGCCGACGAGCCCGGCGTCGTCTGGTGCGGCGTCGAGCCGGCGGCGCTCTTCGAGTCGCGCGACGGCGGCGAGAGCTGGGCGCCGGTGGACGGGCTGCTGAATCACGAACATCGCCCGCGGTGGCAGCCGGGCGGCGGTGGGCTCTGTCTGCACACGATCGTTCCCGACCCGCGCGACGCGAAGCGGATGGGGATCGCGATCTCGACCGCCGGCTTCTATCGCACCGATGACGGCGGGCGGAGCTGGCGGCCGCGCAACAACGGCGTGCGCGCCGTCTTCCTGCCGAACCACTATCCGGAGTTTGGCCAGTGCGTGCACAAGGTCGTGCACAATCCGGCGCGCCCGGAGCGGCTCTTCCTCCAGAACCACTGGGGACTCTACCGCAGCGACGACTGGGGCGACTCATGGCAGGACATCGCCAACGGGGTTCCCTCCGACTTCGGCTTCGCGATGGCGGCACACCCGCACGAGCCGGACACCGTGTACATCATCCCGATCCAGGCCGACATGTTCCGCGTCGTCCCGGAGGGGAAGCTCCGCGTGTACCGAACCCGCGACGCCGGTGGCTCGTGGGAGCCGCTCACGAAGGGACTGCCGCAGGCGGATGCGTACGAGTGCATCCTCCGCGACGGCCTCACCGCCGACGCGCACGATCCGGCCGGTCTCTACTTCGGAACGCGCAGCGGGAAGCTCTACGCATCCGCCGACGCGGGGGACAGCTGGAAGAGCCTCGCCGACGCGCTGCCGCCGATCTGCTGCGTGAAGGCGGCGGTGATCGGCGCTGCCTGACGGCGCGGATGCCGATCTCGGTGGTGCTGCCGCGCGCACTCACGCCTTTCTCGAGGGGCGTCGGCACGGTGCGTCTCGACGATCCCTGCGCGACCGTCGCCGAAGCGCTCGCCGCGGTGACCGCGCGCTGGCCGGCGGTGACCGATCGCGTGCTCACCGAGCAGGGCGAGCTTCGCCGCCACGTCAACGTCTTCGTCGGCGAGGAGAGCGTGCGCTTCCTCGACGGCCTGGAGACGCCGGTCAGCGACGGCGACACGATCACGATCGTCCCCGCCGTGAGCGGCGGTTAGGCATGGCCGACGAGCTTCCCCAGCTCACCGCGGCCGAGCGGCAGCGCTACAGCCGGCACCTCATCCTGCCGCAGGTCGAAGCGGAGGGACAGCGCCGCCTGAAGGCGGCACGAGTACTCATCGTCGGTGCGGGTGGCCTCGGCTCGCCGGTGGCGCTTTACCTCGCAGCGGCCGGCGTCGGCACGCTCGGCCTGGTGGACTTCGACGTCGTCGACGTCACCAACCTCCAGCGGCAGCTCCTTCACGGCACCGACGACGTCGGGCGGCCGAAGCTCGATTCGGCGCGGGAGCGCATCCGCGACGTCAACCCGCACGTCCACGTCGAGCCGTACCAGACACGCCTCACGTCGGCGAACGCGCTCGGGATCATCCGCGAGTACGACCTCGTCGTCGACGGCACCGACAACTTCGCGACGCGCTACCTCATCAACGACGCCTGCGTCCTGCTCGGCAAGCCCAACGTCTACGGCTCGATCTTCCGCTTCGAGGGCCAGGCGTCGCTCTTCGCGACCGGCGACGGGCCCTGCTACCGCTGCCTCGTCCCCGAGCCGCCGTCGCCGGGGCAGGTGCCGTCATGCGCCGAAGGCGGAGTGCTCGGCGTGCTACCGGGGATCGTCGGCACGATCCAGGCAGTGGAGGCGATCAAGGTCGTCCTCGGCATCGGCGAGACGCTCGCCGGCCGCCTGCTGCTGATCGACGCCCTGACCATGGAGTTCCGCACCCTGCGGTTGCGGCGCGATCCGCGCTGTCCAGCGTGCGGCACGCGCGAGATCCGGGAGCTCATCGACTACGACCAGTTCTGCGGCATCACACCCGAAACCATGCCCACCGACAACCGCGACATGACGGACGAGATCACCCCCGCCGAGCTGAAGGCGCGCCTCGACGCGCGCGACGACTTCGACCTCATCGATGTCCGCGAGCCGCGCGAATGGGACATCGGTCATATCCCCGGCGCGCGCCTCATCCCGCTCGGCGAGATCGCGACCGCGCTCGACTCGCTCGATCCGTCGCGCGAGATCGTGGTCATGTGCCGCAGCGGCAAGCGCAGCGCGACCGCCGCGAAGCAGATGAAGGACGCCGGCTTCCAGCGCGTGAAGAACCTCGCCGGCGGCATCCTCCGCTGGAGCGACGACGTCGATCCATCGGTACCCAAGTACTGAGCGCCTGCTAGATCGCCTCTCCCTGGCTCAGGGCCCGGTCGGAGCGAGGAGCTGGGAGCTGAATGGAACCGCAACGGGGATGCGGGATGGGAAGGGGCCGATCGGGACTGGGATCGGGAGGCGGGAGGATTGCTCGCGGAGGAGGGCGTCCCACCTCCCGATTCCGATCCCAATCGGAGCCTCCCTGTCCAGATCCCGATTGCCGTTCTCTTCAGCTCCCCGCTCCCGATCCTCCCACACGACCGGGACGAAAGTCCGATCGCTCGCGAGCGATGACCGGTGGGCTACTTCCGCAAAGCGACCTTGCCGCCGGAGTTGGCCCATAATGCTTTCTCGACGAGCACCGGCGTCCAATCCTTTCCCAGCTCCGCGGCGCGGGAGCGGAGAGCGTCGGCGTAGCGGGCGTAGTAGGTCATGGTGAAGGCGACCGCACCGAGTCCGGGGATCTGGGCGGCGACGAGCTCGTCGAGGAAGGGGTAGATCTCCGGTGCCGCGGCGGCGGCGATCGCCGATGCGGTCGCGGGACCGACGCCGTCGAGCTTCGCGAGGGTGGCGATCGGAGCTTTCGGGTCGGGGATGCGCGAGAGGGCATCGGTGCTCGTCTTCACCACGACTCCGGCGTCGTTCCCCTTCACCAGCACCAGGTTGCGCGCGCGAAAGACGCCGCGCGCCATCTTCCACTCCGACGCCTTCACCAGCTCGTCGTGGGTGACGTGCGCGGGGCGGCGCCTGGCGATCGCGGGTGGCAGCTCGTCCTGGTACCAGCGGTCGAGCTCCGCCAGCCGCTTGACGCCCTGTGCCGCGATCACGGCGTCGTAGCGATCCAGTGCCTCGCGCCACTTCGCCTGCGAGGTCGCGCTCCAGAGTGTGCTCATGGCACTGATGGGTGCGTGCGAGACGACGTCTTCCCCCGCCGCCGGGTCTGCAGCAGTATAGCCGCATCGTCTCCGGCTGGAGGCCGAGCATGAGCGGAGCACGGACGGCAGCTGCGACCTACGACTATTCCGCCCCGCCCGCCGCGGCGGCGCCGTCGCGTGCGCGGATCGGGTCGATCGACATCGTCCGCGGCGCGGTGATGGTGCTGATGGCGATCGACCATGTGCGCGTCTACGCCGGCGTGCCGCCCGGGGGTCCGACTCCTGGGGTGTTCTTCACTCGCTGGGTCACGCACTTCTGCGCGCCCGCCTTCATCTTCCTCGCCGGCACCGCGGCCTACCTGTACGGGCATGGCGTGCGCTCGCGCGCCAGCCAGGGCGAGCGGGTGCGGACGCGTGGCGAGCTGGCGCGCTTCCTCCTCGTGCGCGGGCTCTGGCTCGTCCTGCTCGAGCTGACGATCCTGCGCTTCGGCTGGACGTTCAACTTCGACTACGCCTCGTTCACCTTCGCCGGCGTGATCTGGGCGATCGGGTGGTCGATGGTCGTCCTCGCGGCGCTCTGTGCCCTTCCCGCGGGCGTCGTCGGCGCGATCGGCGTCGCCATCATCCTCACCCACAACGCGCTCGCGCCGCTGCTCGACCGGGGCGACGCGTCGGGACCGCTGCTCCGCGTCCTCTACGCGGGGGGCGGATTCCCGATTCCCGGACTGGGGTGGAACCTCGCCATCCTCTACGTGCTGCTGCCGTGGATCGGCGTGATGGCCGCCGGCTACGGCTTCGGCGTCGTGATGCGCCTCGACGCCGCCGCGCGCCGGCGGGTCTGCCTCTTCCTCGGCGGCGCGGCGGTGCTGCTCTTCGTCGTGCTCCGCGTGACGGACGGCTACGGCGATCCGCGGCCGTGGAGCCAGCTCGCCGCCCGGATGCCGTCGCCGCTGGCCTTCCTCAACACGACGAAGTACCCGGCGTCGCTTCAGTTCCTGCTCATGACGTTAGGCCCGACGCTGCTCCTGATCCCCGCGCTCGAGAACGCGCGCGGCCGCGTCGCGCGGTGGCTGGAGGTGTTCGGGCGCGTTCCGTTCTTCTACTACGTGCTGCACATCCCGCTCATTCACGTCGTCGCCGTCCTCATCTCGCTCGTCCGCACGCCGCGGAGCACCGGCTGGCTCGTCGCGAACCATCCGCTGATGCCGCCGCCCGTCCCCGACGGCTACATGTGGAGCCTGCCGATGCTGTACCTGGTCACGGCGCTCGTCGTCGTCGCGCTCTACTTCCCCTGCCGCTGGTACGCGCGGGTGAAGGCGACGTCGCCCAACCGCTGGCTCAGCTTCCTGTGACGTGACGGCCGCCGGCCGGCGCGGCGACGCCCGGCGGCGGCGGCGGTGAGGGCGAGATGACGACGCGCGACGGCGCCGCGAGCGCGAGGCCCTGGCGGCGCATCTGCTCGAGGATGTCGAGGTTGACCGCCTGGAGCAGGTTCATGTGCACGAGGTAGTCCGGGCTCGTCACGTAGTACACGAGCTCGTACTCGAGGCCGAGGTCGGCGATGCGCGCGAGATGCGCGCGGTCGAAGCGCACCGGCGTCTTGCTGACGACGATCTGCTGGAGGACTTCCGGGAAGTGCGCCGCCTTCTCCGGCGCGGTCTCCGGTGCGAGGCGGATCGTGAGCACGACGCGTCGCTCGGCGAGCCGCCTGTAGTTGCGGATCTTGCCGCGGAGGAGGTCCGCGTTCGCGACGATGATCTGCTCCCCACCGAGCCCGCGAATCCGCGTCGTCTTCAGCCCGACGCGCTCGACGGTGCCTTCGACGTTCTCCATCGCGATCGCGTCGCCGACCACGAACGGCTTGTCGAGCACGATCGAGAGCGCGGCGAAGAGGTCGCCGAGGACGTTCTGCACGGCGAGCGCGACGGCGATGCCGGTGATCCCGAGCCCGGCGATGAACGTCGTCACGTTCACGCCGAGGATGTCGAGCGCGGCGATGAGGAGGATTCCCGCGGCGACGACGCGCGCGAGGAAGGCGAAGCCTCGTACCGTCGCCGCCCCCGTGACGTCGGGCCCGTGCGAGAGCACGTAGCGGTCGACCGCGAAGCCGACGATCCGGTTGGCGATGATCGCCGCCTGGATCATGACCGCGAAGGTCATGACGATCGTCATGATGCGCACGCCGTCCCGGCCGACGGCGAGCGGCGCCGTCGCGATGGTGATCGCGACGAGGATGATGAACCAGGTCTTCGTCCGCTCGAGGACGACGACGATCAGGTCATCGACCCAGTTCTCGGTGCGCGCGGCGAGGGCGCGGAGGTGGCGGAGGGTGAAGTCGCGGACGAAACGCAGGACGAGCAGCGCGGCGACGAACGTCACCAGCGCGATCCCCCACTGCGCCACGGTGTTGTTCTCCCAGCGCCACTGCAGGATGTCTTGCATCAGGACCGAGCCTGAGGACTGCCGCTAGTCGCCCGTCGCGGTGTGGGCGCGCGCCCAGGTGTGCGAGTTCTCCGCCTCCCATTCGTCGAGCGCGTCGCAGGCGCCGCAGTTGCGGCACCGCCAGTCGGCATCGACGTCGGTCTCGCCGAAGTATTCGAGAATGTAGCGCGTGTAGCAGCGCGCCGTCTGGCAGTAGGCGACCATCGCGTCCAGCTTGCGGCGGTCGAGGATGCGGCGCTCCTCGTAGTCGGTGAGGTCGTTGCTCAGGTTCACCTTGAGCAGCCCGGTCTGCAGCCGCTCCCACATGTTGCCCCGATGCTCGCGCAGCACGCCGTGGCGCTTGAGCAGCGTGAGGACGATCCGCGCCTTGCGACGCGCGACGCCCGACTGATCGGCGACGTCCTGCAGCGGCACCGGTGTGCGCTCGGCGTGCGCCTCCATCACCAGCGCGACCTTCGCTGCCTCCTCGATCTCCGGGTACTTCCCGCCGAGGAAGTAGGACTGGATGCGGCGGTCCTCGACGCGATAGAGCAGCGTGCAGGTGGCGGGCAATCCGTCGCGCCCGGCGCGCCCCGCCTCCTGGTAGTACGCCTCGATCGAGCCGGGAAGGTGGTAGTGGATGACGAAGCGGATGTCGGGCTTGTCGATGCCGAGTCCGAAGGCGTTGGTCGCGATCATCGCCCGCAGCTCGTCGTTCATGAAGCGGTCCTGGATCTCGCGCCGCTCCGGAGCGCCCATCTTTCCGTGGTACAGTCCGACCCGATGGTGCTCCTTCAGCTGCTCGTACAGCCGCTCGGCCTCGCGCACGGTCGCGACGTAGACGATGCCGGTTCCTTCCGCGTCGTCGAGGATCTCCTCGATCGCCTTGTCCTTCATGCCGTCGTTGACGGTCCGCTTCACCTCGAAGCGGAGATTGGGACGGGCGAAGCCGGTGATCGTGACCTGCGGGTCGTCGAGGCGGAGCTGGCGCGCGATGTCGGCGCGCACCTCGTCGGTCGCGGTCGCCGTGAGCGCGAGCACCGGCGGCCGCCCGAGCCGCTGCACGATGCTGCCGAGCGAGATGTAGTCGGGCCGGAAGTCGTGCCCCCACTGGCTGACGCAGTGCGCCTCGTCGACGACGAAGAGCGAGACGGTGCGCGTGAGCAGCCGGTCGAAGAAGTCGCGGTCCTTGAACCGCTCGGGCGTCAGGTAGAGGATCGAGCCGTCACCGTCGAGCACTCTCGCTCCCGTCTCGCGCGCCTCGGCGGTGGAGAGGTGCGAGTGCATCGCGAGTGCATCGATCCCCGAGGCACGGAGCTTGTCCTGCTGGTCCTTCATCAGCGCGATGAGCGGGCTCACCACGACGGTGAGGCCGGGAAGCATCAGCGCCGGGAGCTGATAGATGAGCGACTTCCCCGCTCCGGTCGGCATGACGACCAGCGCATCGCGCTTCTCGAGCACGGAGCGGATGGGCTCCCACTGGCCTGGCTGGAAGTCGGCATGGCCGAAGCGCTCACGTAGAATACGGAGCGCCTCGGTCCTGAGAGAGGACCGGGTCATGCGCCCGGAGAAAGCAGAAATCGTTCCGGAGCACCGGTCCAGCCCGTATGCTTCGCCGAGAACCGGAGGTGAGGATGTTGATTCGAAAGGGCGGGCAGATTCCCTCGTCGGAGGTCACGCCGGAGCGCGACTACTTCGGCCGACGCCAGTTCCTGCGCACCGCGGGAATCCTCGGCGCGGGATCGCTGCTCTCACCGTCGGTGGTCGCCGCCTGCCGTAAGGCGGAGAGCCGCGTGGCGGAGGGCGATTCGACGGTGACGGCGAGCACGACGCAGGAGCTCGTCCCGACGTCGTACGATGACATCACCTCGTACAACAACTATTACGAGTTCGGCACCGGCAAAGAGGACCCGAAGCAGAACGCCGGAAAGCTGCGGACGCGGCCCTGGACGGTCCGTGTCGACGGGCTCGTCGAGAAGCCGGCGGACTACGCGATCGACGATCTCGTCAAGCCGCACAAGCTCGAGGACCGCGTCTATCGACACCGCTGCGTCGAGGCGTGGTCGATGGTGATCCCGTGGCAGGGTTTCCCGCTGCGCGACCTGATCAGCCGCGTCGAGCCGCTCGCGAGCGCGAAGTTCGTCGAGTTCACGACGCTGTTCGATCCGAAGCAGATGCCGCTCCAGCGCGGCAACGATCTTCCCTGGCCGTACACGGAAGGGCTTCGGATGGACGAGGCGATGCACCCGCTGACGCTCCTCGCGACGGGACTGTACGGAAAGACGCTGCCGAACCAGAACGGAGCGCCACTGCGCACCGTGATCCCGTGGAAGTACGGCTTCAAGGCGACGAAGGCGATCGTGCGCATCCGTTTCACCGAGGCGCAGCCGGAGACGACGTGGAATCGCGTCGCGTCGAACGAGTACGGCTTCTACGCGAACGTGAACCCGAACGTCGACCACCCGCGCTGGACCCAGCGCAACGAGCGCGTCATCGGCGGGGGCTGGCGTCGCAAGCCGACGCTGATGTTCAACGGCTACGCCGACCAGGTCGCGAGCCTTTATTCGGGGATGGATCTGGCGCGGTACTACTAGCGTGGCGTGGCTCAGGCGCCATGCGACGCTCGTCGTCTCGCTCGTCGCCGCGCTTCCCGGGCTCTGGGTAGTCTTCGCGCTCGTCACCGACCGGCTCGGCGCCAACCCGATCCGCGAGGTCGTGATCCAGACGGGGCTCTGGACGCTCCGTTTCCTCGCCCTGACGCTCCTCGTCACGCCCGTGCGGCGCTGGTTCGGGTGGAACGTGATCGCGCGGCAGCGGCGGACGTTAGGCATCGTGACCTTCGTCTACGCATGCATTCACCTCCTGTCGTATACGGGGCTCGACCAGGCGTTCGTCTGGGGGGACATCGCCCACGACGTGCTCAAGCACCGCTACACCTTCATCGGCATGGCGACGTGGATCATGCTCCTCCCGCTCGCCCTGACGTCGACGACGAGCTCCATCCGGCGCCTCGGCGGCAAGCGCTGGAACCGCCTCCACCGCCTCGTCTACGTCGCCGCGATCACGGGGACGATCCACTACCTGTGGGCGGTGAAGAAGGACACGACCTTTCCGCTCGTGTACCTCTTCCTCTTCATGTTCCTCCTCGGCATCCGCCTCTGGTGGTGGTCCCGCAGCCGCGCACGCCGCCGGACCGGCGTCGTTGCGCCCGGCTAGTGACTACCGCTCCGGCTGGCAATTACGACGAAGGTTCAGCCGGATGAGGCGGATGTAGCGGATCCTGCGGATCTGCTCCTGGGCACTCGAGCTCCCTCGCACTGGCCCTGAATGTCTTGGGGCAAGCGTGGAGAGATGGTCTCGCCCCGCTTGCCCCCAGGTAGTTCATCCGCAGGATCCGTTTTCATCCGCAGAATCCGGATGAACCTTCGTCGTAATTGTCAGCCCGAGGCAGTTCTGCCGCTTAGCTTCCCGGAATGAAGCTCGACTTGCACCTCGTCTCGCCGCCCGGTTTCGAGGAGATCCTCGCGAGCGAAGCCCGCGAGTTGAACCTCGAGATCGGCGAGGTGGAAACCGGCAGCGTCGAGGCGCGTGGGGACGTCACGGGGCTTTACGCGGCGAACGTCCACCTCCGCACCGCGAACCGCGTCCTCGTGCGCGCGGCGTCGTTCCGGGCGACGGCCTTTCACGAGCTCGAGCGCGGCGCACGGAAGATCGAGTGGGCGCGGTGGATCGGGGCGAATACCTCCGTCGACGTCCGGGCCACCTGCCGGAAGTCGCGGCTCTACCACTCCGATGCCGTCGCGCAGCGCGTGATGGAAGCGATCGCGCGGACCACCGGCGCCAGCGACGCGGCGATCGTGGACGACGGCGAGGATGAAGGAGGCGACGGACAGCTCGTCGTCGTGCGCATGTTCCACGACCGGTGCACCATCAGCATCGATTCATCCGGCGCGCTGCTGCACCGCCGGGGCTACCGTCAGGCCGTGGCGAAGGCGCCGCTGCGCGAGACGGTGGCGGCCGGAATGCTGCTCGCCGCGGGGTGGAAGGGCGACGTACCCCTCCTCGATCCCTTCTGTGGATCGGGGACGATATCCATCGAAGGTGCGCTCATCGCGCGGCGCATCGCGCCGAACCGAAGGCGTGCGGAATCGCACCAGTTCGCCTTCGCCCGGTGGCCATCGTTCGACGACGCCCGGTTGAGTGCGCTCGTCGCCGCGGCGCTGGAACGCGAGCTCCCGCGCGCGGGTATTGTGATCGCCGGCAGTGATCGTGACGCCGGAGCGGTCGAGGCCGCGCGCGCGAACGCCGCCCGGGCCGGGGTGGAAGCCGACGTCGCGTTCGAGGTCCGGCCGATATCCGCGGTCGCTCCGCTCGCGGGGCCCGACGGTCTCGTCGCCACCAACCCGCCCTACGGAGTGCGGGTGAAGGGAGGGCGGGACGCTCGCGACCTGTTTGCCCGCGCCGGCGCCGTCCTTCGAGAGCGCCTTCCGGGGTGGGAGCTCGCGCTCCTGTCGCCCGATCGCTCCCTCGACGCGCAACTTCGCGTTCCGCTCGACGAGCGGCTCGTGACGAGCAATGGCGGCATCCGGGTCCGGCTGGTTATGGGTCGAATTCCCGCCCTGACCACTGTTCGCTAAACGGTACTGTTACTCGAATAACTACCGTCGGGATCGCCGGCCCCGACGGTATCAAACTTGTAGTTAGAGCACCACCAACTTGGCCGCGCGAGCCGCGGTACCTCCAGCAGAACCCCCCTCGGGGCGCGCGGCTTTCAGTCGCTGCGCACCCTTCGTCGTTTCGCCACCAGTTCAGGAGCAATCCCGTGGGAGTCGGAGACCGTTTCGACGCCAACGACCCAGAGTCGCCTAACGGCCGCAACGGCGGCGGCAGGCGCTCGAAGGGTCGGAAGAGCAACCGAAAGACCGAGAGCGGCGGCACCGCCATCGCCGATGGCACCGAGCGCGGCAACGGCGAGGACCATGCGCTGCACTCCCTCCTCGAAGGTCTGCGCGAGCTCGAGGCCGGGAACTTCGACGTCCGGCTGACCCCGAACGGCGACCCGCTCGTCGCCGAGGTCGTCAACGCCTTCAACCGCGTCGCGGCGCGACAGGAGGCGCTCGTCGACGAGATCGTCCGCGTCGCCAACGTCGTCGGACGCCAGGGCGTCATGACCGAGCGGGCACGCCTCGACGCAGGCGTGCGCGGCGGCTGGGCGCGGAAGATGGAGGCGGTCAACTCGCTCATCTCCGACCTGATGCAGCCGACCACCGAGGTCGCGCGCGTCATCAGCGCCGTCGCCGAAGGAGACCTCAGCCAGAAGGTCGAGCTCCAGATCGAGGGCAAGACCGTGCAGGGCGAGTTCTTCCGCATCGGCTCGACGGTCAACCGGATGGTGGACCAGCTCAACGCCTTCGCGAGCGAAGTCACCCGCGTCGCCCGCGAGGTAGGAACGGAAGGACGACTCGGCGGTCAGGCGAAGGTCGAAGGGGTCAGCGGCACCTGGCGCGACCTCACCGACTCGGTGAACGGCATGGCGTCGAACCTGACGAACCAGGTCCGTAACATCGCCGACGTGACGACCGCGGTCGCCAAGGGCGACCTCTCGCGCAAGATCACCGCCGAAGCCAAGGGAGAGATCCTCGAGCTGAAGAACACCATCAACACGATGGTGGACCAGCTGTCGTCGTTCGCCGACGAAGTGACGCGCGTCGCGCGCGAAGTGGGAACGGAAGGTGTGCTCGGCGGCCAGGCCAACGTGCCCGGCGTCGCCGGCACCTGGAAGGACCTGACGGACTCGGTGAACGGCATGGCGAGCAACCTGACCAACCAGGTGCGTAATATCGCCGATGTCACCACGGCAGTCGCGAAGGGCGACCTCTCGCGCAAGATCACGGCGGAGGCAAAGGGTGAGATCCTCGAGCTGAAGAACACCATCAACACGATGGTCGATCAGCTCTCGAGCTTTGCGGCTGAAGTCACGCGCGTCGCACGCGAAGTAGGTACGGAGGGAATCCTTGGCGGTCAGGCGAACGTGCCGGGCGTCGCGGGAACGTGGAAGGACCTCACCGACTCCGTGAACGGCATGGCGTCGAACCTCACCAGCCAGGTCCGTAACATCGCCGACGTCACGACCGCGGTCGCGCGCGGCGACCTGTCGCGCAAGATCACCGCGGAAGCGAAGGGCGAGATTCTCGAGCTGAAGAACACCGTGAACACCATGGTGGACCAGCTCAACGCTTTCTCGTCGGAAGTGACGCGCGTGGCGCGCGAGGTGGGCACCGAAGGGATCCTTGGCGGTCAGGCACACGTCCCCGGCGTTGCCGGCACCTGGAAGGACCTCACCGACAGCGTGAACTTCATGGCCGGTAACCTCACGAGC
>DATAIS010000354.1:0-3936 GCA_036262535.1 Gemmatimonadaceae bacterium | reverse complement strand
TCCTTCAGCTCGAGACACGCCGAGGCGGCGAGCGCGAGGACGAGCAGGCACGGGGTACGCATCGAGCGCTACTATTACAAGGATCATGCGCGCTATCGTCGTTTCGCTGAGATTGCTGCCCTTCGCGCTGTCGTTCCTCCGGGATCAACGGCGCTGGATCTTCTTCGGACGTCCCCTCCCGCGCTCCGCGGCCTTCCATCTCCGCCGCGCCGACGAGCTCGTGGCGACGATCGCCGACCTCGGTCCCACCTTCGTCAAGCTCGCGCAGGTGCTCGGCGCGCGCGCCGATCTCGTCCCCGAGCCGTACATCACCGCGCTCGGCCGGCTGCACGATCGCGTCCCACCGGTCCCGTACGACGACGTCGCGCGCACCATCCAGGAGGCGTACGGCGTCCTCCCCGAGACGCTCTTCGATGACTTCCAACGCGAGCCGATCGCGGCGGCGTCGCTGGGGCAGGTGCATCGCGCCCGCTTCGAGGGACAGGACATCGCGGTGAAGGTGCTGCGTCCGGGCGTCGAGGAGCTCGTCGCGATCGACGTGCGTGCCGCGGAGCGGATCATCCGCGCCGTCGGGCGCTTCTGGCGGAACCGCCACATCGTCGCCCTCGACGGCGCCATCACCGAGTTCGCCGCGCGCGTCGGCGACGAGATGGACTTCCGCAAGGAGGCGGTCATCGCCGACGAGATCCGCGCCCACTTCGCCGGCTCGCGCGACGTCGTCGTCCCGCGCGTCTTCCACACCCTGACGCGCCAGCGTGTCCTCGTCCTCGAATACCTGGACGGCCGGCGCATCGACGCGTTAGGCGAGTGGGTCGCCGAGGGGCGCGTCAGCGGGCGCGCCATCGTCCGCATCGTGATGGAGATGTACATCCGGATGATGCTCGTCGATGGCCTCTTCCACGCCGACCCGCATCCCGGCAACCTGCTCGTGACGAAGGAGGGAAAGCTCGTCCTCCTCGACTTCGGCATGGCGGTGCGCGTCCCACGCGAGCTGCGGCTACGGCTCGTCGAGACGGTCTTCGCGGCGATCCGCGGCGACGTCTCCGGCATCGTGCGCGGCTTCCAGTCGCTCGGCATCATCCTCCCCGACGCCGACCGTGAGGCGATCGAGGCGCTCGTCGAGAAGCTGCTCGCGATCGCCAACGAGCGGACCGAGACGCGCGAGAAGCTCGAGCGGCTCCTCGCCGACCAGGTGCTGCACGAGCTCTACGACGCGCCGATCGTGCTGCCAAGTGATCTCGTCTACTTCGCGCGCACCGCGTCGCTCATCGAGGGACTCGGCACGCGCTACGATCCGCACTTCAACCCGATCGACTTCGCAGGCCCGATCGCGCTCCGCCTGCGCGGCCGGATCATGGCGTCGCTGCGCGATCCCAACGCGCCCCGCCCGACCTGGGGTCGCGACGGCGACTGGTTCGTCGAGATCGGTGGCCTCCTTGGCGACGTCGCCGGTGTCGTGCAGCGCGCGGGCAGGGAGCTGGTGACGATCTTCGGCGAGCGGATGCTCGGCGCGCGCTGACGCGAAACGCGCGATGATGAAGCTCGGGATGTGCGGCTTCACCGTCGGCGCCGCGGCGTACTTCAGGAAGTTTCCGGTCGTCGAGATCCAGCAGACCTTCTACGATCCTCCACCACGCGCGACGATCGAGAAGTGGCGCCGTCAGGCACCGGAGACCTTCGAGTTCACGATGAAGGCGTGGCAGGTGATCACGCACTTCGGCACGAGCAGCACCTACCGCCGGCTGCGCCGCGAGTTCGGCGAGCGCGAGCGCGCCGAGGCGGGTGGATTTCGCGTCAACGACACGACGCTCGCGGCGTGGGCGACGACGCTCGAGGCGATGCGCGCGCTGCGTGCGACGGCGGTCCTCTTCCAGTGCCCGGCGAGCTTCAGAGCGACCGACGAGAACGTACGCGCGATGCGCGCGTTCTTTGCGGCGATCGAGCGACCCGATGACGTCGGGCTCCTCTGGGAGCCGCGCGGTCCCTGGCCGGACGAGCTCGTGCTCGGCCTCTGCCGCGAGCTCGGCCTGCTGCACGCGGTCGATCCATTCGTGCGTCCGTCGCTCACTCCGGAGCTCCTCTACTGGCGTCTCCACGGCAACCGCAGCCACTGGGCGCGCTACACCGACGAGGAGTTGCGACAGATCATCGACTGGATCCCGTCCAACCCCGACATCGAGACCTACGTCCTCTTCAACAACATCCCGCGCGTGAAGGACGTGAAGCGCTTCCAGGAGCTGCTCGCGGACGAGCCGGCGAGGGGTT
Source organism: Gemmatimonadaceae bacterium (assembly GCA_036262535.1). Taxonomy (GTDB): domain Bacteria; phylum Gemmatimonadota; class Gemmatimonadetes; order Gemmatimonadales; family Gemmatimonadaceae; genus JABFXC01. The sequence goes on along the minus strand of DATAIS010000354.1, from coordinate 1,671 downwards.
GATTACTGTCCTCGCGGCCCGCGTACGAACCCGAGCCCGAGGAGCCAGACCGGCTGGTAACCGCCCGCCACCAGATGGTGCCAGCTCACGCCGACGCGAACGCCCCGCCGTGGTGAAAGCCGGATAGTCGTTGCTAGAAACTGCCGAACGAGTTGAAGCGCGTGTTGACGACGTTGTTGTAGATCGAGCCGAACGAGTAGCTGAGCCCGACGCCCGCGAAATACTGGTACGAGGTCGCGAGCTGTCGGCGCTGCAGGAGGATCTCCTGCTCGGTCGCGCCGACCTTGGGCAGGAAGAGTTGATCGCGAATGAGCGCGGCCCTGCCGAAGAAGTTGAGCGAAAGGCCCCTGAAAAGCCGCACGTCCGTGTCGGTAAATGTCTGCAGACGCCACTTGGATGTGTCGTGGAAGTAGTGGGAGCCCTCGAGCGACGTGTTGATCGACCCCCACCGCTGCTTGACGTCGTACGCCACCTGCAACGCCTCCGTCATCCGCATCTCCGACGTGCGGTTGAAGATCGTCTCGGTCGTGTACGAGAAGTGGGTGATGCCGGGTGAGTAGAGGAATGTGAGCGCGCGACGAGTGTTCTCCGAGTACGGGAAGACGTTGTACTCGAGCGCCGGAGCGGCCCTGAGGGCGAGGTCCTGGTTCGTCCGCGTCGACGCAGACGCGGAGACACGCCCGCCAACGGACCAGTGTGGGGCGACGCTCTTCACCGTAAGGGCGCTGACGTTGTAGCCATGCGCATAGCTGTTGAACTGCCCGCTGCTGAAGGTGAAGCGGCTCTCGCTGTAGTCGCCATTGACCGAGAGCGAGTGCTTCCACGCCTCGGTAGTGCGATTCGCCGAGAGCGAGCCGAAACCGTTGAAGAACTTCGAGCTCTTCTCGCCGTTGGTGAATCCGTTGCCGCGCAGGCGGAAGACCCAGTAGTTCCAGCGATCGCGCGCCGGCGGCGCCGCCGCCGTGGTCGCGGCCGTCGCGAGCGTGACGTCCAGCCGCGGCGCCAGCGTCGTGGACGCGACGAAGGGAGCCAGCCCGAGCTTGATCACCCGTGCCAGCGACCGCCTGCGCTCGTCGTCGGTTGCATCGACGGCGCCGACGACCCGCAGCGTGTCGGAGCGCCCGGCGCTTCGTCCCTGGCCGAGCAGCTCGATCATGTACGCACTTCCCCCGGAGCCGGTGCGCTCCGCAGTCACCAGAACGTGGATGTCGGCGGCCTCCCTCTGCCGAACGTGATCCACGAACGGGATGTCGGTGCGCATGAAGTCCATGTCGCACCAGATCTGCACGCAATCGATGAATACGCGCAGTCGCTCGTCCTCGCCGACATTCTTGCGCTGTGCTGCGGCGACGTCGGCGAGCAGGAAGGTGGCGACCGCAACAGGGAGCGCGGCGAGCCGCACCGGCGATCGCCGGTCGGCCCGGCGCGCCACGATGGACATCAGCATTGGCGACGAGAAGGTTGGAGGTTCGCTAGGTCCTATCGCCGCCGCGCGGAGCTGGCGTCGCGGATCGGGCGGAACTCGGACGTGGGCGGTAGTTCGGCCAGGCGCGCGAGCTCGCGAGCTCGGCGCCGACACGCTGCAGCGCGGTGACGTCCTGCACCATGCCGTCGAAGCGCCACGTCGCGGGGTCGTACTCGTCGGCGGGCTGGTGGTAGCGGTCGCGCCGG
>DATAIS010000353.1:0-12649 GCA_036262535.1 Gemmatimonadaceae bacterium | reverse complement strand
GAGCTGGCCGCCCCACCAGCGGCGCGTGATGTCGGCGTAGCGGGAGTCGCGCGTCGCGAGGAAGACGACGTAGGGCACCGCGCTCGACATCTGGCGCGCCTGCCTGCCTAACGGGTCGGGCCAGCGGTCGAGCGTCGTGAAGGCGCTGTCGAGGAGCGTCCGGTAGCGCGCGACCGGCACGCCCATCGCGATCTCGGCGCCGACGCGCCAGAAGCGGAAGATCGGCGCGGTCGGCGGCGCGTCCTTGCCGGGACCGAGCCGCGGCTGGACCTGCGCCGCGAGGTCGGCGGTCGCGCGCATCTCGGGGAGCGCGCCGGTCGTCGTCGCCGCGTTCCCTGCCGAGAGCACCGTCCAGAACTTGTCGAAGCCCTCGCCCTGCCTGACGGCCGCCACCGGATAGTCGCGCAGCGCGCCGCGCAGCGTCTCCAGCGCGCGGTTCGGGTCCTGTGGCGTCTGCGCCGCGGCGAGCATGTAGGGCAGCACCGGCGAGCGGGAATCCTCGCGGCGCATCGCTTCCTCGACGACGGCGGTCGCGGAGTCGAGCTGCCCCGACTCGACGAAGGCGTCGGCGAGCGCCTTGTACGCCTGCGGCGACGCGTCGGCCGTCACCCAGCCGCGCGCGTAGCGCACCGCCAGCGCGCGCGACTGGCTCCGCACCTGGTCGAGCTTCTGCGTCCCGTATGCGTTGCGCGCGGCCTCATCAGGCAGATAGCGCACGCTGTCGGCGTCGAGGATGAGCGGCGAGCCGGCGTTCGCCGTCTGGCGATAGAGATCGATCTGGTGCGAGTAGGCGAGGTGGAACGAGGAGTCGAGGGCGAGTGTGCGATCGAAGGCGCGCCGCGCGACGGTCCAGTTGTGCGCGAGCAGACGGGCGTCGGCTGGACGATGGTGCCACGACGCGTCCCCGAGCCCGTACCACGCCTCGGCGGCGTTCGGGTCGGAGGCAACGATCGCGCTGTATTTCCGCTGCGCCGCCACGAAGCGCGGGCCGGCGACGGTGTCGCTACCCGTCTCGCCCTGCGCGAGCAGCGCGCTCACGAGGTCGCGATAGGCGGCGACGAGCGACCGCTCGCGCGCCGGCAATCGGCTGCCGTTCGCGAGCGCGCGGTCGACGAGGCCGAGCTGCGTCGGGTCGCCGGCACCGCGCCAGCCGAGCGCGAGCGCGCGCTTGTAGTAGGCGAGGGCGAAGCTCGAGTCCGCGCGCGTCGCGACGTCGAACAGCGAGTCCGCGCGCGCGAGCCGCCAGCCGTTGAGCGCCTTCACGCCGTCGAGGTATGCGCGGTAGGCCTCGAGCGACTGCGTCGTCGCCGACGCGGCGTTCGTCACGCTCGGCGGCGAACCGGTGAGGTTCAGGAGGTCGCGGGCGAGCGCGTCGAAGAGCGGCCGCGGATCGCTGGACTTGAGCGCGCTACGCTGCGCCTCGTCTACCTTCCGCCCGGTGGCGACGTCGAAGAGCCGTCCGACGACGACGATGGAGTCACCCAGCGCGCTGACCTGTCCCATCAGCACCGTGCCGGCGCCGGCGCGGCGCGCCATGCGGCGTGCGTCCTCCAGGCCAACGCGCGATGCGCTCTCGAGGTCCGCGTCGCGGAGGAGGTCGAGGCTGCGCTCGTAGTCGACCACCTCGAGGTCCTTCCACTGCGAGAGGTCGAGGCTGAGGATGCTGACGCTGCCCTCGCGCAGCCAGGTGAGCTGCGGGTCGGGGCTCATGACGTCGAACGGCGCGACCAGGTAGGAGCGCCGCGGGTCGCCCTTCGGCGCTTCGTCGGCGGTCGAAACGGCGAGCGCGATCGCCGCCGTCGCGAGCAGCACCACTGTCGTCGCGATCAGCGCCACCGAGCGCCGGCGAGGGCGCTTCCGGATGCGACTCGTGACGACGGGGGCGTCGGCGCGCTCGGTCGTGATGACCGCGTCGAGCACGTCCGCCAGCTCCTGTGCGTCGATGCGCTCGGCGGGATCCTTCTCGAGCGCACGCGCGATCGCTTCGGACGCCTCGAGGGGGACGCGAGAGTTCTTCGTCTCGACCGGAGGCGGCGTGTAGGTGAGCTGCTGTGCGAGGATCGACTGCGCGCCGGTGCCGGACATCGCCGATTCGCCGGCGAGCATCTCCCACCCCATGAGCGCGAGTGAGTAGACGTCGCTGCGCCCGTCGAGCTCGCGGTCCCCCGACGCCTGCTCGGGGCTCATGTAGCGCGGCGAGCCGAGGATGAAGCCGGTCCGCGTCAGGCGCTCGTCGGCTGCGGCGAGCGCGCGCGCGACGCCGAAGTCGGTCAGCATCGCCCGACCCGTCTCGGGATCGAGGAGGACGTTGTCCGGCTTGACGTCGCGATGGATGATCCCGCGCGTGTGCGCGTAGCAGAGCGCTTTCGCGAGGTCACGCAGGATCGCGAGGGCGTCGTGCACCGGCAGCGGGCGCTCGCGATCCATCCGCGCGCGCAGGCTCTCACCCGGGACGTACTCCATCACGAACCAGAGCAGGTCGCCCGCCTCGCCCGCGTCGTGGACGCCGACGATGTTGGGGTGGCGGAGTCGCGCTACGGTGCGCGCTTCCTGGAGGAAGCGGTCGCGGATCGCGCTCGCGGCGGTGAGGTCGCGGGCGATCACCTTGATCGCGACGTGCCGGTCGAGGGTGGTGTCGCGCGCCAGGTAGACGCTGCCCATCCCCCCTTCGCCGAGCAGCCGCTCGACTTCGTAGTGCGGCGAAAGCGCCGCCAACAGGTCGGGAGGGAGCTGCGCCATGGCTGAACGATAGAAGCGGTTAGGAGGGGTCGCCAGCAGCGGCCCCTCGCCCCGAGGTCTGTGCGGTGTCATCATCCATTGGACATCCGCCGACGTGGGAACCGTTGCGGAGAGGACACATTTCCTCACCAATCGATGACATCGCGCCGCCTCCAGACCTACGCGACCGACGAGATCACGGTTTCCTTCGATCCGACGCGTTGCATTCACGCCGCGGAGTGCATCCGCACCGCCCCGGCGGTGTTCGATTCGCGGCGAAAGCGCTGGATCCGCCCCGATCTCGGGACGACGGACGAGATCGTCACCGCGGTCGGCCGCTGCCCCACGGGCGCGCTGAGCTACGTCCTGCCTAACGGACCAGTCGAGGGGCCGGCCCCCGAGGCGGCGATCGTCGTCAGGCGCGACGGTCCGCTCTACCTCCGCGGCGCGATCCGGATCGAGCGCGAGGACGGCGGCGTCGTCGCCGAAACGCTGCGCGTGGCGCTCTGCCGCTGTGGGGCGACGAAGAACGCTCCCTTCTGTGACAACAGTCACCGCGAGATCGGCTTTCGCGATCCGCGATGAGCTCCCTCCTTCTCGCCGGCGCGACCGGCCTGGTCGGGCGCGAATGCCTGCGGCTCGCCGGCGCCGACCCCGCCTTCGATCGCATCGTCGTGCTCGCCCGCCGCGCGGCGCCGGAACCGCAGCCGGCGAAGGTGACGTGGCGGATCGTGGACTTCGCGAACATTGCACGCCTCGCCCGCGCCGAGCCTTCGCTCTTCAGGGTCGACACGATCCTCTGTGCGCTCGGCACGACGATCAAGCAGGCGGGCTCGCAGGCCGCCTTCCGCGAGGTGGACCACGACTATCCGGTCGCACTGGCCACCGCCGGCGCGGCGGCCGGCGCGCGGCAGTTCCTTCTCGTCAGCGCCCTCGGCGCCGACTCGTCGTCGCGGCTCTTCTACAACCGCGTGAAGGGGGACACGGAGCGCGACGTGCTCGCACTGCCGTACCCCGCGATCACCATCGTCCGTCCTTCACTCCTCCTCGGCGACCGCGCCGAGCTCCGTCCCGGTGAGCGCATCGCGCAGATGCTCGGCTGGGCGATGCCGGGCCGCTACAAGCCGGTCCACGCCCGCTCCGTTGCCGCCGCCCTCATCGCCGCCGCCAAGGACCCCGCGCCCCGGCGGCGGATCATCGAGTCAGCCGAGATCAGGCGGCGGTTCCGGGCTCCTCGCTGAACTGCCGCTCGGGTTTGCCTGTGCGACGAAGGTTCAGCCGGGTTCTGCGGATCAAACGGTCCTGCCGATGAACTGTTTTGGGGCAACCGGGGCGAGACCATCTCACCACGCTTGCCCCAAGTCTTTCGGGGCTGGTGCGAGGAAGACCGAGTGCAGAGGGAGAGATCCGCAGGATCCGGATGCATCCGCCTCATCCGGCTGAACCTTCGATCGTACCACCGCGGGACGCCCCCCATCCGCCTGATGACGTTGCGCCCCGAAGAAACGACTCGCGCCGCCGGTTCGTCTTCGAAGCGTGATGCGACGAATTCTTCGCTGGACACTACGTGGCCTCGCCGCCGTCATCGTCGCGGCCGCGATCGCGTATGCAGTGGTGATCCTGCCGCGGCGCCCCTCCAACGACCGCGAATGGACGCGCGATCAGCGCGCGCTCCCGCGGGCGACCTTCGCCGGCGACAGCGTGCGCGTACGCAACGTGCGCGACATCCGCTACCGAACCACCACCGACTACGACCTCGCGCTCGAGGACCGCGCCTACGACCTGCGCGAGCTCGAGTCGGTGTGGTTCGTCGTCGAGCCGTTCAGCGGCTTCCGCGGACCGGCGCACACCTTCGTCAGCTTCGGCTTCCGCGGCGGCGACTACGTGGCGATCTCGGTCGAGATCCGGAAGGAGGAAGGCGAGCGGTTCAGTCCCCTGCGGGGACTTCTCCGATCTTATGAGTTGATGTACGTGGTCGGCGACGAGCGCGACCTGGTGAAGCTGCGCGCGAACTATCGCCACGACGACGTCTACCTCTATCGCACGACGGCGACGGCGGAGAAGGCGCGGGCGCTCTTCGTCGCGATGCTCGAGCGCGCGAACGAGCTCGCCGAGCATCCGGAGTTCTACAACACACTCACGAGCACCTGCACCACGAATATCGTGCGGCACGTGAACGAGATCGCGCCGAAGCGCGTGCCCTTCAGCTACAAGGTGCTCCTCCCCGCGTACGCCGACGAGCTCGCGTACGAGATCGGGCTCCTCGACACGACGGTCGCCTTCGACTCCCTCCGCGCCCGCGCCCACATCAACGCACGCGCCGCGAAGTACGCCGACTCGGCCGACTTCTCGAGGCTCATTCGCGGGCTCTGAACGGCCGCTCGGGCTGGCAAGTACGACGGAGGTGAAGCCGCTCGGGCTGGCCTTTACGACGATGGTTCGGCCGGATGAGGCGGATTGATCCGGATCCTGCGATCTTCAGCGCTCGAACTTCCTCACACGGGGCCTGAACGACTTTGGGGCACGCGTGGAGAGATGGTCTCCCCCCGCTTGCCCCCAGGCAGTTCTGCGTGATGCTGACCGGCGACGCGGAGGCGGGTACGCCACGCGAAACGATCCGCGGGATCCGTTTCATCCGCGGAATCCGGCTGACCCTTCGTCGTACAGGCCAGTCCGAGCGGCACTTCGCGGGCTAACGGTTGATGCGCGGGAACTCGCCGGTCAGCGACGGGTTTGTCGAGGTGGGCGCGGGGCGGGCGCGGGCGCAAAGGCGCTCGAGCGCTTCGGGCGGGAGCGAACGCCAGTCGTCGGGGTATGGTGCGAGGCGGCGCTTCTGCGTCGCCGACTGGAAGAGGAGCCACCCCGACTTGAACTCGGGCATCCGCAGGCGATCGGCGGAGATCGACCTGAGCGCCGGATCGGCGATCTCGGTCACGAGCCATTCAATGCCGTTCGAGTCGGTGTACGTCATCTGCTGCGTCGTCTCTGGTCAGCGTCTCACGGCGTCGTGGGACAGGCGCCGAATTGCAGGTTCCCTGCCGTACGTTCACGATGTAGGCTGATATCCACCATCACGTTATGCTCATGGTGACCACTGTCACGATGACCGCGTGACGGTCGTCCTGATGGGGACGCTGCAGCACATCGCAAAACGCGCGGAGAACCATTCGACGCGCGGACTCGTCAGATTTCGATGACCTCGCCCTCGCTCGTCCGCATGACCTGCTTCCGCTGTGGGGCACCCGTCGAAGACGGTCACCGCTTCTGCGCCAAGTGCGGCGCGGACGTGTCCGCGGAGTCTCGTGCGCGCTACGAGGCCGCGGGCGCGCCGAAGGCCGACGCGACGCTCGAGATGGTGCGCTCGCGGCTCTTCAACGAATACGACGTCGAGCGCGAGCTCGGACGCGGCGGGATGGCGATCGTCTACCGCGCCGTCGAGCGCGAGCTGCAGCGTCCCGTCGCGCTCAAGGTCATGCCGCCGGAGCTGGCGCTGACGCCGCAGAGCGCGGAGCGCTTCAAGCGCGAGGCGCGGATGACCGCGTCGCTCGACCACCCGAACATCATCCCGATCTACCGCGTCGGCGAGACCGACGGCCTCTTCTACCTCGCGATGAAGCTCGTCGAGGGACGCGCGGTGGACGACATCGTGCGCGTCCAGGGCGCGCTGCCGGTGCCGGTCGTGGTCGCGATCCTGCACGGCGCCGCCGCCGGGCTCGCCGCCGCCCACGAGCGCGGCATCATCCACCGCGACGTGAAGGGCGGCAACATCCTCATCGATGGCGACGGGCGCGTCCTCGTGACCGACTTCGGCATCGCCCGCGCGATGGCCGACGCCTCGCTGACGCAGAGCGGGATGATCGTCGGGACGCCCCACTTCATGAGCCCCGAGCAGTGCGCGGGCCGGCCGTTAGGCGCGCAGAGCGACCAGTATTCGCTCGCCGCGGTCGCCTTCCAGCTCCTCACCGGCCAGGTGCCCTTCGACGCGGAGTCGCTGCCGGGGGTGATGCAGCACCATTTCTTCACGCCGCCGCCGGACCTCTCGCGCATCCGCGACGGGATTCCTCCGGAGCTCGCCGCTGTCGTGCGCCGCGCGCTCGAGAAGAAGCCCGAGGATCGCTTCCCGTCGACGCGCGACATGGTCCACGCCATCGACGCCATCCCCCTCTCCGCCGCCGACCGCCGCGCCGGCGAGGACATGCTGCGCACCCTCGCCAGGGGTGGCACGGTGCCTCGCGTCGCGACGAAGGGTGTCCCGACTCTCCAGACCTCCGCCGGCGACATTCGTGTCTCGCAGGTCCTGCGCTCGGCGACGCGCGGCAGGGGAAAGCTCGTCGCCATCGCGCTCGCCCTCTTCCTCCTGCTCGTCGTCGTCGGCGGCGCGTTCTTCGCCCGCGAGCGGTGGGGCGTGGATGGCGCGATCAGGCGCGGCGTGCGGCTCTACGAGGCCGGGCGTCGCGACGCGGCCCGAGCAGCCTTCACGCGGGTCGCCAACGACTATCCGCAGCGGCCACTGCCGCGACTCTACCTCGGACGCATCGCCCGCGAGGAGCGCGACTACGCCACGGCGCGTCGCGAGCTCGAGGCCGCGATCCAGCTCGACCCGGCCAACGCCACCGCGATGCGCGAGATGGGGTCGCTCATGTACGTGACCGGTCGCTTCGACGTCGCCGAGCGCTTCTATCGCCGTGCCCTCGACCGCGATCCGGGCGACCGCGCCTCGAAGGGCTACCTCGGCTGCTCGCTGCTGCGGATGGGGCGCACTCCGGAAGGGCAGTCGCTCGTCGCGGCCGCGGGTGCCGGCCCGTGGGCCGCCTGCCGCTAGGCGCCTAACGCTGGAGCTCGACGATCACCGGCGCATGATCGGAGGCGCCGTTGGGAACGACGCGCGCGCCCCGGCACCGCCACTCCGGGCCGAGGTAGAGGTAGTCGATGCGCTTCCGCGACGCAGAGTCGGGATAGCTCAGGCCCGGCCCCCCACCGCCACAGTTCGTCCAGGCGTCTCGCCAGCCGGTGTCGCGCACCAGCCGCTGTACCTCGCTCTCCGGCTCCGAGTTGAGGTCGCCGCCAAGGATGACGGCCCGCCCAGCTGCCGCGCCCGCAGGACGCGCGGCGGCTACCCCGACGGAGCCGCGCCGTTCGCCGGCGATAGCGAGCACCGTCCGGATCTCCTGCAGCCGGTAGAAGTCGTCGCGCGAGGCGTCGATGTGCGTGTTGACGACCTCGATGGTGTCGCCCCCGACCCGGATGCGGGCGACGAGCGCGGAACGCGGCTCGTATGCGCCGCCGGCACGCTCCTGCGGCGGCTCGACGCGCAGGCGGATCGTCTGGCGGCCGACGATCGGATGCCGGGAGAGGATCGCGATCCCGTAGCCACCTCCCTGGTAGTCGAGCGACCTGCCGAACACGCCCTGCATGCCGGTCGATGCCGCGAGGACCGCGAGCTGGTCCACGCCGTTCGAGCGGCGCGTCGCGCTGTCCACCTCCTGGAGGAGGAGGATGTCCGGTTCCGCCGCGCGGATCGCCGCCCCGATCCGATCGAGGCTCGGAGCGCCGTGGGCGTCGGTGCCGGCGTGGATGTTCCACGTCATCACGCGCAGCTCGCGCTCCGTGGCGCGCGAGGAAAGGCCAGCGCAGCCGAGGAGCGCGAGGCCGGCGAACAGCGAGAAAGTGCGTTTGGTCACGACGACGATGCTACGGTGTCCGGCGGGTCGGTCGCAACCGCCCTATCTTCCTGACGTGCGCCTCCGCATCTCGCTCATCGCTCTCTTCGCGGCCGCCGCGTGCGTCCCGCCCGCACCCCCCGCACCGCCCGCGCCGACGACGCCGACTCGCGACACCGCGGCCGCCCGCGACTCGGCGGAACGCGAGGCGCGGGCGATCCGCGAGGCCCGCCGCGCCGATTCGATCGCCGTTGCGGAGCGGGAGCGCGCGAAGCGTGAGGCGGCGACCATCCGCGTCTGCGCCGGTGGCGATGTGGCGCTCGGGACCAACCTGGACACCATGTGGGCGGTGCGCGCGGCCAAGGCGGCGAAGCGGAAGCGCATCGACCCGCTGCCCGACCCGGCGCGGCTGATCGCGCCGCTCCGGCCGCTCGTCGAGGACGCGGACGTCGTGCTCCTCAACGTCGAAGGGGCGATCGGCGATTCGACGCCACCCTTCGCGAAGTGCGGGAAGAAGAGCACCGGCTGCTACGCCATCCGCATGCCCTCCGCCGCGGCGGCCGCGATCCGCAAGGTGAACGAGCGCGCGATCGTCGTCGCCAACCTCGCCAACAACCACGCGCGCGACGCGGGGGCGGAGGGACTCGAGGTGACCCGGCGCCTGCTCGGCGAGGCGGGCGTCGTCATGACGGGAGTGGACACGCTCGCCACGGTCGTCGAGACGCCGGCGGGCGACACGATCGCCTTCCTCGGCTTCGCGACGTCGGGCCCCCCGAACGACGCGCGCGATCTCGAGGCGGTGAGGCGCCACGTCGAGCGCGCCGTCGCCGCCTACCGGCGGGTCGTGGTCACGATGCACCTCGGCGCGGAAGGGAAGACGGCGCAGCGCACGCGCGACAGCGTCGAGATCTACTTCGAGGCGCCGCGCGGCAACCCCGTCGCCTTCGCCGACGTCGCCGCCGGCGCGGGCGCGGACCTCGTGATCGGGCACGGCCCGCATGTGCTGCGTGCGGCGGAGTGGCGGGATGGGACGCTCGTCCTCTACTCGCTCGGCAACCTGCTGACGTACGGTCCGTTCTCACACGGCGAGCCGATGCGCCGCGGTGCCGTCGCCTGCGCGACCGTGGACGGCCGCGGAGCCGTCAGCGAGGCGCGGCTGCATCCGACGGTGCAAACGGCGCCGGGACGCGTTGCGAGCGACCGGCGCAGGCGCGCGATCGCACTCGTGGACTCCCTGTCGAAGCTGGACTTCCCGCGCACCGGCGCTCGCGTGGAGCGCGACGGGACGATCGGCGCGCCCTGAGCGCGCCACGGCGACTCAGCCGCCGCCGGCCCTCGTGGTCGTGTCGCTCCGAGCCGTCGAGTCGGCCATGCCTAACGCGGCGGAATCGGGAAGGAGGCGGCGCACGCCGATCCACGGCCTGATGCCGCGCGCGGGCGGGCGGAGCAGGGGACGCTCGACGACGCGCCCCGCGCCGGTGCTGGCGTGGATGAACCGCCCGTTGCCGACGTAGATCCCGATGTGCTCGACCTTGCCCTTGCGGCCGAAGGTGAGGAGGTCGCCGGGGCGCAGCACGGAGGTGTCGCGCGGGACCTCGACGCCCGTCTTCGCCTGCTCGCGCGCAACGCGCGGGACGTCGATGTCGAGCGCGCGCATCACATACTGAATCAGTCCGCTGCAGTCGAAGCCGGAGAGCGGGGACGCGGCGCCGCGCCGATAGCGGTAGCCGACCTGCGCGCGCGCGAGGACGACCGCCGAGTCGAGGCGCGCGAGACGCTTGCGGCCCATCCGCGCCGCGGCGCTGCCGAGCGGCGCGCGCGGCTTCTCGAGCGCGAGCGCCAGCGGCGAGAGCGGCGCCGGCGACTCGTCGCCGATGAATGGAACGGGATGCTGCGCGAGCGCCTGCTGCGGCAGAAGCGCCGCGCAGGCGAGCATCGCGCCAACGATCGGCGCCGCCAGGGTCCCGTGTCGAGTCCGCATGCCGTCCACGAAAGCAAGACGCTTGCCGAACTCTGCCGGCAACGCTGTGATCATTCTCACAACGTGCCTGACGCTTTTTCTTCGGTCAGCGAATGCCGAGCAGCTTGTGCGTCTGCAGGCTGAGTCGCCAGCGCGGATGCGTTAGGCAGTACTCGACCGCACGCTGCGTGTGCTCCTCGCGCTGCGGTCCATCCATCGGCTGGAGAAAGAAGTAGCGGAACTCGAGCGACTCGAAGCGGTCTGGCATCGCCTCGGGCTGCGGGAAGACGAGCTTCAATTCGTTGCCCGCGCGCAGCGCGAGCGGTGCGCCAGCCTTTGGGCTGACGCAGATCCAGTCGATGCCGCGCGGCGGCTCCTTCGTGCCGTTGGTCTCGATCGCGACCTCGAACCCCGCGTCGTGCAGCGCCTCGACGAGCGCGTCGTCGAGCTGGAGCAGCGGCTCGCCGCCGGTGCAGACGACGAGCGGCCGCGCGCCGCGCATCTGCGACCACGGCCAGCGCGCGACGACCGCGCGTGCGAGGTCCTCCGCGCTCGCGAACTTCCCGCCATCGGGGCCCGTCCCGACGAAGTCGGTGTCGCAGAACTGGCAGACGGCGTGCGCGCGATCCTCCTCGCGTCCCGTCCAGAGATTGCATCCCGAGAAGCGAAGGAAGACGGCGGCGCGACCCGCGTTAGCGCCCTCCCCCTGGAGGGTGTAGAAGATCTCCTTGACGGTATAGCTCCGGCTCACCGCGACACCTCGATCGCGTAGCGCGCGGGGTCGCGGACGCCGAGTCCCGCGAAGCCCTTGAGCCGGAGCAGGCAGGCGTCGCATCGCCCGCACGCCGCGCCGTATGGATCGGGATCGTAGCAGCTCGTCGTCATCGCGTAGTCGACGCCGAGCTCGAGGCCGCGCGCGATGATCTCCCGTTTCGTCATCTCGAGCAGCGGCGCGCGGATCCGTATCGGGTTCGTCCCCTCGACGCCGCCGCGCGTCGCCAGCTGCGCCATCCGCTCGAACGCATCGATGTACTCCGGCCGGCAGTCGGGATAGCCCGAGTAGTCGAGCGAGTTCACGCCGATGAAGATGTCCTGCGCCCCGAGCACCTCGGCCCACGCCAGCGCGAAGGAGAGGAAGATCGTGTTCCTCGCCGGGACGTACGTGACGGGAATCCCGACCGCGATCTCGCCGCTCCGCCGATCCTTCGGCACGTCGATGTCGGCGGTGAGCGCCGAGCCGCCAAAGGCGCGGAGGTCGATCTCGACGACGTGATGCGCGGCGACGTGATACGCCCTCCCGATCTTCCGCGCGGCCTCGAGCTCGTGGCGATGGCGCTGGCCGTAGGAGAAGCTCAGTGCGTGGACCATGAAGCCCTCGCGCGTCGCCATGGCGAGCATGGTGGTAGAGTCCAGGCCGCCGCTGAGGAGCAGCACCGCCGGCTTTGGTGCAGACATGCCTTCAACCTGCGCAAAGGCGACGAGCAAGGGAACTGCTGCCGGCAACGAGGGAACGAGCAGGCGAACGAGCAATGAACACCGAGCAAGGGAAAGGCAACGAGAGCGAGGCGTTCCGGCATCGGGCGTGTGCGTCTGGTGATGCCGAAGCGGGCCTCGCCCTCCACCGTAGGTGATGACTTTCGAGGATTGGGAGGCCCGCGTTCCGGATGTGCTCCGCCGGCAAGCCGTCTGGCGCGTCGCGGCCTACCGGAAGTCCTCATACCTGGCAGCTTGTGCCGCGGAGGATGTCGTGCCGATCCTGGGCGACATCCGGTTCACGAAGGACATTCCGCAGCTCGTCGAGGCGGTCGGCTCGATTGGCGGAAATATCTGGGAAGGCTACGGGCGGCGATCGAGGCCCGATCGCGTCAAGTTCTACGAGTACGCCTACAGCTCCGCCGGCGAGTCCATGCACTGGTACACAGCCGTAGCGATCGCCCTCGGCCAGCAGCTCCTCGTAGAACGCGCCGAGCAGCTCGCTGAGGTCTCGCGGCTTCTCCTGACCATGATCGGCAACGAACGCCGCGGCGGCGGCTGGAACGACTCACGCCGCACGCCCCCCGACGACTGATCGAGCGGGCGTTGCTCGTTGCTCGTTGCCGTTCCCTTGCTCGTTGCGCGCTGCTCGTTCGCCTGCTCGTCCCCTCGTTGCAGGCAGCAGTTCCCTTGCTCGTTGCCCTACGACGCGAGCGCTTCCTCTTCGTCGAGCTCCTCCCCCACCGGCGCCAGAATCGTCGTCCCTTCCACCCTCAACCCCTTCACGAGCTCCCGAAGCAGCGACGACCCCTCCAGCAGCTCGGCCGAGGCTGCGCTC
>DATAIS010000352.1:0-3960 GCA_036262535.1 Gemmatimonadaceae bacterium | reverse complement strand
GTCCGCCGCTTCAGCGTCGCCGAAGACGAGCGGCGAGCGGAAAACTTCATGGGGATGTGGCTCAACCCCGAGGTGAAGGCGATCATCGGCGGCACGGGCGGCTATGGCGCGGTGCGCATGCTCCCCCACCTCGAGCCGGAGATCTTCCGCCGCAACCCCAAGGTCTTCGTCGGCTACTCGGACATCACCGCGCTCCATCTCTGGCTGATGCGCCGCGCCGGGCTCCGCGTCTGGCACGGGCCGACGGTGGACGATCTCATCCCGAGCACGCGCGACCCCACGATGTCGTCGCTGCTCACGAGCATGACCAACCCCCGCCCGACGACGCGCATCGGGCGCGACATGGCGCGCGTCGTCCGGCCGGGGCGCGCGACGGGGCGGCTCGTCGGCGGCAACCTGTCGCTGGTGCAGCAGACGATCGGCACGCCGTACGAGATCGACACCCGCGACGCGATCCTCTTCCTCGAGGAGACGCGCGACCCGATGTCGTACGTCGACGAGCGGCTCGTGCACCTGCGCGCCGGCGGCCTGCTCCGCGACGTGCGCGGCATCGTCCTCGGCCAGTTCTCGCTCGATCGATCCGAGGAGGAGGAGTTCGAGAACTTCCTGCTCGACCTCGTCTCCGACCTCGGCGTGCCGATCCTGACCGACTTCCCCGCCGGCCACGAGGTCCCCAACCTGACGCTGCCGTTAGGCACGGAGGTCGAGCTCGTCGCCGAGGAGACGACGGGGTGGCTGCAGTACAAGGAGGACGCGCTCGCCGCGCCGGCCGCGCCGGCCGCGCCGGCCGCGCCGGAGGGGGAGGCGTCGGCATGAGCCCGACGCGGCGCCGCTTTCTCGCCGGCGGCGGCGCCGCGCTCGCGGGGGTCGCGCTGGGCAGCACGGCCTGCGCGCCATTCCTCCGGCTCTTCTCGCGCCGCGCCCACGACGTCGTCATCCGCGGCGGCACGGTCTTCGACGGCAGCGGCGCCGAGGGCGTCGAGGGGATCGACGTCGCGATCGGGGGTGGCCGGATCACCGCGATGGGACCGGCGCTCGCCGGCCGAGGCCGTGAGGAGATCGACGCGCGCGGGCGCGCCGTCGCTCCGGGGTTCGTCGACATCCATTCGCACGGCGACGGCACGCTCTGGGAAGACCCGCGCGCCGAGTCGCTGGTCCGTCAGGGTGTGACGACGATCGTCGTCGGACAGGACGGCTCGTCGCGCGCGCCGTCGCCGCGTCCGCGCTCGGCGCGAGAGCTCGTGCGCGGGGCGACGGGGCGCAGCGGACGCTTCCAGTCGATGGCCGAGCTCTTCCGCGCGTTAGGCAGCATGCCGCCGGCGGTGAACGTGGCGTCGATGGTCGGACTCGGCACCGTGCGGCGTCTCGTCGTCGGCGAGGAGGACCGCCCGGCGACGAGCAGCGAGCTGGGACGCATGCGTGCGCTCGTCGAGGCGGCGCTCGCCGATGGCGCCTGCGGCGCGAGCACGGGGCTCGAGTATGCGCCGGGCGCGTTCGCGACGCGCGAGGAGCTGGCCGCGCTCTGCCGTCCGCTCGCCGCGCGCGGGCTCCCCTACGCGACGCACATGCGCAACGAGGATGACCGGCTGCTCGAGGCCATTGATGAGTCCATCGACATTGCGCGTCTCGCGCAATGTCGGCTCCAGATCTCACACCTCAAGACCTCGGGCCCGCGCAACTGGGGGAAGATCGGCGACGCCCTCGGGCGCATCGACGCGGCGAAGCAGGCCGGTCTCGACGTCGCGTTCGACCGCTATCCGTACGTCGCCTACGCGACCGGCCTCACCAACCTCTTCCCGATCTGGGCGCTCGATGGCGGCGACGAGCGCTTCCTCGAGCGGCTCGGGGCGCCCGACAGCGCCGATCGCATCCGCCGCGAGACGCTGGCCAAGGTCGAGAAGCTCGCGGGGTGGAACAGTGTCATGATCACCGACGTCAGCGACCCCGCCGATCGCGCCGCACAGGGGCAGCGGCTGGGCGACATCGCGGCGCGCGAGGGGCGCGACCCATACGAGGTGACGGTCGCCCTGCTGAAACGGAATCGCGCCGACGTGGGCACCGTGGTCTTCGCGATGAGCGAGGACAACCTGCGGCGATTCCTCGCGCACCCGCTGGGGATGGTGTGCAGCGACGGCGGCTCGTTCGCGACCGAAGGCCCGGCGCGCCAGGGACACCCGCATCCGCGCGGACTGGGCACCTTCCCGCGCGTGCTCGCCTCGTACGTGCGCGAGACGCGGACGCTCACGCTCGGCCAGGCGATCCACAAGATGAGCGGCTTCCCCGCGTCGCGCGTCGCCCTCACGGACCGCGGACGCCTCGCGCCGGGCGCCGCCGCGGACGTCGTCGTCTTCGACCCCACCGCCGTCGCCGATCGCGCGACCTTCGCCGACCCCTTTCAGTACCCGGCCGGCGTCGACCTCGTCGTCGTCAACGGCATCGTCGCCCTCCGCGAGGGCCAGCGCGGAGAACGGCGATCGGGGATGGCGTTGCGGCCCTCTGACTGCTTTTAACCACAGAGTTCACAGAGAACACAGCGAATGATTTTGGGGGTCGCCAAGTGAGATGAACTCTCCGCAGCGACCCCCATCGGCACTCTGTGTCCTCTGTGAGCTCTGTGGTTCGAATTGGCAGTTACGCTGCCGGCCGCCGGATGTAGCCCATGTCGACCGCGTAGTCCACGAGCTTCTTTTGCAGCAGGCGGCGGCCGCGGAAGAGGCGCGACTTCACCGTGCCCTCGGGGATGCTCAGGATCTCGGCGATCTCGGCGTAGCGCAGCTCGTGCAGGTCGCTGAGGATCACCGCCGTGCGGTATTCCTCGGGGAGTGCATCGATGGCGCGGAGCACTTCCTCGTCCACGAAGGAAGCGTAGAACGTTCCCTCGGGATCGGCGTCCCCGACCGCCTCGAACGCGGACCAGCCGTCGGCGTCGGCCGGCGCGTGCACCTCGCGGGCATCGACGCGCCGCTTCCGGCTCACGAAGACGTGGTAGAGGATCGTGAACAGCCACGCGCGCATGTTCGTGCCGAGCTCGTACTGGTCCCAGCGATCGAAGGCGCGAAGCATGGTGTCGCCGACGAGATCCTCGGCGTCGTCGCGCGACCGCGAGAGCTTGAGCGCGAAGGCGTAGAGCGCGTCGAGATGGGCGAGCGCCTCGCGCTCGAAGCGCTCGCGCCTCCCGGCCGTGACGACGTCGAGCGCGACGTCGGCACCGCGTGGGGAGGCAGCGCCGGCCACGACGCCGTCGCCCGTGTCATTACGAGAGTCCGCCACCATTCCGTGCATTCGGTCGGTCCTCCGCCTGCGCTTGCGCGCGTGGCTCGCCGCGTATCTCGCGGGCGCGCCGCGCGCGTCGTCCTACGGCGCTGCCGCTCCTGCCAGCGCCTGCTCGCTTCCCGGAGGGCGTCTCGACGCCGCCACCCCGTCCTTCAGGTGCATGCCGATGAATCGCTTCAGGTCCTCGGCGATGCCGCGCATGACGCCGATCTCGCGCGTCACCCGCGTCATGAGCACCGCGCCCTCGAGCGTCGCGATGACGAAGCGCGCCACGCGCGCCGTGTCGGCGCCGGGCTGCAGCCGCTCGCGCGCCTCCTCGAGCAACGCCTCGATCTGCTGCGCCCACGCCTCGAAGACCGCGTCGATGCGCAACCGGAATCCCTCGGCAGCGTCCGCCATCTCGGCCGCGACACCGCAGAACGGCGAGCCCCCGGCGCAGCCCCGCTCAGCCTGCGCCACCACCACCGAATCGATGAAGAGGTTCAGCCTCTCCAGCGGGTCGATGAGCGGCTCGCGCAGGATCGCGAGGCCACGCTCGCCGAGGCGCTCGAAGGACCGGTTCAGGACCTCGTTTCCGAGCTCCTCCTTGGACCGGAAGTAGTGATAGAAGTGCGACTTTCCACAGAGCCCGGAGGCCCTGATCACATCTTCGATCGACGTCTCCCTGAACCCCTGCCGGGCAATGAG
>DATAIS010000351.1:0-9468 GCA_036262535.1 Gemmatimonadaceae bacterium | reverse complement strand
GCCGCTCCGCCGCCGCCTGCTCTGGACTCATGTAGCGCGGCGTGCCGACGGTCAGCCCCGTGCTCGTCACCGACGCGATGTCGGCGGCGTGCTCGATCGCGCGGGCGATGCCGAAGTCGGTGACCAGCGCGTGACCGTCGTCGACGAAGATGTTCTCGGGCTTGATGTCGCGATGGATGATGTTGTGCGTGTGCGCGCAGGCGATCGCCGCACCGATGTCCTCGATGTAGCCGACGGCACGCGCGAGCGGGAGCTGACCTTCGGCGTGGAACACCTCGCGCAGCGTCTTGCCGCGCACGAGCGGCATCGTGTAGTAGAGCAGGTTCCCCGACTGGCAGGCCTCGAGGACGGGGACGATGCGCGGGTGCTGGAGCCGGTTGCAGACCTGGATCTCGCGCCTGAACCGCTCGACGTCGACTGCCTGCGCGAGCTCGGGATCGAGCACCTTCACGACCACGTTGCGGCCGCTGCTTGCCTCCGTGGCGACGAAGATGTGCGCGACGCCGCCGCCGGACAGCTCGCGATCGAGGCGTACACCCGGTCCGAGCGTGCTTTGCAGCCGCTGCTGCATGAGCTGGGACGTCATGCCGTCCTTCCTTCGGGGGTCCAGCCGAATGTACGCCGCGTTCGCGCACACCGCCACGCGAACGTTCGCCGTTGTACGCTCGCGAGCATTGCGAGTGTCGCGCGAATGGCGTATCTCACCGGCATGACCGCGCTCACGCTCGCTGCGATCGCCAGCCTGCTCGTCCTCGTTGCCGTGCTCGGCGCGAGCGCCGTCCGGCTGCGCGCGCGGGCGGCGCGGGAGACCGAGCGCGCGCGCGCGCTCGAGCGCGAGCGCGCCCGCGTTGCGGCTCTCGTCGAGTCGGCGGGGGAGGGCCTCTACACGATCGATCTCGACGGGCGCTGTACGCTCGTCAACCAGGCGGCCGCGGCGTGGCTCGGCTGGAAGCCCGAGGAGATGCTCGGGCGCGACATGCATCACCTGATCCATCACAGCCACCCCGACGGCACCCCCGCGCCACCGGAGACGTGCACGACCGCGCGCGCTTTCCGCGGCGGCGAGCTGGTGCACGTCTCGGAGGATGTCTTCTGGCGCCGCGACGGCAGTTCCTTTCCAGTCGAGTTCCGCTCCGCGCCGATCATCGAGCGCGGCGTCATCACAGGTGCCGTCGTCACCTTCGCCGACGTCAGCGAGCGCGTCGCCGCCGAGCGAATGCAGCGGTTCCTCGACGAATCAGGGCGCGTGCTGACCTCGACGCTCGACTACGGCGATGCGCTCGCAACGCTCGCGAGGCTCGCGCTACCGACCATCGCCGACCACTGCCTCATCGAAACCATCGAGGGTGAGAGCGTCGACGAGCGGCGTGGAGAGGCGCGCGCGGACGCGACGCGCGACGAGCTCCGGATGTCGCTCGTGGCGCGCGGCCGCGAGCTCGGCACGGCGACGTTCGTCCGCATCGGCCGCCGCTTCGATCGCAGCGGCGTCCAGCTCGCGGAAGAGTTCGCGCGCCGCGCCGCGGTCGCCGTGGACAATGCGCGACTCTACCGCGATGCACAGGCGGCGACGCGCGCTCGCGACGAGGTGCTCGCGGTGGTGTCCCATGATCTTCGCAACCCGATCCACACGATCGGCATGAGCGCACAGCTGCTCGACGAGCTGGTGCCGGAGGGAGCGGCGGCGCCGATGGTGAAGAAGCAGGGCGCCATGATACGCCGCGCGGCGCAACGCGCGAATCGGCTCATCTCGGACCTGCTCGACGCGCGCCGGATCGAGACGGGCCGGCTCGCCATCGAGTCCAGGCCGGAAGACATCCGCGCGCTGCTGGAGGACGCGGTCGAGCTCATCGCGCTCCATGCCGGAGAGCAGGGCGTGCGGGTCGTCAGCGACATCGAAGCGACGGGCGCGGTCATGGCCGACCGTGAGCGGATCCTGCAGGTGCTGGGCAATCTCGCCGGGAACGCCGTCAAGTTCACGCCGCGCGACGGTACGATCACGGTTGGAGCACGCTCCTCATCCGCCGGCGCAGCCACGATCTTCGTCGCCGACACCGGACCCGGCATCCCGGCGGAGCAGCTGCCGCACCTCTTCGACCGCTACTGGCAGGCGAACGCGCGCGACCGGCGCGGGGTCGGACTCGGGCTCGCGATCGCCAAGGGGATCGTCGAGGCCCATGGCGGCACGATCGAGGTCGAGAGCGAGGTCGGGAAGGGTACCACCTTCTCCTTCACCCTGCGCGCCGCGCCGGCGGCCGCGGCTCTCGTGCGGGAACCCGGCGTCGAATCGGACGCGCGCGAGGCCGGCGACGACGCCATCCGCCTTCGGCGGCGGGGCGTTGACCCCCTCGGCGCGGCGGACTAATTTTCTTGTCTGCTTCGGCCCTGCTGCCGGGGCCTGTAGCTCAGGTGGTTAGAGCGCACGCCTGATAAGCGTGAGGTCGGAGGTTCAACTCCTCCCAGGCCCACTCGGATACGTACTCGACGCCTCGTGCGACTCCCGCACGAGGCGCTTGTCATTTTCTGGAGTGCTCGCCGCTTCAGGGCACCGGCGCGACGGCAGTGTCCTTCGCGGCCCTGGCGGAAAGCGCGAGCGCGACGCCGTTCGTCCAGCCGAAGCCGTCCTGGTTCGGGTACTCGCCGCCCCCGGCGGGACGCCTGACGTTCACCACGTCGTACTTCTCCATCATCTTCCCCGTGGTGAGGTAGATGCGGCGGTTGAGGGCGAGCCAGCGCGCGCTTGCCGTGTCGGCGAGGTCGCTGCGCCCGTAACGCCGGACCCCCTCGACCGCGAGCCACTCCAGCGGCGGCCAGCCGTTAGGCGCATCCCACTGCTGCCCCGACGCGATCCGCGTCGTGACGAAGCCGCCAGGCTGGAGAAAATTGCGGGCGAGGTTGAACGCGACCATCGATGCCTGCTCGCGAGTGGCGAGCCCGAAATAAAGTGGCGCTGCCGCGGCCAGCGTCGGGCGATCGACGACCCGCTCACCGGTGCGCCAGCGAACGTCGTAGAAGAAGCCCGTGGCGGCGTCCCACGATACGGCGAGCAGCGCGCGCTTGCGGTCCTCGGCCATGCGTGTGAAGCGGGCGGCAGCCTCGGCGTCGCCGGGCCGGCCGCGATAACGACGCAGCGCGGCGATGGTGCGCTCCGCGTGGTAGAGCAGGGAATTGAGATCGACGGGCACGAGCTCCGTCGTCTCGAGGGTGCGAAGGTCAGTCGGGTCGCGCATCCAGCGGCTCGAGAAGTCCCACCCACTCTCCGCGCTCGCGCGCACATTCCGGTAGAAGCGCGCGCGTTGCTCGGCGGGAAGCGTCCGGCCGATCTCGTAGTCCGGTCGGTACGACTCGGGACGGGGATCATCGCGGTCGTCCCAATAGCGATTGAGGAGATAGCCTTCGGGCAACCGCACGACCCGGCGCATCGCCTGGCCGACCTTCAGCCGATCGCCGCCCGCCATCCAGAACGCGTGCTCGGCTTCGAGGACGTCGAGGTAGCGCAGGGCCTGCCCGGTGTCGGTGGCGCTCGCATACAGGCCGACCATGGCCGCGAAGTACGGGGGTTGGCTCCGGCTCAGGTAATAGGTGCGATTGCCATTCGGAATGTGTCCGACTGTGCGAACGAGATGGGCGAAGTTGTCGAGCATGCTGCGCACGAGATCGGTGCGGCCACTCGCGATCAGCCCGTGCATCGTGAAGTACGAGTCCCAGTAGTAGACCTCCCTGAACCGACCTCCCGGCACCACATAGGGGTATGGCAGCGGCAGGAGCGAGGACCGGGCGTCGACGCTGTCAGGTTGCCTGGTCAACGCCGGCCACAGACCGCGAATGTGATCCTCCATCGTCATCGTCGTGTCGGAGCGCACGACTTCGCCCACGGGCCGGGGCAGGTCGAAGTTCTCCTCGACGAACGCGCGAAGATCGAAGCCCGAGCGTTCGCGTAGCGACGCGTACCGCGCGACGATCGCGTCCGCGTCGAGGCGCGGTCGCGCATCGACGAATGTCTTCGAGTCGGAGAAGATCCCCGCGACCTGCACATCGTGGAACAGCGGTCCGAGAGCGCGCGGCGGATCGTACGCCACCGGGGGCGCCGACGTCGGCATCGCCCCACGGCAGCCGAGGGCGATCGCGAGCAGGGCAGCCGCGACTGGCATCCGCCACCACCGACCGAACGGCGAGGACGCGCGGGGTCGCATGATGGTGGCGCCAGGGGAGAGTGTGTGTCGCATCGGAGGACGGATGGTGTCGTCGGGTGTGCGCGGGATCAGCGTCGTGCGTGTGCGAGCAGAGCGTGCCCGCCGGAGCCGGGCCGTAGTACGAGCAGGCGGTCGTCGTTGCGCGCCACGATGACGAGGGAGGAACCGCCGGCGCCCCGGGCGAGGGCAAGCCTCCGGATCTGTCCATCGACAATCGGCGCGCCCGCCTCGATGTCCACCGCCGAGTATCTCCCGGCGCCGCCTCCGCGAAGGAACACTGAATGGCTCGCGTCAGATCGGCCGAACAGCGGCGGAACCCCGTAGAAGTTGCCGCCGAGCAGAAGATCGGCATGGCCATCGCCGTCGAGATCGGCGTTCAGCGAGGCGCGCATCGGCGCGAGCTGCGCGGCAACAGGCAGGGTGTCGAGCGTGAAACCCGACGCACCTCCGTTGCGGGCGATCACGCTCGCGAATGTGGACGCCTCGAGGACCGTCGCCCGAGCGCGTTCTGCCGCGGGAAGGATGTCCTCGAGACGGCTCGCCCCGAACGACGCGTACGAGGGATACCTGCGTCGCAGCTGCGGAAAGGCGCGGACGATCTCGTCGCGTCCCGCAACGGGATAGCTCACGCCGTTCCTGTAGAAGGTGATGATCTGTTCGAGCACGCCGTCCTGAAGGAAGTCGCCGACGTACATCCGCGCCGGCTCCCTCGCGCTCGCACGCACGTAGGAGTTGAGACCGAGATTTCCCGCGACGAGGTCGGGCCGCCCGTCGCCGTCCAGGTCGGCGGCACGCACGTCGTTCCACCAGCCTTTCGTCCGCGCCAGTCCCATCTCCCGAGTGCGATCGACGAGTCGCCCGTTCTCCTGATGGAAGAGGGTGATCGGCATCCACTCACCGACGACGGCGAGATCGAGGCGGCCGTCGCCGTCATAGTCGAGTGCGGCCGCTGAGGTGACCATGCCGACCGAGGCCAGCGCGGGCGCGTTCGCCATGGTGACGTCGGTAAAGTGGCCGCGCCCATCGTTCTCGAGAAGGTGGCTGCGCGGCGGCACTCCGTATCGCCTGGCGACGACGCGAGCGCCGACGAAGAGATCCAGGTCGCCATCGCCGTCGAAGTCGCCCGGCACGGCGCAGGAGCCGTTGTCGAACAGCGCGGGCAGCGCCGACGGGGCGCGCTGGAATCCTCCCCGGCCGTCGTTCAGGTACAGACGGTCCAGCAGGGGCTCCTGATCGCCCCAGAACTCATTTCCGCCGCTCACGACGTAGAGATCGAGGTCGCCGTCGGAATCGGCGTCGAAGAACGTCGCATCCACGTCCTCCGCGACGCTGTCGGCGGCGAGCGCAGGAGCGCTCGCCAGATGGAAGGTGCCCGCCGCGGACTGCCGGTAGAGGCGCCCAGGCTGCCATTTCGCGCCCCCGACGTAAAAGTCGTCGAGCCCGTCGCGATCGACGTCTCCGACCGCCAGCGCCGGCCCCTCGGTCGAGAGCATGTGCGGCATCAGCGGCTCGCGGTCGAAGTCGACGAATGCGTTCTCGACGTGGCGAAAATCCACGCCCGACGCGGCGGTGACATCCTCGAGCAGCGGCTGGACGGGAGGAGCCTGTCCCTCCCACCGTCCCCGCGCGTCCGCTTGCGCGAGGATCACGGTTCCGTCGACCGCCACGTTGGTGCGCACCTCGAAGCGGCGGTCGGGCCAGATCACGACCAGCGAGTCCACCTTCGCCGCGGCGCCCAGGCCGAAGTGCAGCCGCGGATCGACCGACGACTGGAACCCGCGCGTCGGCTGCTGCTCGAGGAGCTGTCGCGTGGGGCCGGTGCGAACGTAGACCTTGGCACCAACACCGAGGGTGTTCGCGCCATTTCCACGGAGGTCGATGCGCAGATAGTGATTTCCGTTACGCGCACGGGCGTGATTGCGGTAGATCGCCGCCGGGGCGTTGACGTTGTTGACGATCAGATCGAGCGCGCCACTGCCGTTCAGGTCCGCGTAGACTGCGCCGTTCGAGAATCCCGGCTGCGCGAGGCCCCAGGTCTCTCCCATGTTCGCGAAGCCGAGGTTGCCGGTGTTTCGGAAAGCGTGATTCGGGAGCGGCACTCTCGGCATGCGCTGCAGGAGCGCGAGCTCGTCGCGGCCCGCCCCTCTCGCGAGGGTGGCCTGCACCGCCTCGTTTCCGACGTACGCGATGTAGTCGAGATCGTTGGGCCGACGATAGATCCCGCTCGTGATGAAGAGGTCCTTCCGACCGTCGTTGTCGAAGTCGGCGAAGAGCGGCGCCCAGCTCCAGTCGGTGGCCGCGACCCCGGCGAGATACGCGACGTCGCTGAAGCGCATCCCGCCGCGATTGAGCTGCAGGGCGTTCCGCGCGAGCTGGGGGTGATATCCGGCCCGGACTCGCGCCTGGAAGAGATCGTAGCTCTCGGCGCTCGCGGCGGTCTTCAGGATCTCCTCGCGCTCGGGAAGCATGTCGAGCGTCACGAGGTCGGGCCGGCCGTCGTTGTCGAAGTCGGCGGCATCCGCCCCCATCGAGAAGCGGCTGGTGTGCCCGGTCGCGGTCGCGATCGACTCCGTGAACGTTCCGTCGCAGTCGTTGTGATAGAGAAAGTCGTTCTCCTGGAAATCGTTCGCGACGTAAAGGTCCGGACATCCGTCGAGATCGAAGTCGCTCGCGACGACGCCGAGCCCATAGCCCTCGACCCCGCCGTAGATTCCCGCCTGCGCGCTGACGTCGGTGAAGCGACCTCCGTCGTTGCGAAAGAGCTTGTCCCCCGCGCGCGGATGCCGCGGCTCGCGCTGCGGATGCGCGCTCACCCCGCGCTCGGTGTGCACGGAGTGGTTGAGGAGGTACATGTCGACGTCGCCGTCGAGGTCGTAGTCGAAGAAGAGGGCCTGCGTCGAGTAGCCGACGTGCTCGAGACCGAACTCCTTCGTCCGGTCGGCGAAGGTGCCGTCGCCCTTGTTGACGTATAGGATGTTCCGCCCGTGCATCGTCAGGTAGCTCACCGCCGACACGTACAGGTCGAGGCGACCGTCGCCGTCGACATCGGCCATCGTCACGCCCGTCTTCCATCCCTCGGGGCCGGCGACACCGGCGCGGTCGGTGACGTCCTCGAAGTGGTAGTCCCCCTTGTTGAGATAGAGCCGGTTCGGGCCGACGTTGGCCGTGAAATAGAGATCAGGACGTCCGTCGCCGTCTACGTCGCCCGCCGCGACGCCGCCGCCGTTGTAGTAGTAGAGGTAGTCGATCGGGTTGAAGGCCGTGTCTTCGGGAAGCCGGTTCTCGAACGCGACACCCGTGCGCCGCGCATCGAGCTGCTCGAAGAGCGGCGGCGGATCGCTCCGATGGCATGCGGCGACCGCTCCCCCTGCGAGGAGCAGCGCGGCGTGCCAGCCGACGATCCGCCGCCGCATGCTACCGCGCGGGACGGAAGCGGATCGCCTGCCCTCCGCCCGGCGCGAGCGTGATGCGCAGGCGCGTCGCCGACGTCACCGTTCGACGCGAGATGGCGACAGGCAGGGGGTTGTCCACCCAGTTCGCGCCCGGCCCGTCGGCGTAGATCTCGGCGACGTAGCTGCGGCCGCGGGGGAGGAAGTCGAGCGACACGTCGAAGCTGCGCGCTTCCTCGTCGGTGATCGCGCCGAGGAACCATTGCCGGCCGCCGCGCTCCCGGCGTGCGACGATCACGTAGTCGCCGATCCGCCCGTCGATGACGCGCGTCGTGTCCCAGTCGACGGCGACGTCGCGGACGAACTGGAAGGCGGGCTGCCGCTCGTAGTTCTCCGGGAGGTCGGCCGCCATCTGGAGGGGAGAGTAGAGAACGACGTACAACGCTAGCTGCTTCGCGAGCGTGGTGCGGATGCGCGACTCCTCGAGGCGGCGCGGACGGCCGGTGCCGCGCTCGATGAGGATGTCGAAGATGCCGGGGGTGAAGTCCATCGGCCCGGCGAGCATGCGCGTGAAGAAGAGGTTGGTCTCGTGCTCGGGCGGGTTCCCGCCCTCGCTGCTCCACGCGTTGTACTCCATGCCGCGCGCGCCCTCGCGGCTCATCATGTTGGGAAAGGTCCGGCGTTCCCCCGTGTCGTGAATCGGCTCGTGGGCGTCGACCATGATGTGGTGCTTCGCCGCCTCCTCGATCACCTTGCGGTAGTGTCGGACCATGAACTGCGAGTGGTGCGAGTGGCCTTCGGGCGTGGTGTCGGCGACGTAGCCGGACTTGATCGCCCTGATGCCCAGTCGCTCGTAGAGGGTGTAGGCGCTGTCCATCTGCCGCTCGTAGTTCACCGTGCCGCCCGAGGTCTCGTTGTGCGCGATCAGCGTGACACCCTTCGAGCGTGCGTAGGCGGCGAGTCCCGGCAGGTCGTAGTCCGGATAGGCTTTCGTGAACGAGAAGACGTCGCCGTTCTTGATCCAGTCGCCGTCCCAGCCGACGTTCCATCCCTCGACGAGGACGCCGCCGAAGCCGTTCGCTGCGGCGAAGTCGATGTAGCGCTTCGTGTTCTCGGTGGTGGCGCCGTGCTTGGGGCCCGAGCTCCACGTCATGGTATTGATGTGCATCCCCCACCAGATGCCGACGTACTTCATCGGCTTGATCCAGTCCGTGCTCGCGAGGACGCTCGGCGGGTTGAGGTTGAGCCCCAGCACCGACGGCGCGAGCTGCGTCGCGCGGTCGGCGATCTGGATCGTGCGCCACGGCGTCTGGAAGGGGGTCCGGCCGCGCACCTTCGTCCCGTCCTTCATCGGCGCGAGGGCGACGCGCATGGTGCGATCCTGCATCCGCGGGCCGGCGAGGTTCATGCGCGCGTAGTCGACGAGGTTCGCCTCGTGGATGACCAGCCAGGTCCTGCCGTCGCGGGTCTGCATCGTGAACGGCGTCTGGATCGAGTCGGTCACGCTCACCGGCGACGACGAGTAGAGCATCTCCGAGCGGTCGAGCCGTGGCCGGTTCGAGGGGATCCACCAGGACTTCGCATCGTCGGCCATCACGAACTCGGTGAGCTCGTCCATGATCACGAAGTCGCGGAGGTTGGACTGCTCCGGGAGCTCATAGCGGAAGCCGAGACCGTCGTCGAAGACGCGGACCGCGAGCGTGAAGCGTCGGCCGGGCGCGGCGCTCTCCTCGACGTCGATGCGCCGCTCGTTGTGATGGTCGCGGACCCGGGCGACCTCACCCCAAGGTTGCGTCCAGGTAGTATCGCGCGACGACGTCGTGCTCCCCACGATGCGAAGTCCGTCGCGGAGCGCAGGGGCTCCCTGAAACTCGAACCCGAGGCGCGAC
>DATAIS010000350.1:0-7056 GCA_036262535.1 Gemmatimonadaceae bacterium | reverse complement strand
CCGTCTTGTACGTAGTCGTACTCTCCCGTCCCCCGTCTCCCGTCACCGTCACCCGCGGTCGGCTCCGTCGTCTGGCGCTCCCTCACGGAGCCCGTCCCCCGGCCCCCTCGACCTGCCGACCTCTCCGCCCCCGGTGTTCTCCTCCCCCACGGTCCCGGCGTCCGGATCGGTCCCGTAGGCCTGACCGAGATAGCCGTCCCCCGTCCCGCCCTCGAAGCTGTCGTCGTACCCCTCTCTCTCCTTCGCCATCGTCAGCCTCCGTTCGGGTCGGGGCATCTTCGGGGCAAGCCATGTTCCCGCCGCCCGACAGCCGCTCGGGCTGGCCTTTACGACGAGTGGTTACACGGATAGGGCGGATCTGAACGGATTTCAGCGGATCGCTCCTCCCCCAGTTCGCGTACCTCGCACCAGACCCCAGAAAAGCTCTGGGGCAAGCCTGGTGAGACGGTCTCACCACGCTTGCCCCAGCAGTTCATCCGCAGGATCCGTTTCATCCGCAGAATCCGGATGAACCCTCGTCGTACTGGTCAGCCCGAGCGGCAGTCTAGCGAGCAGCCCGGAACCGCCACCTGGGGATTGGTGTCAAGCTTGCTGAAATTCGATTGTACCAGATTTCAACGAGCCTGACACCAACACCCGCCCGGTTATCAGGCGTCGCGAACGGCCGCTCGGGCTGGCCTGTACGACGAAGGTTCATCCGGATGAGGCGGATTGAACGGATCCTGCGGATCTGCTCCTCTGCACTCGGTCTTCATCACGGCGGCCCGGAACGACTTGGGGCAAGCGTGGTGAGATGGTCTCGCCCCGCTTGCCCCAAGGCAGTTCATCCGCAGGATTCGTTTTCATCCGCAGAATCCGGATGAACCCTCGTCGTAATTACCAGCCCGAGCGGCAGTCAGGCGGGTAACGTAGATTCACGGCACGATGGCCACCCCCCTGAGCGTGCTGGATCCGCCACGCGATGGCGTCGTGCGCGGGGCATGTCCGCACGACTGCCCCGACACGTGCGCCTGGATCGTGACGGTCGAGGACGGGCGCGCGGTGAGGGTACAGGGCGATCCCGATCATCCCTTCACGCAGGGATTCCTCTGCGCGAAGGTGAACCGCTACGTCGAGCGCACCTACCACCGCGACCGGCTGCTGCGGCCGCTGCGGCGCGTCGGCGCGAAGGGCGAGGGGAAGTTCGCGCCCGTCTCCTGGGACGAGGCGCTCGACGAGATCTCGGCGCGGCTGAAGGCGATCATCGCCGAAGACGGCGCGGAGGCGATCCTTCCCTACTCGTATGCCGGGACGATGGGCATGCTGCAGGGGTCGTCGATGGACCGCCGCTTCTTCCACGCGTTAGGCGCGTCGCGGCTGCTCCGGACCATCTGCTCCACCGCCGGCGCGACCGCGATGCAGATGACGCTCGGCGCGAACATCGGCGCCGATACCGAGGGGATCCCCGAGAGCGACCTCATTCTCCTCTGGGGAACGAACACCCTCACCTCCAACCCGCACCTCTGGCCGTTCGTCCTCCGCGCCCGCGAGCGCGGCGCGCGGGTCATCTGCATCGACCCGATCCGGACACGCACCGCCGCGCAGTGCGACGAGTGGATCCCGATCCGGCCCGGGAGCGACGCCGCGCTCGCGCTCGGCATCATGCACGTCGTCTTCGCCGAGGGACTCGAGGACCGCGACTACCTCGAGCGCCACACCATCGGCGCCGACGAGCTCCGCGAGCGCGCCGCCGCGTGGACGCCTGAGCGCACCGCCATCGCGACGGGGATCGACGCGAAGCGGATCCTCGAGCTCGGCCGGCAGTACGGGCGCGCGACCGCGGCGTTCATCCGCGTCAACTACGGGCTGCAGCGTCACGCCGGCGGCGGGATGGCGGTGCGCACCATCGCCGCGCTTCCCGCGATCGTCGGCCACTGGCGCCGCCCGGGTGGCGGGGTCCAGCTCTCGACGAGCGCGAACTTCCAGTTCGACAAGCGCGCTCTCGAGCGCCCGGACATCGGGCCCGCCGCGCGCTCGATCAACATGATAAGGCTCGGCGACGCGCTGACGCTCCCCGACGCCGGCGTGGGCGGTCCGCCGGTGAAGGCGCTCGTCGTCTACAACTCGAACCCGGCCGTGGTCGCCCCCGACCGCGGCGCCGTGCGGCGCGGGCTCGCGCGCGAGGACCTCTTCACCGTCGTCCTCGAGCACTTCCAGACCGACACCGCCGACTGGGCCGACTTCGTCCTTCCGGCGACGACGCAGCTCGAGCACTGGGACGTCCACCTCGCCTACGGCCACCACTACGTCTCGCTCAACCGGCCGGCGATCGCGCCGTTAGGCGATGCGCTGCCGAACACCGAGATCTTCCGCCGCCTCGCGGCGCGGATGGGGCTCGCCGATCCCTGCTTCGGCGACGACGATCCCGCGATGATCCGCCAGTCCCTCGCCGGCGCGGGACCGAAGCTCGCCGGCACGACGCTCGAGGAGCTGATGGTGACGGGCTGGAAGCGGCTCAACGTTCCCGCGCCCTACCTCCCCTTCGCCGAGGGCGGGTTCGTCACGCCGAGCGGAAAGTGCGAGCTCCGCTCCGAGCGGCTCGAGGCGATGGGGATCGACCCGCTGCCCACTTACACGCCGCCGCAGGAGTCCGCCGCGACGTCGCCGGAGCTCGCGGCGCGCTACCCGCTGACGCTGATCTCGTCGCCGGCGCACCAGTTCCTCAACTCGACGTTCGTCAACGTGGACTCGCTGCGCCGCGCCGCGCGCGAGCCGGAATGCCTCCTCCACCCCGACGACGCGAGCCCGCGCGGCATCGCCAGCGGCGACCGCGTACGCGTGCGCAACGATCGCGGCGAGTTCGAGGCGACGGCGCGCGTCGCCCCGGAGATCCGCCCAGGCGTCGCCTGGGCGCCATCGCTCTGGTGGGGGAAGTACGCCACCGACGGCCGCACCGTGAACGAGACGACCTCCCAGCGCGAGACCGACATGGGGCGCGGCCCCGTGTTCTACGACAACCTCGTCGAGGTCGAGCGCCTCGCGCGTTAGGCCTTCAGGCGACCGGCGGCGGGGCCGACCCCATCGCCGCCTGACGGTAGGACGCGCGCCCCGCCTCGCGGGCGCGGTCGACGAAGCCCCGGATCAGGCCGAGACCGGCTTCCGTCCGCTCGCCGCCGAGCACGGCGCGGACCCGCTCCTCGATCACCTCGACGAGGATGTCGTACTCGCGGTCCATCTCCCGCTCCGTCCAGCCGAGGGTCTGGCGCAATCGCGCGTGCCGGTCGGCGATGACGTGCTGGATGTCGCGTCCGTCGCGGAGGATCGGCGACGGACCGCCCCCCGATTCCTCGATCACGCAGAGCGCCTGCGCGACGTCGGTCAGGAACGTCGCGGTGTGGTCCTCGAGGATCGGCTCACGCTGGTCGGCCGCGCCTCCGCCGACGATCGGATCATCCCGCATCCGTGCCACGAAGGCGTCGAGGAGACCGTCCATGTCGCGCAGCAGCGCGTCCGCGACCTCGATCAGCCCCGTGGCCGTGCGCAGCTCGCCGCGGCGCTCCGCGGTCTCGCAGCCCTCCGCGTCGGAGGCGTCGCCGACGAGGCTCGGTGGCGCGGGAAGCCAGAGGGTGAATGCCGAGCCGTCGTCCGGCTTGCTCGTGACGGTGAGGTCGCCGCCCATGAGCCGCGCCAGACGGCGGCCGAGTGCGAGGCCGAGGCCGCTCCCCTCGTTCCGGCGCGTGCGCGTCTGCTCCACCTGGGTGAAGGGCTCGAAGATGGTCTCGAGATGCCGCTTCGCGATGCCGATGCCGGTATCGGCGACGCGGATGGCGCACCAGCAGCGGTGGACGTTAGGCGCCGCCACCGCGACGTCGGGAGTGCCGAAGCGGGTGCAGGTGACCGTCACCGCGCCGCCGCGTGGGGTGAAGCGGATCGCGTTCGCGACGAGCTGGGCGACGATCTGCTGGGCGCGCCGGGCGTCACCGAGGAAGTCAGGGGCGTCGTCGCAGCGGGCGGTGACAGTCACCTCGCGCGCCGCCGCCGCCACGGCGTTGGCCTCGACGGCGCGAGCGATGACCACCGCCGCGCTCCCGCGCTCGGCGGCGAGGACCATCCGACCGGCGTCGATCTTCGCGATGTTGAGCACGTCGTCGACGAGCGAGAGCAACCTCGACGAAGCGCTCCGGATCCGCTCCAGGTAGTCGCGCTGGTCGCCGGTGAGCGGCCCCGCGACCTCGAGTCCGAGCAGCTCGCTGTAGCCGAGGACGGCATTGAGCGGCGTCCGCATCTCGTGACTCATCGTCGCGAGGAAGTCGCTCTTGGCCCGCTCGGCGTCGCGGGCCCGCTCGTGCGCCTCGCGCAGGGCGGCCTCGAGCGCGTCATGCTGGCGATCGCTCGCCCGCGGTCTCGACTCCGCCTCGGCTGGCTCGTCGTGAGCCCCGCCGGGAGGCTCATCGCGTCGCGCGCCAGCGTCGGCGTGGGCACGGAGGTTGGGGGTCATGCGTTTCCCGAGTGCGAACATCGTGCTAGCGTGTCCGCTCGCGTACGAAAAGGCCATTTCCGCTCGACAGCGAACGCGCCCCGGACTATTCATTGGGTCAACCCTCCTCGAGACACGTCGTGCCCGCTTCCCTCCCCCAGACGCTCGGCGCCCTTCGCCGCTCGCCTCACGCTGCTCGTGCCTCACGGTCGGTGAAGACGGAGCTGCGGGAGAACCTCCTCGCCAGGCTCGCGACCCGCGAGTCGATCTTCCCCGGCGTGCTGGGTTACGAGGAGAGCGTGATGCCACAGGTCGTGAACGCGATCCTGAGCCGCCACAACTTAATCCTCCTCGGGCTGCGTGGTCAGGCGAAATCGCGCATCCTCCGCTCGCTCGTGGGACTGCTCGACGACGTGATCCCGATCGTCGCCGGAAGTGAGGTGAACGACGACCCCTTCGCGCCGATCTCCAAGTACGCGCGCCAGCTCATCACCGAGGGCGGCGACGACACGCCGATCGCGTGGCTCGAGCGCGAGTCGCGCTACGTCGAGAAGCTCGCGACGCCCGACGTCACGATCGCGGACCTCATCGGCGACGTGGACCCGATCAAGGCGGCGCGCGGCGGGCATCTCCTCTCCGACGAGCTGACGATCCACTATGGAATGCTGCCGCGCGCGAACCGCGGCATCTTCGGCCTCAACGAGCTGCCGGACCTCGCGGGCAAGGTGCAGGTCGGCCTCTTCAACGTCATGCAGGAGGGCGACGTCCAGATCAAGGGCTATCCGGTGCGCCTCGAGCTCGACGTCATGCTCTGCTTCACGGCGAATCCCGAGGACTACACGGCACGCGGCAAGATCATCACCCCGCTCAAGGACCGCATCGGCAGCGAGATCATGACGCACTACCCGGAGGACGTGGACCTCGGGATGATGATCACGGCGCAGGAAGCGTGGACGGACCGCGAGTCGGACCGCAGTCACGACGAGGCGACGATGGTGGACGTCCGCGTTCCCGAGGTCGTCGCCGAGGTCGTGGAGCGGGTCGCGTTCGAGGCGCGCACCGACCGGCGCATCGACAAGCGATCGGGCGTGTCGCAGCGCCTTCCGATCGCGCTCCTCGAGAACGTCGTCTCCAACGCCGAGCGGCGCGCCGTCGAGTCCGGAGGACACGAGGCGGTGGCGCGCATCTCCGACATCTATGCCGCGCTGCCGGCGATCACGGGCAAGCTCGAGCTCGAGTACGAGGGAGAGCTCGTCGGTGGCCACGCCATCGCGCGCGAGCTGATCCGTCGTGCGGCGGACGCGACGTTCAAGGCACGCGCCGGCGACGAGAGCGTGGACGAGATCGTGATCTGGTTCGACGCCGGCGGCGCGCTCCAGGTGACCGACGACGCGAACGTCGAGACGCTCATCCAGGCGTTCGACAGCGTCCCCGGACTGACACCCCTCGCGCGCATCCCCTCGCTCTCGGAGGGCGAGGAGGACGAAGGGACGCTGGTCGCGGTCTGCGAGCTCATTCTCGAATCGCTCGTCGCGCGGAAGCGCGTCTCGCGCTCGGACACGGGACGCTACGGGCGCGCGACGCCGGAGAAGCGGCGGCGCCCGAACGAGGACCTCTTCGGCGGCGGGATGAGCGCGTGAAGACCGCGGCGGGGGTGCGCGTCCGCGCGGCGACGCCGGCCGACCTGCCGACGATCGTCGAGCTCCGACTCGCCCTCATCCACGAGCACGCGTCCAACCGGCTGTACTCCAGCCTCCGCGCCGACGCTCCGGAGCGTGCGCGGCGCCTCTTCGCGCAGCAGCTCGCCTCCACCACCGAGCAGATGTTCGTCGCCGAGGAGCGTGGGCGCATCGTCGGAGTGATCCGCTGCGTCGAGTCGGTCGGCTCGCCCCTCCTCGAGCCGTCGCGCTACGCCTACGTCTCCTCCGCCTTCGTGCGTCCCGACGCCCGGCGCCGCGGCACGCTGCGTCGGCTCGTCGAGGCGGCGCGCGAGTGGTGCCTCGAGCGCGGGCTCACGGAGATGCGCCTCCACAGCGTCGCCAGCGACGAGGCGTCGAACGCAGCGTGGGAAGCGCTCGGGTTCGGGATCGTGGAGCACATGCGCGTCGCGTCCGTGACCGAGCGGTAGCTCGGCGCCGCGGACGACTGGCGTAGTGCCTCGGGCTGGCCAGTACGACGAAGGTTCAGCCGGATGAGGCGGATGCATCCGGATTCTGCGGATTCGCTCCTCTGCCTTCAATCCGCCTCGCACCGGCCCTGAACGACTTGGGGGCAAGCGGGGCGAGACAATCTCGCCCCGCTTGCCCCCAGGCAGTTCATCCGGGAGCGTCCGGTGTCAGGCTCGTTGAAATTTGCGGGCGCGAAATTCAACGAGCCTGACACCGATGCCCGATGAGGGGAACCCCCGCATCCCTCACCCGGTCACCGCGCCGACCTGCTTCATGCAGTAGCCATACGCGGCCTCGGTGTCGCCGGGCAGCTTCGCGTCGTAGTCGAGGCGCTTCTGGTCGAGAAGACCCTTCGTCGTGATGACGACCTTGCGATACTCGCTGCTGAAGCCGCGGTCGTCGCGGGTGAAGCTGAGCTCCACCTCCTCGGTC
>DATAIS010000349.1:0-1864 GCA_036262535.1 Gemmatimonadaceae bacterium | reverse complement strand
GCTGTTGAGAATGGCGACCGAGCAGTCGATGGAGTTGGCGTGACCGGAGATGGTCTTGCCGTTGGCGTTGGTGTGACCCCCGGTGCCGCCGCCGCCCACCTGGGCCAAGACGTTGTCGAGGTCGATCTTGATGTTGCGGACGTCACGGATGACGTTGTCGGCCTGGCCGTTGATGGTGGCCACCCCGTCGTTGATGGAGCGCACCACCGGCGCCAGGGTGCTGAGGTTGCCCCGGATGCCGTGCACGGTGCCGTTGATGGAGCCGGCGTTGCCCAGGATGGACGACACCGTGCCGTCGATGCTCTTGGCCGTGGCCAGGATCTCACCGGCCTGGGCCGACAAGGGTGCCGCCGCCGCCCGGATCTGCTTGGCGATGCGGTTGGTCTCGTCGAGCTTGGGGACGTTGACGAGGTCCTCGTCGATGTCGCCCACGTCGTTGACGATGGTGTCGACCCGGTCGTCGATCTGCTGGGCCGCCACCGTGGTGCGGGTCAGCTGGATGACGGCGAACAGGGCGAAGGCCAAGGTGATGGCCAAGTTGGCGCCGACCACGCCGGCCTGGCCCCGCATGCGCTCGGAGGTGCCGCCGGCGCTCAGCATGCCTTGGCCCCGAGCACGGCCGGCGAGCGGCAGATGCTGGTCAGGTGCTTGTTGGTGTCGTTGAGCCCGGCGATGATGGCGGTGGCGTCGGCCTCGGCCGCGCTGAGGTTGTTGGGGTTGGTGCCGAAGCGCCCCGTGTTGCCCACGCCGTTGGCGAACGCCACCCGCTGGTGGATGTTCTGCACGCCCTTGCCGTCGGGCGGGTCGTCGGCGTCGACCAGCATGCCCTTGATGTCGTTGGCCTGGCCGAGGATCGACTTGAGGTTGCCCGAGGTGTCCTTGAGCGAGCCGTCGGTGGTGGTCAGCTTGCCGTTGATCGACGTCAAGGTGTTGAGGATGTCGACGGCCTGCTGGGGGATGTCCTTGAGGGCCGGGTCGATGGCGACCAGGCTCTCGTTGATGTCGGCCACCTGGTTGGGCAGGTTGCGCACGTTGCCGCCGGCGCCCGAGGCCGCTGCGTCGGTGGTGGTGAGGTTGTTGTTGATCGAGCTCAGCGAGTCGGTGATCTTCAACAAGAACACGATGACCACCAGCACGACGACGGTGAGCAGTGCCACCCACACGGCCAGCCACCGCTTGAGGAACTGGGCCTGATCCGACTGCGCCCTGCGGTATGCCCGTTGCGACGGGCCGATTGTCTCAGTCATGGTTTGGTCGGCTCCTTACTTGCAGTGGCTGTCGGCGGGCGAGCCGGGGGCGGGCAGGCCGGCGTCGATGCAGGCGGCCAGGCGGTGGGCCAGCTCGGCCTGGGACAAGATGGCGCTGGCATCGCCGTCGATGGCGCCGGTGAGCTCCAGGCTGCGGTTGAGGTTGGTGATGATCTGCTTGACCCCTCGGTCGATCGACTGCGCCGTGCCCACGATCTTGGTGGCGTTGCCGTTGATGCTCTTGGCCGTGCCGTCGACGGTGGAGGCGCTGCCGTTGATCGACTTGGCCAGGCCGTCGACCGACTTGGCCAGGCGCACGATCTCGGCCAGCTTGCTCTCCAGCGGCTGGGCCGTGGTGAGGATGGAGCCGGCCAGCTCATTGGTCTTGTCGAGGTTGAGCACGGCGTCGGTGGCCTTGTTGATGGGCGTCGCCGTCTTGGCGATGTGGCCCGCCTTCTTGTTGATCGCTTCGGCCGTCCACGCCACTCGGTTCACGAGGACGCCGGCCAGAATGACCGTGATGAGGGCCAGGACCACGGAGAACGAGGCTTGGCCCCGCTCGCTCCGGGTGCGCCACCACCGGTGTGTCATGTGATCTCCCCTTCTTGGATGAGCCG
>DATAIS010000348.1:0-13118 GCA_036262535.1 Gemmatimonadaceae bacterium | reverse complement strand
CTACACCCTGGAGAGAGGAACCATGCGCCTGATCGACGTCAGTCACACCGTCGAGCACGGGATGATCACCTACAACGGCTTCCCCGCCCCGATCATCTGCGATTGGCTGAGCCGCGAGGCATCGCGCGCGAAGTACGCGCCGGGCTACGAGTTCCAGATCGGCAAGATCGAGATGATCGCGAACACCGGCACCTACGTCGACAGTCCCTTCCACCGTTATGAAAACGGGAAGGACCTCTCCGAGCTCCCGCTCGAGTCGGTCGCGAACCTCGACTGCCTGGTCGTTCGCGTCGATCCGAAAGGCGGATCAGCGATCGAGGAGGTCCCGCTCGCCGCCAGCCAGGTGCGCGGCAAGGCGGTGCTGTTCTGCACGGGCTGGGATCGGCACTGGCGCACCGATACGTACTTCGAGGGGCATCCGCACCTGACCGAGCGTGTGGCTGAATGGCTCGTGAAAGCTGGCGCGGCGCTCGTCGGCATCGACTCGCTCAACATCGACGGCACTGCCACCGGCGAGCGACCGGTGCACTCCGTGCTCCTTGGACGGGACATCCCGATCGTCGAGCACCTCCGCGGTCTGGCGGCGCTTCCGGCTACCGGGTGCCGCTTCTTCGCGGTTCCAGTGAAGGTGAAGGCGTTCGGGACCTTTCCAGTCCGCGCCTTCGCCGTTCTCTAGCCGCGCGCGCCGGCGGAGCCTTCTTCAGCACTGCCAGCACCGCGGCATCGGGGTTAGCTTCCCGATCATCGTGCTTCGCCTCGCCCGACGCGTTCAGGTCTTCGTTGCTCCGTTGCTCGCCGTCCTGCTGTTCGACGCGAGCGCCACGCAGTCGTCTGTGTGCGCGACAATGAAGATGCAGGATCAGAGCGCCGCCGCACCGCTGGCCGCGCATGACCACTCGCCGCCGCCGTCGGACGCTCGGCAGCCCGACGATGCGTCCGAACGCGGCCGAGCCGCCGCACCCTGCCTGATGTCTGCGAGCTGCGCGCTGGTCGGTGTCGTCGATGTCGCCGTGGTCGCGATGGATCTGGTCGTTCCGGCCGCGACCGCCGAAGGAGTCGACGACGCACTCCCGCCTTCGGCCGGCATCGCTCCCGAACCGCCGCCTCCCCGGGGCTAGCGGCTCCGCGCGCGCGCGCCGTGACGTGACCGGCCGACGCTCCGCGTGACGAACGCATGCACTGCTGCCAGTCGTATGCCTGACGTTGGTTGCGTCGGGCCGGCGGCGGCGTTCTCGCCATCCGATAACCGCAGGAATAGATGCCGCACCACACCGTACCACCCGTCATACGTCTGCTCGCAGGAGCGGCGCGTGCCGCGCTGCTCGCCGCGCTACTCGCCGCGCTGCTCGCAATGCCCGCCTCGCTTCGCGCGCAGACCGATTACTACAACACCGACGCCGGACGCCCGATCACGATCGAGGACGCGTACCCGATCGAGCGACGCGCCCTCGAGCTGCAGGTCGCGCCGCTCCGTCTCGAGAGGATTCGAGGGGGCGCCTACCAGTGGGCGCTCGAGCCGGAGATCGCCATCGGTCTCCTCCCGCGGACGCAGCTCGAGGTCGGAGTGCCACTGGCGTACCTCGACCGCCGCGAAGGTCGGTCCGTCGGCGTGGCGGGCGCCGAGATCTCCGTGCTGCACAACCTGAACGCGGAGACGGCCATCCCCGCGCTCGGCGTCGCCGCTAGCGTGCTCGTGCCGGCCGGTCCGCTCGGCCCCGAGCGCACGTATCCAACGCTGAAGGCCTTGGTGACGAGGACGTTCGCGTGGGCGCGCTTTCACCTCAACGCCGAGTACACCTTCGGCGACGAATCGCGACGCGACGCCAGGAGCGAGCGCGAGCTGACGCGCTGGATGGCCGGCGCCGCCATCGACCGCACCTTCCCACTCGAGTCGTTCCTGCTCACTGCGGAAGCGCTCGCCCTCCAGCCGTTGATCGACGATCAGCCCCTGGCCTGGCAGAGCGGCGCGGGTATTCGCTACCAGCTCAGTCCACGCGTCGCGACCGACGCTGGCTTCGGCTTCCGGCTGACGGGCGACGACCGCGGCTGGTTCGCGACGTTGGGCGCGGCCGTGGCGGTGGGTCTCCCCTGGTCGCCCCGGAGGTAGCGACATGCGTCCTCACATTCGAGTACTTCTGGGCGTCGCGTTTCTCGGCGCCGCGCGTGACCTCCCCGCGCAATGGTCGACCACCTACGAGCAGTTCTATCTCCAGGCGCCGCACAACTGGGAGTTCCGCGACCGCTACATTGGCGCCGACCGGCTCTTCAACGCCTTCGATTACGGCCACGCCATCCTCTACGAGACGCTCTGGGCAATGCCCGATGCTCCTGCGTCCGAGCTCGAGGACAAACAGTACGGCTATCTGACCCGGCGCGTGCTCGTATCGCCGCCTCGCGTTCCGCTCGAGGAGGCAGCGATCGAGGTCCGTTATGCGCGGCTCGCCCCCGAGGCGAAGCAGATGTTCGAGTGGGCCCACATACTCCACAGGCAGGTCTACGACGTTCTCGCCGACGAGCGGCTTTCGCAGGCGGAGAAGGATGGCGAGATCGCGCGGCTCGTCGCCTACTACAGGAGTCGGCGCGACGTCGCCTTCAGCGCGCAGCCCAAGTCCATGAAGCTGATGCAGGAGCAGCCATACTCGCTCGCCTTCCGCCAGAAGTATCCGAAGTTCAATGGGCTCATCTGGGCGTATCACTGGATGCAGGTGGGTCTCTACGAGCCGCTGCTCGTGAACGCGACGTCGGAGACTCGACAGAGTGGTGTCCGCTCGACCGTCGCGCGCTTCTGGCAGATGCTCGGCGATCCGCCGCGCAGCTTCCCTCATCAGATGCCGATGACGGCGGCGGTGGCCCCGAGCTTCGCCGCGCGGTATCCCGAGGCCGCGATCATCTTCGACAACCTTCATTCGATGCACGACGTGATCTCGGACATTCTCGCCAACCCGAATGTCCCGCGCGGCCGGAAGCGCGCCGAGATCCTCCGCGCCGCGCGGCTCTTCCGCGACGACACGTCGTACGTGATGACCGCCGAAGCATGGCGCACGATGACGGCGCACATGGGCATCGAGAACATGGGCGGGCCCGCGATCGGGTTCCTCCCTGCACTGCCGACGCCGACGGTCACCTACGGCGCCGTGATGACGCACGACGATCGCACCGGCGAGATGACCGGCTTCAAGTACGGGGGCGCGACGGCTGGCGGCCATGCAGGGATGCACCATGGCGCCGATTCCGCAGCGACCCCGGGCCACGAAGCGATGCAGCACCAGCATGAGGACACGGCGACGCACCCGGCGCCTCCACCCACCGCCGATTCGACGAAGACCCGGTCCGACAGCGTCAGGTCCGCGCCGAAGCCGAAGCCCGCGGCGAAGACGCCAGCTCGCCGTCCTGCACCCAAGCCCACGAATCCCCACGCCGGACACGGGCAGCAACCAACCACGCCGGCGAAGCCCGCGGACCCGCACGCCGGTCATCGTCCCCCCCGCTAGCACGCGCGCCCAACCACCGACCGCATGACTTCGCGAACCTTCAGCTATCGCGCCCGCCAGATCCACCGCTATCTCGGCGTCTTCATCGGCATACAGTTCGTGCTCTGGACGGCGGGCGGACTGTATTTCAGCTGGACGAACCTCGACGAGATTCACGGCGATCACCTTCGGACGCGAACGCCTGCGCTCCGTGGCGATATCGTGCTCGCATCGCCTGCGGGCGCCATCGCCCAGTTGCACGCCGCCGAACCCGTCGATTCGCTCGCGGGCATCGACCTGGTCGACGTGCTCGGCCGCGCGACATACAGAGTGCATTACTTCACCAGCCAGGGCGACAAGGCTGTGCGGCGTACCCGCCTCGCCGACGCCGCGAGCGGAACGCTGCGTGAGCCCATCGCGCGGGAGGAAGCGATCGCCGCCGCGCGAGCCGCGATGCGCGACGACCTGCGCCTCGTCGGCGCGGAGCTACTTACCGAAGCGAGTGTCGACGGCCACCACGAGTATCGGGGAGGCTCGCTGCCCGCGTGGGCCGTGTCGTTCGACGGCCCGGAGCGCGCGACGGCCTACGTGCCCGTCGACCTCGGCCGGGTCGACCGCGTGCGCAACGACCGCTGGCGCGCGTTCGACTTTCTCTGGATGCTCCACACCATGGACTACCGCGGCCGCGACGACATCAACAACACCATCCTGCGCGTGCTGTCGGTACTCGGCATCGCGACGATTCTCTCCGGCTTCACCCTGTTCGCCCTCACGTCGAGACCGCTCCGTCGCCGGCTCGCCCGCCGGCGCGACGCGGCGCCCGCCTGACGGAGGACTCGATGACTCCTCCTCACGGGAGCCACGCACATCACGCACACGAACTCCACGAACCGCGCGCAAGCCATGACGAACACGCGGGCCACGACAGGCACGCGGGCCACAGCGTGGCGATGTTCCGCGACAGGTTCTGGATCACGCTCGCCCTGACGGTCCCAACGATCGTCTGGGGGCACATGCTGCCACGTACGCTCGGGTGGCATGCTCCGATGTTTCCCGGCTCGAGCTACATCCCGGCGCTGTTCGGAACCGCGGTCTTCTTCTACGGCGGCTCGCCTTTCCTGCGCGGGGCGGCGGGCGAGCTGCGCGCCCGGCTCCCGGGAATGATGACGCTGATCGCGCTCGCGATCAGCGTCGCTTTCGTCTTCAGCGCCGCGGTGACTTTGGGCTACCGCGGGATGCCGCTCTGGGAGGAGCTCGCGACGCTCGTCACCATCATGCTCCTCGGCCACTGGATCGAGATGCGCTCGATCTCACAGGCGCAGGGTGCGCTGAAGGAGCTCGCGAAGCTGCTCCCGAGCGACGCGGTTCGCCTCGTCGGCGAACGGACGGAGACAGTGCCGATCAGCGCGCTGCGGCGGGGCGATCTCATTCTCGTCAGGCCCGGGGCGAGCATTCCGGCCGACGGCGTGGTGCGCGACGGAGCGAGCGCCGTGAACGAGTCGATGATCACCGGAGAGTCGGCCACGGTCGGCAAGCACCTGGACGACAAAGTCATCGCCGGCACGGTCAACGAGTCGGGAGCGCTCCGCGTCGAGGTCACTGGCACCGGCGAGCAGACGACGCTCGCGTCGATCATGCGCCTCGTCGAGCAGGCGCAGAGCTCCCGCTCCCGCGCCCAGGCGCTCGCCGACCGCGCCGCGTTCATCCTCACCCTCGTCGCGATCGGGTCGGCGATCGTCACCGCCATCGTCTGGACCGTGCTCCGCGCGGAGCCGGCATATGTCGTCGAGCGTGTCGTCACGGTGCTCGTCATCGCCTGCCCGCACGCGCTCGGCCTCGCCGTGCCGCTCGTCATCGCCATCTCGACGACGCTCGGCGCGCGCAGCGGCCTGCTCGTGCGCGACCGCCGCGGACTCGAGGAGGCGCGCAACCTGACGTCGGTAGTGTTCGACAAGACGGGAACGCTCACCCTCGGTCAACATCGCGTCATCGATGTCGCGACGGCGGGCGGCGTCACCGCCGACGACGCACTGCGCACGGCGGCGGCGCTCGAGCGCAACTCCGAGCACCCCGTGGCGCGTGCACTCGTCGCGTCGGCCGAGGAGCGTGGACTCCGCATTCCGGCATCGTCGCGATTCGAGTATCTCGCCGGCCGCGGCGTGAAGGGCGTCGTGGACGGCCGCGAGCTGCAGGCAGGCGGTCCGAACCTCCTCGCCGCGATCGGCACCACGCCTGAAGGCGCAGTCCTCGACGCCGCCGAGCGCGCCGCGGCGCGGGGACAGGGAACGATCTACCTCGTCGACGGCAGGAAGGTGCTCGCCGCCTTCGCCGTCGCCGACGCGGTGCGCCCCGAGTCGCGCGAGGCGATCGACGCGCTGCATCGCGCGAGGATCGAGGTCGTGATGCTCACCGGCGATGCCCAGGCCGTCGCGGAGTCCGTCGCGAAGGAGCTCGGGATCGACAGCGTATTCGCGCAGGTGCTTCCCGAGCAGAAAGCGAGCCGCATCAGAGAGCTTCAGCAAAGGGGCAAACGCGTCGCGATGGTCGGCGACGGAGTCAACGATGCGCCGGCCCTGGTCACCGCCGACGTCGGCATCGCGATCGGTGCAGGCACCGACGTCGCAGTCGAAGCGGGCGACATCGTGCTCGTCCGCAACGATCCGCGCGACGTGCCGCGAATCGTCTCGCTCAGCCGCGCGAGCTACCGGAAGATGGTCCAGAACCTCTGGTGGGCCGCGGGCTACAACATCGTCGCGATCCCGCTCGCCGCGGGCCTGCTGGCGCGCCAGGGTTTCGTCCTCTCGCCGGCTCTGG
The DNA here is from genome assembly GCA_036262535.1 of Gemmatimonadaceae bacterium. GTDB lineage: Bacteria > Gemmatimonadota > Gemmatimonadetes > Gemmatimonadales > Gemmatimonadaceae > JABFXC01. Next base: position 6,834 of record DATAIS010000348.1, on the reverse strand, counting down.
CCGCGATACTGATGTCGGCGAGCACGGTGATCGTCGCCATCAACGCGCAACTCCTGCGACGGGCACGTCTCCAGACACCAGCACCGGGCGGCGCCCCAGCTCGTACTCCTTCCACAGAGCGTAGACGGCCGGGATGACCACGAGCGTCAGCAGGGTGCTCGAGATCATCCCGCCGACCATCGGCGCGGCGATCCGCTTCATGACGCTCGCCCCTGCACCGCTCCCCCAGAGAATCGGCACGAGTCCGGCCATGATCGCGGTGACGGTCATCATCTTCGGCCGCACCCGCTCCACCGCGCCTTCCATCACCGCGTAGTAGAGATCGCGCAGCTTGGGTCGCGCGCCGGTGCCGCCTCGTTCATGCAGCACGCCTCGCCATGCGTGGTCGAGGTAGATGAGCATCACCACCCCCGTCTCCGCTGCCACGCCCGCGAGTGCGATGAACCCGATCGCGACGGCCACCGACCAGTTGTAGCCGAGCAGCCACACGAACCAGATCCCGCCAACGAGCGCGAAGGGCAGCGAGAGCATCACGATCATCGTCTCGCCCACGCTGCGGAAGTTGAAGTACAGGAGCAGGAAGATGATCGCGAGCGTCGCCGGGATGACGAGCTTCATGCGCTCCTTCGCGCGCTCCATGTACTCGTACTGCCCGCTCCAGCTCATGGTGTATCCGGTCGGAAGCCGGACCTCCGACTCGACCATCGCCCTCGCCTCGGCGACGTAGCCGCCGATGTCGCGGTCAGCGACGTCCACGTACACCCATGCCGTGGGCATGGCGTCCTCGGTACGGACGACCATCGGACCGGCCACCTGCCGGATCGTCGCCACCTGCCCGAGCGGGACCTGCACCGCCGCTCCGGCTCCCCCTGTGGTGCCGCTGCCGCTCGCCATCCCACCCATCGCGGCACCAGTCCCCGCTGCGGTCGTCCCGCTGTGACTGACCGGCACGAGCACCGACGCCAGCTTCTCGGGCGTATCGCGCAGCTCCTGCGGGTAGCGGACGCGGACGCTGTAACGTTCCCGCCCCTCGACAGTCTGCGTGATCGTCATGCCGCCGATCGCCGTCGCGATCACCGACTGGATGTCGCCGACGTTGAGACCGTGGCGCGCCGCCGACGCGCGGTCGATCGCGATGTCGAGGTAGTAGCCCGACATCGCGCGCTCGGCGAAGACGCTGCGCGTCCCGCGGACCATCGACACCGACTGCTCGACCTCCCTTCCGATGCGCTCGAGCTCCGCCAGGTCCGGCCCGAAGATCTTGATCCCCACGGGCGTGCGAATTCCCGTCGCCAGCATGTCGATGCGTCCACGGATGGGCATCGTCCACGCGTTCGTGACGCCCGTCAGGCGTACCGCCGAATCCATCGCCGCGACCAACCGGTCATACGTCATTCCCGGCCGCCACTCCGATTCGGGCCGGAGGCTGATCGTGGTCTCGAACATGTCCAGCCCCGCGGGGTCGGTTGCGGTGTTCGCGCGCCCGGCCTTCCCCCAGACGTGCTCGACCTCGGGGAACGTCTTCAGGATCGAATCCTGGATGCGCATGATCTCCCGCGCGCGCGCGACGCTGACCCCGGGGAGCGTGGTCGGCATGTAGAGGATCGTCCCCTCGTCGAGTCGCGGCATGAACTCGCTGCCGAGCCGCGTCCAGGGGATCCACGTCAGGATGAGCGCGACGCCCGCACCGACGATCACGGGCCAGCGATGCCGGAGTACGCGTTCGATCACCGGTCGATACACCGCGATCAGCCAGCGATTGATCGGGTTCGCGCGCTCGCGATGGATTCGCCCGCGCACGAACAATCCCATCGTCACCGGCACCAGCGTCACCGAGAGCAGGCTCGCAGCGGCCATGGCGAAGGTCTTCGTGAAGGCGAGCGGCCTGAAGAGCCGCCCCTCCTGCCCCGCGAGCGTGAACACGGGCAGGAACGACACCGTGATGATGAGCAGCGAGAAGAAGAGCGCCGGTCCGACCTCCTTCGCCGACTCCACGACAACGGCCCACCGTTCGCCGGCCGTGAGCACCGAGGTATCGAAGGACCGCGTCTTCGCGACGTCCCGGCGCAGCGTCCGCTCCCGCGCCTCGATGGCGCGCTCGAGGTGCTTGTGCATGTTCTCGATCATGACGATGGCGGCGTCGATCATCGCGCCGATCGCGATCGCGATCCCGCCGAGCGACATGATGTCCGCGCCGACGCCCACCCAACGCATCGCGAGGAAGGCCATCAGGATCCCGATCGGGAGTGTCAGGATCGCGACCAGCGCCGACCGCGCATGCAGCAGGAAGAGGACGCAGACGAGCGCGACGATGATGCTCTCCTCGATCAGCTTCTCCCGAAGGTTGTCGATCGACCGCTCGATGAGATCACTGCGGTCGTAGACCGGGCGCACGACGACTCCGCGCGGCAATCCCCTCTCCACCTCGGCGAGTCGCGTCTTCACGTTCCTGATCGTCGTCAGCGCGTTCTCGCCGAAGCGCATCACGACGATCCCCCCGACGGCGTCGCCCCGGCCGTCGAGATCCGCGATCCCGCGCCGCACCGCCGGTCCGACGCTCACGCGCCCGACCTCGGCGACGCGGATCGGGGTGCCGGTCGCAGTCGCGCCCACCACGACGCTCTCGATGTCCTCGACCGACTTGAGGTAGCCGAGCCCGCGTACCATGTACTCGCGCTCGGACAGCTCCATGACCATCGCGCCGATGTCGCTGTTCGCGTTCTGGATCGCCGACATCACCTGTGTCACCGGGACGCCGAAGGCGAGGAGCCGCGCGGGATCGATGTCGATCTGATACTGCTTCTCGAAGCCGCCGATGCTCGCGACCTCGGACACGCCGGGCACGGCGGTGAGGGCGTAGCGCAGATACCAGTCCTGGATGCTGCGCAGCTGCGCGAGGTCGAGCTGTCCGGTGGTGTCCTCGATCGCGTACTGGTACACCCAGCCGAGCCCCGTCGCGTCGGGGCCGAGCGTCGGCGTGACGTCGGGCGGCAGCTTGCCGCGGATGCCGCTCAGGTACTCGAGCACCCGCGACCGCGCCCAGTAGAGATCGGTCGCGTCATCGAAGATGACGTAGACGAACGAGACGCCGAAGAAGGAGTATCCGCGCACGGTGCGCGCGCCGGGCACCTTCAGCATCTCCGCCGCGATCGGATACGTCACCTGATCCTCCACGATCCGCGGCGCCTGCTCGCTGTAGTCGGCCTGGACGATGACCTGTACGTCCGACAGGTCGGGAAGCGCCTCGAGCGGCGTCTCCTTCATCGCCCAGACGCCGCCCGCGATCGCGGCAGCGGTAAGCAGGAGCACGACGAGCCTGTTGCGTACCGCCCATTCGATGATGCGCTTCAGCATCGCTACTCCTTCGGGGGCCGGCTCGCCCCCGTGCCGCCGCTCACCGGCGCCGTCATGTCCATCCCCGGCATGTTGCCCATGCCGCCTAACGCGCTGCCGAGGTTCGACTCCGCGTCGACGAGGAAGGTCGCTGAGGCGACGACCGTCTCACCGGCGGCGAGACCACGGAGCACCTCGATGCGATCCTCGCTCGTCGCGCCGACGGCCACTTCGCGCGGCTCGAGCTTGCCGTCGCCACGGCGCACGAAGACCAGCGTTCGCTCACCCGTCGCCAGCACCGCGGAGCGTGGAACGGTCAACGCGTTGGGTCGGCCGCGCCCTCTGAAGCGGAAGGTCGCGTACATCCCCGGCTTGAGGCGCAGCCCCGAGTTCGACAGCTCGACGCGGACGCGCGCCGTGCGCGTCTGCGCGTCGAGCGCGGGATACACGTACGCGATGCGCCCCTTCCATTCCTGCCCCGGCAGTGCCTCGAAGGTGGCGGTGACGGCCTGACCGACCCGGGCTGCCGCGAGATCCTGCTCGAAGACCGCCCCCTCGAGCCAGACGACGCTCAGGTCCGCGACGCGATAGAGCGCCTCACCCGCCATGATGCGCTGCCCCTCCACCACGTTCTTCTCGACGACGAAGCCGCTCACCGGCGAGCGGAGCGTGAGCGCACGCCGCACCTGCCCGGTGCCCTCGATCGCCGCGATCTCCTCCGCGTCCACCCCCAAGAACGAGAGCCGCCGTCGTGCCGACGCGACCAGCTCGTCGGCGCCGCGCGCCGCGTCGCCCGTGCCGCCCGCGACATCCGCGGCGAGCCGCTTCGCGAGCAGCAGCTCCTCCTGCGCCATGACGAGCATCGGCGAATGCACCGTCATCAATGGCGCACCGCGCGCGACGAACTGCCCGGTGTAGTTGACGTGCAGCGACTCAACCCAGCCGTCGATCTTCGGTGAGATCGCGCGCACCCGCGTCTCGTCGTACGTGACCTGGCCGACGGTGCGTACCTCGCGCTCGACCAGGCCTGGCGTGACCGTCGCGTAGGTCACACCGATGCGTTGGGCCTCGCCCGGGCTCAGTGTCACCGCGGATTCAACGTCACCCGCCGCCGCCCCGTGGCTGCTGTGATCGATCGCGCCGCCCTCGGTCTGCTGCTCGCGCGTGCGCGTCGCGAGGACCGCGGCCACGATCGCGGCGACCAGCAGCGCCCCATAGATCGCCAGACGCACGATCCGACTCCTTCGGCCTGGGGGCGCCCCGAACGGGGAGGTCTCGTCTACGCTGCTCATCGCTTGCCTCCATCCGCCGGCGCGGCGGCAACATTGTCGGGGTCGATCAGCTCGCGGCCGGTGAGCATCTCCAGCTCCGCCCAGGCACGTCCTTCGTCGCTCTCGAGTCGGGCGAGCTCCTGCCGGTACTCGTTCACGGCCATCCGGCTGTCGAGGAGCGCCATGAAGTCCACGCTGCCCACGCGATACGCGGCCAGCGCCGACGCGGCTGCCGCTTCGGCCTGGGCGAGGATCGTCGTGCGGTACAGCGACGCGAGCCGGCGTGCGCGGCGCAGCCCGGCGTACGCGGTCGCGAGGCCGCCGCGCGTCGCCGCGCGCATCGCCGCGAGGTCCGCCTCGGCCATACGGCGCATAGCGGCGGCCTCGTCGCGCATGCGCAGCTGCCTGCGCCCCGCGAAGATCGGCACGCTCGCGCCGAGCATCAGGCTTCCCATCCGTTCCGTCCCCATCTCGCCCGAGCGCTGCCCGTACTGGAGGCCGACCTGCAGGTCGGGCCAGATCTCGCGCCGCGCGAGCCGCTCGCGCTGCCGTGCGGCATCGAGCTCCCGCGCGCCCGCGTCCAGCATCGGGCGCGACGACAGCGCGAGCTGCCGCAGCGAGTCGAGCGAGGGCACCGTGTCGGGGAACGCCGGAAGCGCGGTCACGGCAGCGGTCACCGGGCCGCCGCGATCGAGCAACGCATCGAGACGCGCGCGCATCGACTCGAGCATCGCCTGCATGCGGAGCGTGTCCTCGGTCATCCGCGCGAGCTGCACTTGCGCGCGGAGGACGTCGGCCTGACGTCCTTCGCCGACGCGGTACATGGACTCCGCCGTGCGGGCCGCATCCTGGACCAGACGCACGGTTTCTCGCGAGACGGCCAGCGCCCGCTCGGTCTGGTTGAGGTCGTAGAACGCCATCGCGACCTGCGTCCGGATCTCCCACCAGCTCTCGCCGGCGCGAGCATCCGCCGCCGCGGCCTGCGCTCGAGCGATCCGTCCCGACAGACCGAGCTTCCCACCGAGCGGCAGCATCTGCATCAGCTGCAGCTGCGTCATTCCCAGCGGGTCCATGGGATCGAGCCCCGGCAGCATGTAGTTCATGAAGCCGAGCTGGAGCTGCGGATCGGGCGGCAGCGACGCCGACGCCACGCGTGCATGTGCCGCGCTCGCGAGCGCAGCCGCGGCTTCCACCCGCGGGTTCTGAAGTCGGGCGGCGCGATACAGAGCGCCGAGCACGAGCGGCGCGCTGGCTGCCGCTGCTCTCGTGGCGGCACCGCTATCGGCGCGCGACTGGGATGTGGCGGCACCGGGAATCGTCGCGATGATGGCTATCGCGACGGCCGTAAAACGAATGTGAAGCACACTGGTCTCCGATTGACGGCTCCCGATGCGGAGTGCACGGGAACGGGATCAACTCGCCACGGCGGGTGCGATCACGCGCGCGCCGGGTGACTCACACGACGGGTGAGGGAGACTACGCCCTGGGAGGTGGGAGCTCGGGCGGGTCGCTGCGGAAGGGAGGCGCGTCGATGGTGGCGCTTCCCGGGTGCGACGGGGCGGGCGCGTCGACCTGCCTCGCCGCCGGCGTCCCGATCGCGAATGCCTGACTGCACGACGCCATCAGCTGACACGAGCCGTCGTCAGCCGGCTGCTGGCAGGGCATTGGCCCGCCGGCATCGTGGTGCTTGCCGGCGGCGGCGTCATGCGCCGCCATCGCCGTCCCCGACATTGCGCACGATGCCCGCTCGCTGGCCAGCAGCGGCTGGAGGGCGACGGAGATCGCGACGAGGAGGACGGCGAGGTATTTCATGGATTCATGACGGGCGCTGTGGGCGCCTGCACCATGATAATGGGCCGGGCACTGCCGTCATGCCGTCGGGGATTCCCCGCCCGGCGTCCGGGAGCTGCCGACAGCCTCGCCATGGCGCTCCACGACCGTGGCGCTCATGTTCTTCGGCGTCGCGGCTCCTCGCAGCACCTCCCATGCTCGCGCTTTCGCGATCGTCGTCAGGACGAGGAGGGCAGATGAACGCTGATGACACGTTCCCGACCGGCACCGAAGGACTCGAGCCGGCATCGAGCCCGAGTGTCGTCAGACTCCGCGATGGAGGTCGTTTCGACTTCCACATCGCGCCGGTCCGGAAGCGCATCGATGGCAACGACGTGCGGATGCTCGCCTACAACGGCAGCATCCCCGGCCCGACGCTGCACGTCGACCAGGGGTCGAC
>DATAIS010000347.1:0-1529 GCA_036262535.1 Gemmatimonadaceae bacterium | reverse complement strand
GCTGCGAGTCGTGAGGATCCCGTATCCTCGCGCGGTCACGATGCGCACCGAGCGACTCCCGGCCAGCTACGCGAACTTCTACATCGCCAACGGGGTCGTGCTCGTTCCCACCTTCAATGACCCGAACGACCGGATCGCGCTGAACGCGATCGCCGAGGCGATCCCGGATCGGAAGGTGGTCGGGATCCACGCCGTCGACCTGGTATGGGGGCTCGGAACGCTCCATTGCCTGACGCAGCAGGAGCCCGCACCCGCGCGCCGTTCCTGACCCGCCGGGGACGGGGAACCAGAGTCGAGCGAAGTCATCGCTTCGCTCGACGACGGGAGACGGGAGTCGGGAGAGGAGCCGATGAGGGACCAGAGACGAGCGAGCGACCGGCATCAGGTGGTCGCCCGCTCGTCGTCTTTTTCCGCAGTCGGCTCCGTGACGAGGGAGGGGACAACGAGGGATACCTGAGGCAGGTCGCTCCCTCGTCGCCCGTCCCTCTTCGCGGTCTCTCCCGTCTCCCGTCCCCCGTCGCCGAGCGCCAGCGAAGGCTTCTCCGGTCCCTCGTCAGTCGTCCCGGGCGTGGAGTTCAACGGGGGGGCTTACGCCCCGTTACGCCTGAGTCTGCCGGGCGTCTGGTACACAGTCGGGCTCGGTCGCCCGATCGTCGTCTCGTGCACCCCCCTCTCTCAGGAGCAAGAAAATGAAGCGTGCGATTCTCGGCGCCGTCGCGGTCGCGACGATCGCCCTCCTCCCCGCCGACAGCCAGGCGCAGCGCCGCGCCGCCGCGTCGCGCCCGGTGCAGCTCGCCGTTGGCGCTGGCGTCGCGATGCCGATGTCCGACCTTGGCGACGCGGTTGGGACCGGCTTCAACGTCGCCTTCAACGGCACGAAGAAGCTCGCGACGGCTCCGGTGTGGCTCCGCGGTCAGCTCGACCTGAACATGTACGGCAGCCAGAAGGTTCAGGCGGGTGGCGTCGAGATGAAGACGAGCGGCAACCAGATCGGCGGCATCTTCGACGTCGGCCACGACTTCGCCTCGAGCTCGTCGGCGAAGCCGTACGTGCTCGGCGGGCTCGGCATCATCCGCAACAGCCTCAAGCAGTCGATGAACGGCGTGAGCGTGAGCGGCGACAAGACCGAGCTCGGGATCAACGTCGGCGGTGGAATGAAGTTCCGCCTCGGCGGCCGGACGGCGTGGCTCGAGGCGCGCTACCTCGCGGCTGGCGACTTCGACGCGCTCCCGATCACCTTCGGCGTCAACTTCTAGGCAGCGTCGTTCGTGAAGTGGACGGGGCGGCTCGCGAGAGCCGCCCCGTTCTATTTCTCCCCTCCCGGAGTCCGCGTCGGCCGCGGGGGTCCGATCGGTGTCAGCTGCGGTGATCGGTGGACGATGTTGCCACCGTGCTCCGCGGTCACGTACAGCGTGGTCGCGCCCCAGAGCGCCATCACCACGACCGCGGCCCGCAGCCAGACGGGAAGTCCGCCGTCGAGCGCCGCGTTGCGCCGCGCACGCCACCAGGCATAGGCGGCGACAGCGCCC
>DATAIS010000346.1:0-25237 GCA_036262535.1 Gemmatimonadaceae bacterium | reverse complement strand
GCGAGGGCGGCCTGGGGGAGGAGGAGCGAGGCGGCGGCGAAGCGCGGTGCGAGCCGGGCGAGGATGCGGATCATTCAGGAGAGTCGCTAATCGAGGGTTAATCCAAAGCTAAGAGAGCCGGCGTGGACGAGCCACGGCGCGCGGCGTCTATTTGCCGTCGCGGCGCACCGCACGCTCCGCCGACATCGGACACTTCACAGGGAGTGAGGGATGCACTGGAAGAGAGTTGCGGCCATGGCGGCACTCGTTATGGGCATCGTGGCCGCGTGCAGCGACGAGAAGTCTTCGCGCGGGGAAGGCACGGTGAACATGATCGCGCTTCCGGACTCGGCCTCGATGGGGGCCGCCGAGGATGCATCCGGATTCTCGGCACGGCGCGTCGCGCCGCCGCAGGCTCCTGCCCGTGGCGGCTCGGTCGGGCCACAGGGAGTAGACCCCGGCTCCGTCCCCGTCGACGCGATCGCGCCGATGATCATCCGCACTGGCAACGCGGTGATCGAGGTCAAGTCGATCGACGAAGGCGTCGCGCGGCTGCGCGTGATCGCGACCCAGCTCGGCGGGTATGTCGGCAACACCACCGTCCAGAGCGGAAAGGACCAGCCGCGCAGCGCGATGGTCGAGGTGAAAGTCCCTTCCAGCCGCTGGGGCTCCCTCCTCGAGGGGATCAAGCCGATCGGCACCGTCGAATCGCTGAGCGAGAGCGCGCAGGACGTCGGCGAGGAGTTCGTGGATGTCCAGGCGCGGATGGAGAACGCCCGGCGCCTCGAGCAGCGCCTGCTCGCCCTCCTCGCCAACCGCACCGGCAAGCTCTCCGACGTGCTCGAGGTCGAGACCCAGCTCGGCCAGGTGCGCGAGGAGATCGAGCGCTACCAGGGGCGGATGCGCTACCTCCAGACCCGGGCCGCAGTGAGCACGATGCTGGTGAACCTGCACGAGCCCCGGCCCGTCATCGGCGGCGCCCCAGGGGACAGCCCGATCCTCGATGCCTTCCGCCAGGCGTGGCGCAACCTGATCGGGCTCGTTGCCTTCCTGATCGCGTCGCTGGGCGTCCTGTTGCCGCTTGCTGTCCTCGTAGTGTTCCTATGGTGGCTCGCAAAACGCCTCGGAGTCGGCAGGGCGATCAGACCCGGGGACCGAGACACGACTCGCGAATAGCGTAAGTCGCGACGGTACGGGCACGTACGGGGGCGCCTCAGGGGTGACTGGGGCGCCCCCGACTCGTCTATGGAGTGAAGCAGGCGCAGCAGTTGAGAGGGCGCGAAGACGCGCCCTGGTCCACCCGTCTCCGGGTCCATCGTGACGAGTCGAGTTGGCCGGGCGATCCAGTCGTCCGGCGCCGTTGCCGTCGTCATCGGCCTCCTGAGCTGTCACGTCGCCGACGTGATGGCTCCGGTCGGGTCGGAGCGGCTCGTCGTGTCGTTCGTTGGCGACTCCGTCCTCGTCGCCGGGACCCGCGTCGCGCCGCGCGTCCGCGTCACCGACGGCGGCGAGGCCGTCACCGTCCCGCGCATCCGGCTCGTCTCAGCCGACACCTCCATCGTCGGCGTCACCGCGGGCGGTGACTCGCTCCTGCCGCGCCGGCTCGGTACCGCCGCGATCACCGCGTTCGTCGAGAGCTCGCTGCTGCCCAGCGCTCCCCCGGCGGTCACGCGCACCGCGATCGTCGTCCCGAAGACCCTGACGCTCACGCCCGGCGCGGCCCAGCTCACCGCCATCGGCGACACGATCACCCTCGCCGTGACGGCGAGCGACGCCGCCGGTTCGCCCCTCGGCAACGTGCCCGTGCAGTGGCTCGTCTCCGACGCGTCGCGCGCGACGGTCGTCGGCGGACGCGTGACCGCGATCAAGGCGGGCGTGGTCGAGGTTCGCGCCGTCCACCAGGGTCGCGACACCGCTCGCGCGACGATCACCGTCTCGCAGCAGGTGACCCGCTACGGTTTCCCCGCCGGCATCGTCACGCTCGACGCGATCGGCGCCGAGACGACGCTGGTGGCGGTGGCGCTCGACGCGAACGGCCATCCCATCGACGGTGCCTCCGTCGCGCCGGTCTGGGAGAGCGCCGACACCTCGCGACTCGTCGTCCAGCCCGATGGCCGCGCCCGCGCCGTCGCCAACGGAACGGCGTGGGTGCGCGCGCGCCGTCCCGACGGCCGTGCCGACTCGACGCTCGTCGCCGTGGACCAGCGCGCGGTGCGCGTCTCCATCCTCACGCCGCGCGGCACCTCGATGAGCTCCGCGCTCGACACCCTGACGCTCGCCGCGCGCGCGTGGGACCGGCTCGACCAGACGGTCACCGACGTCCCGCCGCGCTGGGTCTCGCGCAACACCAACGTCGTGCAGGTCGATCCCTCCCAGGGGCGGACCGTCACCGCGACCGGCCTCAACGCCGATTCGACGTGGGTCGTCGCGACCCTCGACGCCGGCGCCGACAGCGTGAAGATCGTCGTCCTCAACGAGCCGGCGTCGGTGACGATCACCCCCGAGAGCCCGACGCTCGCGAGCGCGAACGATTCGCTCCCCTTCTTCGCCACGGTGCGCAACGCCGCGGGCGGCTCGGTGCCCGGCGCGGTCGTCACCTGGTCCACTCCGGACCTCGGCGTCGCGAAGCCGATCGGCGGCGGGATGTTCGTCGCCGTCGACAGCGGCGTGGCGCGCGTCATCGCCCGCGTCACGACGGCGCGCGGGACCGTGGTCGCCGACACCTCGTTCCTCACCGTGACGAACGTGCCGGCCCTCGTCCGCATGCTCGTCGCCAACGACACGCTCATCTACCTCGGCGACACGCTCACGCCGCCAATCCGGATCGAGAACGCGCGCCGCGATCCACTCCCCCGGACCCGCGTGCTCTGGCAGTCGCGGCCCACCGGGATCGTCAGCGTCACCGACGCCGGCTTCGTCACCGCTCTGGCCACGGGCACGACGTGGCTCATCGCGAGCGGGCCGGTCGCACGCGACTCGATGCGCCTCACGGTCACCAATCTCGCGGCGTCGGTGACGATCGACGGACTCGCCGCCGGTGTCGTGGACACGATGACGGCGCCCGGGCAGACGCTCGTCTACACGGCGACCGTCCGCGACGCGAGCGGAAATGTTGTCCCCTTCCCGATGGTGTGGAGCTCGAGCACGGAAGCGGTCGTGTCCGTGAACAACGGCTCCGTCACCGCGACGGGGTTCGGTCCGGCGCAAGTCGTCGTCCGGGCAGGCGCGGTCGCCGACACGGCAAGTGTGCTCGTGCGCGACGCGACGCGTTGGATCGTGGACGTAGCGCGAGCCGGGACGACCCAGTTCGGGACCTTCGCCCGGCCCTTCGCGAAGATCGGCATGGCCGAGCCACGCGCAACGGCGGGCGACACGATCGCCGTGTTTCCTGGCGCCTACATCGAGCGCCTCGTGACGAACAAGACGATCACGCTCGCAGGCGACTCGACCGACTTCCTGGCAACCGGGCGCGATCCGCTGCGGCTGCCAAGTATCGTCAACGCCGACGGCGCTGGCGCCATTCGCCTCCACGGAGGCGTCGCAGACATTCGCCACCTGGTTCTCAAGAACACCTCGCCGGGTCCGGCGCTCGAGGCGACGTTTGCCGATGTCATCCTGACGAACGTCTACGTGAACCCGGGGCAGGCAAACACGCCGCAGGGATCGGGGATCGTCGTCTCGGAGGCGAAGGCCACCGTGCGCACCGACTCCGTCAGCGTCGAGGGAGTCATCGGCTACGGGATCCGCGTCACCAATTCAGCCGGTGTTCGGATTCAGCGCGCGCGCGTCCGCGGCGTCGACGCAGCTGGCACCGGTGCCGTCGAAGACGGAGCCGGAATCGCCGTACTCGGTGGCCGCGGCGCGATCATCTCGGCGAACAACGTCCGCACGACCGCCGGCGCACAAGTCGCGCTCATCGGAACCGACGGCGCGGCGGCCGCGAACAATCGACTGACTGGCGAGCGGCAGCTCATGCTCGTGCGTGGCGCGACGGGGACGACGACGGTGACCGACAATGTCTTCGACCTTGCGCGTCCCGCCGATGATCCATTCACCGGGAACTCGACCACCGATGGTCGCGCCGGGCTGACGATCGTCCGCTCCACCGGCGTGCAGGTCAACCGCAATACCTTCCGCGACGCCGGCGGGAGCCTGAGCCTGATGGACGCCGTCCGCGTCGACAGCTCGACCGGCCTCCGCCTCGAGGGCACCCATGTCAGCGGCGCGCGCCGGGCCGTGCGCGCGACGCGCTCGTCGTGGCAGCTGTCGCGCGTGCGCATCGACAGCACAGCGATCGCCATCGAGTCGGTGGACGACACCGTCACGATGGTAGACGACACCCTCGCCACCGCCGGCACCGGCTGCATCGACGCCCAGCGCGCGAGTCTGACGGCAACGCGACTCGTGCTGAGCGGGTGCGGCACGGGCGACCGCGCGCCGCTCGAGCTTCGCGCCGGGCTTCTCGACCTCGACGGCCTGACGCTCGATGGCAGCTCGTCGCGCGGCCTGATCGTGACGGGCGCGGCGCGCGCGATCGTCCGCCGGGCTACCGTCCGCGGGCCGGCGACGTCGAACTTCGGTCCGGGGCGTGCCGCCCTCGAGCTCGCGGCGGATAGCCTCGTCGTCACCGGCTCGCTGGTCACGGGCTATGGCGACCGCGCGGGCATCGTCGCCGGCGGGCGCTACGTCCGCGTCGACAGCTCGAGCGTGAACCTCACGCGGCGCGGCGTCGTCATCGACAGCGCGCGCACGCTCGTCGTCCGCGACGCCGACCTCTTCGACGCCGACAGCGCGGCGCTGGTCGTTCCCGCCGGGACCTCGGTCTCCGCGCCCGGCGTATGGTGGGGAGACGGTCGCGGCCCGCGCGGCACCAGCCCGCTCACCGTCGGCGACACCGTGAACGGCCCGGTGTCCACGAGCGGTTGGCGCGTCGACCCGCTTCGACCGGGCACACAGGCGAAGAGCATCCGCGGCCTCCGCGGTGAAGGGATGCAGATCCTCCGCAGCACCGTTTCGACACTCCCGATGTCCGTCCGCGTCACCGACCGCGACGGCCGTCCGGTGGCCGGCGTGACGGTGACGTTCAAGCTGCCCAACAGCAGCGCGGGAAGCTTCGTCCTCAACTCGCCGACCGGACCCAACGTCGGCCGCACCGCGACCGTGACCACCAATAGCAGCGGACTCGCCGAGGTCTACCTCAAGGTCGGCAGCTCGATGTCCGTCCAGTACCCGGTGACAGCGAGCGCCCCTGGCGCGAGCCCCGACGTCACCATGACCGCCATCAGCTTCTGATGAAGTGCATCCGCTGTGGCTTCGATTCGCCTGACGAGGCGAAGTTCTGCCTCGAGTGCGGCACCTCGCTCGCCGATCCACTCGCCCAGACCTCGATCATCGAGGAGGACGAGGGCGTCGTGCTGCTGCGCGCGCTCCAGCGCCACCTCACCGGCCAGTACGAGGTCGAGCGGGAGATCGGCCGCGGCGCGATGGCGATCGTCTACAAGGCCGTCGAGGTGGAGCTCAACCGCCGCGTCGCGCTCAAGGTGCTCCCTCCGGGCTCGACGATCGGCCGCGGCATGGCGGAGCGCTTCAAGCGTGAGGCGCGGCTCGCCGCCTCGCTCGACCATCCGAACATCATCCCCGTCCATCGCGTCGGGCAGGCGGGATCCGCGCTCTACATCGCGATGAAGTTCATCGAGGGCCGTGCCCTCGACGAGATGATCGAAACCCAGGGACCGCTGCCGATCCCCGCGGCGATTCTCATCCTCCGCGCCGCCACCGCCGCGCTCGCGTTCGCCCACGCCCAGGGGATCGTCCACCGCGATGTGAAGGGCGCGAACATCATGGTCGATCGCGACGGGCGCGTCATGGTCGCCGACTTCGGCATCGCCCGTGCGACCGACGACGCCTCCCTCACCTCGACCGGCTCGGTCGTCGGCACGCCGTACTTCATGAGCCCCGAGCAGTGCGCGGCGCGGCGCATCGGACCGCAGAGCGACCAGTACTCGCTCGGCGTCGTCGCCTTCCAGATGCTCACCGGGCTCGTGCCCTTCAATGCCGAGACGCTGCCCGGGATCATGCACCACCACTTCTACACGCCGGTTCCCGACGTGAAGAAGGCGCGCCCGGACATCCCGCCCGCCCTGCTCGAGGTGGTGAACCGCGCGCTCTCGAAGAAGCCCGAGAACCGCTACGCGACCACCGAAGCGATGCTCGCCGCGATCGAGGCGATCCCCCTCTCCTCGGCGGAGCGCGCCGATGGCGAGGACGCGCTGCGGCGGCTGGCGCGCGGCGCCGCGCTCGGCGCCGTCCATGCGCGGCCGCTGCCTCCGCTCGGCGACCCGACGCGCGACACTCCCACGCAGCCGCTTCCGGTGTGGAGGCGGATTCCGCCCAAGCGCCGCATGACGGCGGGCGCCGCGGCTGGTGTCGCGGTCGCCACGGCGCTGATCGCCTGGCTCGTCGGCGCGACGCGAGGCAGTCCGCCCGCCGGCGCCACGCCGCCACAGTCCGTCGTCGGCGCGCCGGTCGCGACGGCGACTGCGCTGGCGGGCGCGCGACCCGACAAGGAGCTGGCTCCGGCTCCCGCGGCCGGTGTGCGCCGTGACGTCGCCCTCGGCGACAGCGGCCGCGACTCGGTGCGCATCGCGCCGGCTCCGGGTCTCGTCCGACTCCGCGCGTACCCGGTGGACGCCGAGATCTCCGTCGGCGGACAGATCCTCGGCCGCGGCGTGGTGCTCGACGCGTCGGTTCCCGCCGGCCGCCACCGGCTGACGGTGCGCGCGCCGGGGTACGTCAGCTTCGACACCACGATCACGATCCTCCCCGGCGAGACGACGCAGCTTCGCCGGATCGAGCTCGCGACCGGCCAATGAGACGTCGGCTCGCACTCGTGCTTCTCGCTATCGCGGGTGCCCTCGCGCCCGCGACCATGCGTGCCCAGACGACGACCGCCGAGTCGCTCGTCGAGGCGGTGCGCCTCTACGAGGATCTCCAGGTCGAGCGCGCGCTCGTCATCCTCCGCGGCGTCATCTCGCCGAGCTCGCCCTTCGAGGTGTCGCGCGAGCAGCGTGTGCAGGCGTACGTCTACATCGGCGCGTCGCTCGCCATCCTCGGCCGGCGCGACTCCGCCGTGACGTACTTCCGCGCCGCGATCGAGCGCGATCCCTTCGTCGATCTCGACCCGGCGCGCTTCACGGAGAAGGAGCGCACGGCGTTCGCCGACGCCCGGCAGCGCACGCTCGCCGTCGCGATGAAACCGGTCGCGGCGCGCCGGCTCGATCCGGCGTCGGATCAGCTTCCCCTCTCGATCGTGACGACACAGCCGGCGCAGCTCCGCGTCGAGATGCGCGCCGTCGGCGACACGAGCGGCATCGTCCTTCTCGACCGCGAGAGCGAGGGTGTGCGCGAGATCGGCTGGAACGCGCGTCTCGCCAATGGCGCCATCGCGCCGCCCGGGCGCTACCTGCTCTTCGTGCGCGCGCTCGCCGGGTCCGGCGCCGTGGACAGCGCCGTGCAGGTGCTCGACGTGACGCACGATCACCCGCCGCTCGAGGATTCGCTTCCGCCGCTGCGCCCGGAGGAGCTCCTTCCCGAGCGGCACCCGGCGTCGGTGGCGCGCGGCGACCTCGCGCGCGGCCTCGGCCTCGCGGCGATCGCGCTCGCGCTCCCGGTGGTCACCAACCCGCGGCTCTCGGGAGGAGGGCAGCCCCTGGCGAAGGCCGCGGCGCTCGGCGGAGTCGCCGCCGGCGTCGCCGCCTACATCGATCGGCGGCGACATCCGGTCGACCGTGAAGCGATCGTCGCCAACACGCGCCGCCGCACCGAGCGCGCCGCGCACAACGCCGAAGTCGCACGACGAAACGCCGAGCGGCTCGCGGCGACACGCATCGTCGTCGCTCCAGTGCCCGGGCTCCAGTGATGCGCCACCCTCTCCTCACGGCGCTGCTCGCGCTCGCCGTGCTACCCGCCGCCGCAAGGGCACAGTCGGCGTGGATCGAGTCCGCGCTCGCGCGAACGCGTCCCGCCGTCTCGGCGACCGTCGGCCTGATGGAGCACCGCGTCGCCGCCGACCCCGGGTACGAGCGGGCGTCGGGGCTGGTCTTCGGGGGCCAGGTCGACCTGGTCCCCATGCCTAACGCGTCGGTCTCGCTGCGCGCCCTGGGCGGCACCCTCGACCCGCGCAGCCCGGCCGCGGAAGGGCGCGACGTCGGCGAGCTCGAGGCCCGGGCGCGCGTCCGGCTCCTCCCCTGGCTCGACGCCGGCGCGGGCGCGACGGTGCGCTCCTTCGCCTCGACGCTCGCCCGGCAGCGCTGGACGCAGTTCGCGGTCGGCGCCGAGAGCCGCATGTCGCTGCTCCAGGGCCGCATCGTGGGCGTCGCCGGCGGCTCGCTCATCCCGGTCGTGCGCGTCAGCGGCCAGCCTTCGCCGACGCTCGCCGTCGCGGCGCTGATGGGGATCCGCAGCACGACGCGCCAGTACGAGCTCGGCCTCGACTACCTGGTCGAGCGTTACGACTTCGCCGCCACCGCGGGGCGGGTGAAGCGTGCCGAGGGGAACTCCGTGCTCGCGATCCGCGCCGGCTACCGCTTCAGGGTTCGCTAGCGCTGGCGCGCAGGGCGGGGCCCACGCAGTTTGTGGGGCCTTCCTCCCGCCCAATGCGCACGACATCGCTCCTCCTTCTCGCCTTCCCCGCCCTCGCGGGCGCGCAGCAGCGCGCGTCCGCGCCGGCGCGCCCCGCCGACCTCGTCGTCGTCAACGCGAACATCTACACCGTTGACGACGGCCGTCCGCGCGCCGAGGCGATGGCGGTGCGCGACGGGCGGATCGCCTTCGTCGGCTCCGAGCGCGGCGCCCGCGCGCTCGCCGGGCCGCGCACACGCATCGTGGATGCTGCCCGCCGCACGGTCATCCCGGGGATGACCGATGCGCACGCGCACTTCCTCGGGCTCGGCGCCGCGCTTCGCATCGTCGATCTCACCGGGACGGGCTCCTACGAAGACGTGATCGCGCGCGTCGCCGCACGGGCGAAGGAGGTGCCGGCTGGCACCTGGATCGAAGGGCGTGGCTGGGACCAGAACGACTGGGGTGCCGACACCCGCTTTCCCACGCACGAGGCGCTGAGCCGCGCCGTTCCCGACCATCCGGTGATCCTCGCGCGCGTCGATGGCCACGCCGTCCTCGCCAACGCGCGCGCGATGCAGCTCGCGGGGGTGACCGCGGCCACGCGCGACCCCGAGGGCGGGCGCATCGAGCGCGACGCGAGCGGCGCGCCGACGGGCGTCTTCGTGGACAACGCCGAGGAGCTCGTCGGCCGCGCGGTGCCTGACCCGTCGGCCGCCGAGGTTCGCGCCCGCGCGCTCGCGGCGGTGGACGAGATGCACCGCTGGGGGCTGACCGGCATCCACGACGCGGGCGCGACGCGGCGCACGATCGAGCTCTACGAGCAGCTCGCCCGCGAGGGGAAGCTCGAGCTGCGCACGTACGTGATGGTCGCCGACGACAGCGCGTCGCTCGCCTGGTACCTCGCGCGCGGCCCACGGTCCGGGATGCATGGCGGGCGGCTCTGGGTGCGGAGCATCAAGCTCTACGCCGACGGCGCGTTAGGCAGCCGCGGCGCGGCGCTGCTCGCTCCCTACTCCGACGATCCGCACAACCAGGGGCTGCTCGTATCGAAGCCGGAGCACCTCGAGGCCGTCGCCGAGCGCGCGCTCCGCCGCGGCTTCCAGGTCTCGACCCACGCCATCGGCGACCGCGGCAACCGCGTCGTGCTCGACGCCTACGAGCAGGCGCTGAAGGCGGTCCCCATCGCCGACCATCGCTTCCGCGTCGAGCACGCGCAGGTCATCAGCCCCGAGGACATCCCGCGCTTCGCGAAGCTCGACGTCATCCCTTCGATGCAGGCCGTCCACCAGACGAGCGACATGTACTGGGCGACTGCCCGACTGGGAGAGGAGAGGGAGAAAGGCGCCTACGCCTGGCGATCTCTCCTCGCCACCGGTGTCGTGATTCCCAACGGCAGCGACTTCCCGGTCGAGGCGGTGAATCCGCTCCTCTCCTTCCATTCGGCGATCTCGCGGCAGGACGCGAAGAACTGGCCTCCCGGCGGCTGGCACCCCGAGCAGATCATGACGCGAGAGGAGGCGCTCAGGTCGATGACCATCTGGCCCGCCTTCGCCGGCTTCCAGGAGAAGGAGCTCGGCTCGCTCTCGCCGGGGAAGTACGCCGACTTCGTGATCCTCGACCGCGACATCATGACCGTCCCGGCGGACCAGGTGCTCGGGACGCGCGTCGTGAGCACCTGGGTGGGCGGGCGCCCGGTCTACGAAGCACGGTAGCGCCCGGTGTGCGCCCGCTCACGCGGTGACCCCCCTCCGGCCCCCCTCGTCTCCTTTTGACCGCGACGCCGCGGTCCGCCTGACGCTTCAACGCACCATCGATGTTTCCATCCTCCTCGCTCGAGTTCCTGAAGCGCCTGCTCGATACACCGGGGCCATCGGGCCACGAGTCGGCCCCCGCGCGCCTCTGGCGCGAGGAAGCGAAGACGTTCGCCCACGAGGTCACGGCCGACGTCGCCGGCAACAGCACCGCCGTCGTGAACCCCAAGGGGTCGCCGACGATCATGCTCGACGGCCACATCGACGAGATCGGCGTCCTCGTCCAGTACATCGACGACGAGGGCTACGTCTACATCGCCCCGATCGGCGGCTGGGACCCCCAGGTGCTCGTCGCCCAGCGCATCCGCTTCGTCACCGAGAAGGGGGACGTCCTGGGCGTCGTCGGGCGCCGGCCGATCCACCTCATCAAGAACGAGGAGCGCGAGAAGGCGACGAAGATCTCCGAGCTCTGGGTGGACATCGGCGCCCGCAACAAGGCCGAGGCGCAGGAGCGCCTCACCGTCGGCGACCCGGGGGTGATCGACTCGCGGGCGATCGAGATGCCTAACGGCCGCCTCGTCTCGCGCTCGATCGACGACCGCATCGGCGCCTTCGTCGTCCTCGAGGCGCTCCGCCGCTACGCCGGGAACCCGGGCAGGGCGAAGGTCGTCGCCGTCGCGACGACGCAGGAGGAGATCGCCTGGAACGGCGGCGGTGCGCTCGTCTGCGCGCAGTGCGTGGACCCGGCGATGGCGATCGTCGTCGACGTCACCTTCGCCACCGACCATCCCGGCCTCGAGAAGAAGGAGCTCGGCGAGCACGCCCTCGGCGGGGGCCCGGTGCTCTCGCGCGGCGGCCTCATCTCGCCCGTGGCCTTCCGCGTCCTTCGCGACACGGCGACGAAGCAGGGCATCCCGCACTCGCTCCATGGCGTCGGCCGCGACACGGCGACCAACGCCGACGCGATCGCCATCGCCCGCCAGGGCGTCGCGACCGCCCTCGTCTCGATCCCGAACCGCTACATGCACTCCCCGAACGAGATGGTCGCGCTCGAGGACGTGGACCGGGCGGCGACGCTCCTCGCGGAGGCATGCCGGGCGGTGGACGACAAGCTCGACTTCACTGCGCGGTAGGCAACGCGGGACGAGCGAGTTTCGCGGCCGCCGTGCGGCCAGCTGGTGCGGAGGTGCGAGAAACGGCGGTGCGAGGGTGCGACGGTGCGCAGAGCACTTCCGCACCCTCTTCGCATCCAGCCAGACACTCGGTTCTACCGACCGCCCTCGCCCGGTGAGAGTGGAGCAAGGTTCGGGGTGCGAGCGTACACGGTGGCCATTCCGACGCGGCTACTCTCCGCACCTCGCACCGACGCACCGGCTCCTCTCGAACCTCCGCACCAGCCGCGGCATCGCCGCGGCGCGCTTTACGAGCGCGACCCGATCAGCGATGCCAGCCGCTCGAGGAACTCCGCCTGCGCCGGGTTCATCTTCTCCCGCGCCTCCGCCGGCGCCATCCAGGCGCAGCGGTCCACCTCGGGGTAGACGATCCACTTTCCCGAGTTGCGCGGCCACTCCACGCGCGAGCTGTTGCTCACGATCGTGCCGGCGTCGGCGTCCCCCTCGACCGCCCAGGCGTGCACCGTCTTCCCCGCCTTCTGCCGCACGTTGCCTAACGGCACGAAGGGGCCGTCGAGGACGATCCCAGTCTCCTCCGCGAACTCCCGCCGCGCGGCGGCGAGCGGCTCTTCCCCCTCGTCGACGACGCCCTTCGGGATCGTCCATGCGCCGGCGTCGCGCCCGCGCCAGAATGGCCCCCCGGGATGGGCGAGGAACACCTCGAACGACTCGCCCCGACGCCGGTAAAGGAGGATCCCCGCGCTCACCATCCGGCGCCGCGCTCCGGCTCCCTTCTTTGCGGCCATCCCCGTCAGCCTGGTGGGATCGTCAGCACCACCGTATCGCCCGGGTTGACGGTGATCCGGTCGCTGCGCGGCTGGCGCGAGCTGCCGACGAAGTCGATCACGAAGCTCAGCATCGTGGGCCCGAACACGAGATCGCGCGGAATGCGGAACGTCGATCGCCGCCCGCCCGGCGCGTAGCCGAGCCGGATTCGCTGCGTGCTTCGCATGACGTAGACGTTCGCGTCGAGGAAGGCCTGGTTGTCCACCTCGACGAACGACGGCGGGTCGAGTGGCCGCGGCTCGCCGGCCCGCCGCGCGCAGCCGGTTTCGAGCACGAGCGCAGCCGCGACCCCGGCGACGGTGGCCATGCGTCTCATCTTCATGCTCTACGTTTCACCTCCACGCACGCGCCCGCAAGCGACGCCGGGCCGGAGACGCCCGCGTATGGACGTCTCCGGCGCCTGCGATCTCACCCGCGCGTCGTATCCCGACGCGCCGCGTCGACGGCACGTTCCGCCTTCCCACGCGCCTCGCGCCCCCGCTCGCGCCAGCTTTCCAGCGTTTCCGCCGCGAGATCACGGCCGCCAAGACCGAACGCGAGCCCGCCGGCGATGGCCAGCATCGCGACGACCCCGGTCAACAACGTATTGATGAGGTTCGTCGCAATCCCGAGCTGATTCACGGCGATGACGACGGCGAAGGTCCACACCGCGACCCGGGCGACCGTGGCAAGCGTGTCGGGATTGGCAAAGCCAGCCTCGGTTGTCGCACCACGCACGATGCCGGCGAGTGCGTTCGCCGCGAGCCCCGCGATGAAGAGGATGACGAGCGCCACGATGAGGTTCGGCAGCCAGAGCAGGAACTGCCGGAGGACATCCGACACCGCGGGAAGGCCGAGGAGGTCGAACGCCACGAGCAGGACGACGATGCGAACGAGCCATTTCACGACCCCGGCGATCGCCGACGCCGCGTCCGTGCCCATCTGCGCGAAGAAACGGCCAACGCCCGCACGGTCGGCCGCTTCGTTCACTCGTGCCGCGCGCAGTGCCGCCCGGATGCCTTTCGCCAGCAGTGAGGCGACGAGCCAGCCGATGAGGACGACGATGATGAAGGCGAGGATCCTCGGGATCGCCGCGAACAGCATCGCGAAGGCGCCGGTCAGCGACGCGAGGACCGTGTGGCCAATCCCGTCGCTCGCCGTCGCCGTGGTCCGGACGACGGTGTCAGTCGTGGTCTGCATTCTCTCTCCCTGGCAAAGAGTGACGAGCGGCGCGGCCGCACGCCGCCCCACTCGCGGTCCGACCGCGCAAGCGCGGGGCCATCTGGTCTCGCGACTGCCAGGGCGGGTTGCGCACGGTACGCCTCGATCCGATAATCGCGCATGCCCGCGGACCCCTCCCTCGAGCTCTTTCATCCTCGGACGCGCGGCGAATGGCGACGCTGGCTCGCAAAGCACCACGCGAGCGCACGCGGCATCCAGCTCGTCTTCGCGCGCCAGGGAAGCGGCATCCCCACGATCGGCTACGACGAAGCCGTCGAGGAAGCGCTCTGCTTCGGCTGGGTGGACAGCATCGCCCGCAAGCTCGACGAGCACCGTCGCGCGCAGCTCTTCACGCCGCGCAAGCCGAAGAGCACCTGGTCGCGTTCGAACAAGGAACGCGTCGGCCGCCTCATCGGCGCCGGCCTCATGACCGACGCCGGGCTGAAGAAGATCGAGTCGGCGAAGGCCGACGGCTCGTGGGGCTTCCTCGACTCGATCGAGGCGCTCGAGATCCCCGCTGACCTCGCCGCCGCGCTGAAGAAGAACGCGAAGGCGCAGAAGAACTTCGACGCCTTTCCCCCCTCGTCGAAGAAGATCATCCTCCTCTGGGTGGCGAGCGCGAAGCGCGAGGAGACTCGCGCCAAACGCGTCGCCGAGACGGTCTCTCTCGCCGCGAAGAACATCCGTGCCAACCACTACGACAACACCAGGAAGTGACGCCGCGCCCGCGGCGCGCGAGGTCATCGCCGACGAGCTGGTGCGCGCCTACGACGGCGACCCGTGGCACGGCACGGCGGTCGTCCGCATCCTCGACGGCCTCTCCTGCGCGGACGCGCACGTCCATCCGATTCCCGACGCGCACTCGATCTGGGAGCTGGTGCTCCACATGGCCGCCTGGACCGGCGAGGTGCGCCGCCGCCTCGAGGGGGGCGAGCCCGCGGAGCCCGCGGAGGGCGACTGGCCAGCGCCTCCACCCGCGCCGGACGATGCCGCCTGGCGCGACGCGAAGAACCGGCTCCGCTCCGCGCACGAATCGCTGCTCGCGACCCTGACGCAGACGCCGCCGTCGCGGCTGCCGCGCGTCGTCGGAACGCCGAAGAGGGATCCGGCGATGGGCAGCGGCGTCACCTGCGAGATCATGCTCCACGGCCTCGCCCAGCACCACGCCTACCACGCTGGACAGATCGCGATCCTCAAGCGCGCGCTCGGCCGTTAGGCCTGCAGGTGCGAGGGGACGCCTGGAGCTCCTCGCGATCGACGAATCAGCGAGCGCGCGCTCTGCGCGCGCTCACGCGTCTTTTGCGCTCCCCTGCATCAGGAGCCGGAAGACCGCCTGCTTCACTTCCTTGTCCTTGTCGTCGAGGAGGTTCTGCAGCGCGTTCTGCGCCGCGGGCGTGCGGGCCTCGCCCAGGGCCTGGACCGCGGCGACACGCAGCGCGACCGGCTTCTTGTTGAAGATCGCGCCCCCCGGCTCGGCGATCTTGATCAGCCGCTGCACCGCGTCGGTCGTCGCGAGCCGGCCGAGCGAGCCGATGATCGCGAGCTGAACCTCCTGATCCTCCTCCTCCTCGAACGCCTTCGTCAGGGTGTGCGCGGTGCGCATCCCCTTCCGCGTGCCCATGCCCGCGGCGGCCTGCATCCGCACCTGCGGCGAGCTGTCACGCATCGCCTCGCGCAGCGCTTCCAGCGCCTTCGGCGACTTGAGCTTCGATAGCGCCGTGATCGCCGCACGGCGCACCCGGTCGTCGTCGTGCTTCACCAGCTCGCTCAGGGGACCGAGCGCCTCCTCGGCCTCCATCTCGCCGAGCAGGTCGGCGGCGTTGCGCGCGACGTACCAGCGCGCGTCGCCGAGCATGTGGATCAGCGCCGGCACCCCCGCCTTGAGCGCCACGAGCCCGTCGAAGTAGATGCGCCGGTCGCTCAGCGACTGCGCGCTCGTCAGCTGCTCGATGAGCGCGTCGGCCGCGTCCTCGCCGCAGCGGGACAGCACCAGCATGTACTCCTCGAGCTTCTCGCGGCGGCGCGGGAGCATCTGCGCCACGGCGCGCAGCAGCGTCGGCTTCGTCAGGCGGCGGACCGCCATCACGTAGGCGCGCTTGAGGTCTCCTTCCGCGGCCTCCGTCTCACGCTTCACGATCTCGTAGAAGATCGTCGAGACGGTGTCGTTCTTCGCCTCGCGCACGAAGTTCTCCGCGATCGTGACGAGGTCGTCGAGCAGCTTGGTCACGATGTTCACCGACTTCGTGTTGTCGAGCTGCTGGACGACGTTCTGCCACGCTTCCTTCGGCGCGCTCACGGCGGCGAAGGCGAGGTAGCTCCCCGAGTCCTCGCCCATCAGGACACCGCTGCCGAGGGCCGTGCGCGCGCCGCTGCTGCGCCGCTTCGGCGGCGCCTTCGCGTCCGCCGGCGGGGGGCCGCCGGGCTTGAACGCGGGGTGCTTTCCGGTGACCGCCTCGAGCCCCGCCACCTTGATCCTGACCGTCTTCGCGCCTAACGCGCGGACGCGTGCCTCGGCGGCGGCGCCACCGTCGCCGGGCACCGCCTCGGCGGCGAGGATCCGCGCCACGCCGAGGATGTCGGCTGGCGCCGCGCCGGCGTCGACCGCGATCTCGCGCACCGCGTGGCCGATCATCTGCGCCGTGAGGTCCTGGACCCCGGTCAGCGCCTCGGGGAGCGGGCTCCCGTTGACGCTCATCCGCCACTCGCTGGTCGCGAGCGTCACCGGTCCGTCCTTCGATACCGTCACCGCCGCACGCAGCGCGGCCTTCTGCTCGTCCACGTTCTGGCTCTCGTTGAGGAGCAGCCAGACGAGGCGCGAGAAGTGTCGGGCGAAGGTGACCGAATAGTCCATGAAGGGGCGTGGTCCGGAGGCGGCAAACAGACTTGGACCGGCTCAATTAGACGGCTCGAAGGTGGCGGCGGTCACGTCGCCCGGCGTAGGATAGTTTCGTCGCCGGCGACCGGATCACGGCCGTGGGCACCGCGGCGAGTATGCCCCAGCGCGGCACCTTCCTCGTGCCGACGCTCAGCGCCGGCGAGGCTGTGGAGCCCTGACGCAGTTCTGGTGGTAGCCGCCGGGCGAACCGGCGCAACCATTCAGGGTCGGCAGCGGTCGAAGAGTCAATCCCCACTTCGTCGAGGATTCTCATGCAGTCGGCCTTTCCGCTGGCGCCCGTCGCCGCCATTGCTCTCCTCGCGTTCCCCGGAGCGCTCGCCGCCCAGAGCACGCCGCCGCACGCGATTCCCTCGCCGCGGGTGGAGGTCGCCGCGCTGCGCGGGAGCATCACCATCGACGGCGCGCTCGACGAGGCCGCATGGAACGCCGCCGAGCCGGCGCGCGACTTCCTCCAGCAGGACCCGAAGGAGGGCGAGCCCGCGACCCAGAAGACCGAGGTCCGCTTCCTCTACGATGCCGACGCCCTCTACATCGGCGCGCGGCTGTTCGACACCGAGGGCGCGCGCGGCGTGAAGACGCAGCTCGCGCGGCGCGACCAGCAGAGCGACGGCGACTGGCTCCGCTTCGTGCTCGATACGTATCACGACCACCTCGGCCGTACGATCTTCCAGGTCAATCCGTCGGGCGTGAAATATGACGCCGGCCAGGCGACGCCGTTCACCGACGTGAGCTGGGACCCCGTCTGGGAGACCGCGGCGCGCATCGACTCGCTCGGCTGGACCGCGGAGCTTCGCATCCCCTTCAACCAGCTCCGTTTCTCGCGCGCGGAGCTCCAGACGTGGGGAATGCAGATCTGGCGCTACAACCAGCGCCTCAACGAGATCTCGATGTGGTCGCCGTGGAAGAAGGACGAGAGCGGAGGCCCGCAGCGCTTCGGTCACCTCGAGGGAATGCGCGTCGCTCGCGGCGCGCGCACCGTGGAGCTGCTGCCGTACGTCGTGGGCAGCGCGAAGCGCGCGCTCCCCACCGACCCCACCGATCCGTACCTCAAGCTCACCAGGGGCGAATACCGCGTCGGCGGCGACCTCAAGGCGCTGCTCGGCTCGAACCTGACGCTCGACGTCACGGTGAATCCCGACTTCGGGCAGGTAGAGGCCGATCCCGCGGTCGTGAACCTGTCCGCGTTCGAGACCTTCTTCCCGGAGAAGCGACCCTTCTTCGTCGCCGGCTCGGGGCTCTTCGATTTCGGTGGGCTCAACTGCTTCTTCTGCAGCAATACCTCGTCGCTGAGCCTTTTCTACTCACGGCGCATCGGTCGTCGGCCGCAGCTCAGTCCCTTCAGCCAGTCCGACGTCAGCTTCGCCGACAGTCCGCTCAACAGCACCATCCTCGGCGCCGCGAAGGTCACCGGACGGACGGCGGGCGGTCTCTCGGTCGGGATCATCGACGCCACGACGCGTCGCGAGATGGCGCTCGTCACGAGCGGCGTCGGGATCGAGCGCGGACTCGAGGTCGAGCCATTCACGAACTACTTCGTGTCGCGCGTGAAGCGCGACCTGCGCGGCGGCAACCTCACCGTCGGCGGGATCGTGACGTCGACCGACCGCTTCCATGACAGCCGCGCCCTCGACGACATCCTCGTGAGGCACGCGCAATCGGGCGGAGTGGACTTCAACGCGCGCTGGAAGCAGCAGACGTACTCCCTCATGGGGAGCTTCGCGGTCTCGCGCGTCGCCGGCGACAGCCAGGCGCTGATCGGCATCCAGCGGCGCAGCGCGCGGTGGTATCAGCGCCCCGACCGCCGCCCGTCGCGCATCCTCTTCTTCGACGAGGACGCGTACGACCCGACGCGGACGTCGCTCACCGGCGGCGGCGCGCACATGCGTCTCGCGAAGGAGGCAGGCCCCTGGCGCTGGGAGATCCAGGGCTCGACGCGCACGCCGGGCTTCGAGGTGAACGACATCGCCTTCCTCACCCGCGCCGACTGGATCTGGTTGAACGCCAACATCGTCAGGCAGTGGGCCAACCCGATCGGTCCCTTCCGCTACCTGTGGACCAACGTCGGTGCCCAGCGCATATCGAACTACGACAACGACGTCGCCGAGCAGCAGCTGCACGCGTTCGCCGAAGCGCAGTTCAGGAACTACTGGAACTGGTACCTGATGGCGATCGCGAAGCCGGCCGGCTTCGACGACAACGCGACGCGCGGCGGGACGGTGGTCCGCACGGCGAGCAACAACGCCTTCCAGGGTGGGCTCACCACCGACCAGCGGAAGCGGATCTACTTCAGCACCAATCCTTCCTACGGCGTGACCTCGGAGGGCGGCTACAACTGGTCCACCAACCTGACCACGACGATCAAGCCGGTCGCGAACCTGCGCCTGTCGGTGAGTCCCAGCTTCTCCCGCCGCTACTCGGTGAACCAGTTCGTCGCCGGCTTCGCCGATGCGACGACGCCGATCGGGCGCCGGGCGGTCTTCGCCGAGCTCCAGCAGCGCACTGTGTCCATGGACACGCGCGCCGCGATCACTTTCACTCCGACGCTGACCTTGGAGCTCTACGCCCAGCCCTTCATCTCCACGGGTGATTACAGCGGCTTCAAGGAGTACGTCCGTCCGCGGACGATGGAGCGGCGCTACTTCACGGCGAGCGAGCTGCGGCCGATCGACTTCGAGCGCCACGCCGACGGAAGCACCGTCGCCCGGCGCTACCAGCTGACGCTTCCGACTCGCACCGACACGCTGCGCTTCAGCAACCCCGACTTCAACGTCCGTTCGCTGCTCGGCAACGCCGTGATGCGCTGGGAGTATCGCCCCGGTTCGACGCTCTTCCTCGTCTGGAACCAGCAGCGCAGCAACTTCGACAACGTCGGCAGCTTCGACTTCTCGACCGAGCGCTCGGAGCTCTTCCACAAGAATCCGGAGAACACGTTCCTGATCAAGGTGAATTACTGGCTGACGCTTTGACTGCGGCTGCCGGCTTCCGGCTGCCAGCTGCCAGCATCTGCTACGAGAGAGGAGCACGACGCTTCTCTCTCGTTGGCTTTTCTGGCAGCTGGCAGCTGCCAGCTGGCAGCTAGATTCTCTTCGTGCCCCTCCCCATACCCGCCCCCCGGGCCGACGGCTTCACGACCGGCACTGCCGTTCCGCTCTACTGGTGTCGCTACGGCGAGGAGGGCGCGCCGCGGTTGCTGGTGCTTCACGGCGGGCCGGGTGCGGACCACAGGTACCTGCTGCCGCAGATGCTGGAGCTCGCGCGCGACCACGAGCTGGTGTTCTACGACCAGCGTGGCGGCGGACGGTCGAAGAGCGACGATCGCTCCCCGGTCACCTGGCAGACGCACGTCGAGGATCTCGACCTCGTCATCGAGGAGCTGGCGCCCGGCGTCCCGGCGATCGTCGGCTATTCGTGGGGCGGGTTGCTCGCCCTTCTCGGCGCCCTCGAGCGCGCGCGGCGCGGCGTCACCACCCCCAGCCGGCTCGCGCTCATTGACCCCGCTCCCCTGACCCGGCAATATCGAGCGGAGTTCGAGCGCGAGTTCGCGGCGCGCCAGGCGGGAAGCGCCGTCGCGGAGCTGCGCGCCGAGCTCGCGGCCTCGGGGCTGCGCGAGCGCGATCCCGAGGGTTACAGGCAGCGCAACTTCGAGCTCAGCGTCGCAGGCTACTTCGCCGATCCGCGCAACGCGCGCGATCTCACCCCCTTCCGCGTGACCGGTCGCGTGCAGCAGCAGGTCTGGGAGTCGCTCGGCGATTACGATCTCGTCCCGACGCTCGCGACGCTGCGCGGCGTGCCGGCGATCTTCGTCCACGGGCGCGAGGACCCGATCCCCGTCCGCTCGTCCCGGGAAGGCGCGGCGGCGATGGGCGCGAGCTTCGTCCTTCTCGAGCGCTGCGGCCACGTTCCCTACGTCGAGCAGCCGGCGGCACTCTTCGCCGCGCTGCGCGGGTTCCTCCAGGAGCACACCGGCCGTGACTGACCACATTCGCGGTTACGACGAGCGCGGGCAGCCGCAGATCGCCACGATCGACGTCGATGGCAAGACCTACGACGTCTCGCTGCACATCGTCTTCGACGGCATCGAGCACGTCGGGCGGCTCTGGTTCACCGAAGCGGAGTGGGACGACGAGGGGATTCCCGATCGCGGCGCCTTCCCGGGCCGGAGCAAGGACGAGGTCGTCGCCCTCGCCCGCCGGCTCGCGCCATACGAGATGGTGCAGCGCTTCCGCCGCGCGCAGGCGGAGAAGCGCCGCTTCCACCTCCTCCGCCGCGTCACCGACGAGATCCTCGCCAAGATCCGTTACCTGAATCAGGTCGGCGTCTCGATGCGCGCCGGCCTGCTCGACATCGACGGCGCCGCGCAGGAGCTGGAGATGACGGAGCACCAGCTGCACGAGCTGGTCGATCGCCTGCGGCCGGCGGCCGGCGTCGAGGAGTAGATTGCCGGTGTGGACTCCCGCACCGCCGCGCACGTCCTGAACCGCATCGCCGCGCTGCTCGAGCTCGCGGGCGAGAATCGCTTCAAGGTCCGCGCCTACGAGGGCGCCGCGGCGGCGCTCCGCGAGATCGACACCGACGATCTCAGCCCCCTCGTCCGGAGCGGCGCCGTCGCCGAGCTCTCCGGCGTCGGCCCCGCGACGTTAGGCGTGGTTACCGAGCTGTGCGAGGCGGGCGAGTCGTCGTACCTCGAGCGACTCCGCGAGCGCGTCCCCGAGGGACTGCTCGAGCTGCTCCGCCTGCCGCGGCTCGGCTCGGCGAAGATCCAGAAGCTGCACGAGGAGCTGGGCGTCCGCTCGCTCGACGACCTCGAGCAGGCCGCTCGCTCCGGGCGCCTCGCCGAGGTGAAGGGCTTCGGCCCGAAGACCGTCGAGGGGCTGCTGCGCTCGATCACGGAGCTGCGCGAGGCGGGGACGCGGCAGCTCATCGTCCGCGCGCTTCCCGAGGCGGGGCGCCTGCTCGCGACGGTTCGCGCGCACCCCGATGTCGTGCGCGCCGAGCTCGCGGGGTCGGTGCGGCGCCACGTCGAGACGGTGACCGACGTCGACGTCGTCGCCGGCTGTCGCGGGGATCCCGGCCGCGCCTGCGCGTCGTTCGCGAGCGCGCCCGGCGTGAAGCACGTGAGCGAGCGCCCCCACGGTGCCTCTATTGCCTTCGTCGACGGCACCTGCCTCGACCTGCGATGCGTTCCTGACGGGGAACTTCCCGTGGCGCTCTGGCGGGCGACCGGGAGCGAGGCGCACGTCCGCGCCGTGGAGGCGCTCGCGCGCTCGAAGGGCATGTCGCTCGAGGGGCACGTCCTCCGCGACCGCTCCGGCGCGGCCATGGCGCTCCGCGAGGAGCCGGAGCTGTACGCCGCGCTAGGCATCCCGTGGATCGACCCCGCGCTTCGCGAGACCGGCGAGGAGGTGGCCGCCGCGGTCGGCGGCTCGCTCCCCGAGGCCCTCGAGCAGGGGCAGGTCCGCGGCTGCCTCCACTGCCACACGCGCTACTCCGACGGCAACGCTACGGTGCGCGAGATGGCCGCTGCGGCGCGCGAGCGTGGCTGGAGCTGGCTCGGCATCGCCGATCACTCCCAGGCCGCGTTCTACGCGGGCGGCCTCAAGCGCGACCAGGTGCTCGCCCAGCACGCCGAGATCGACCGCGTCAACGCCGACTACGCCGGCGAGCTCCGCGTCCTCAAGGGCATCGAGTGCGACATCCTTCAGGACGGACGCCTCGACTACGACGATGAGCTCCGTGCGCGCTTCGACTTCGTCGTCGGCTCGGTGCATTCTCGCTTCGCGCAGGACGAGGCAGCGATGACGCAGCGCGTCCTGCGCGCGCTCGACGACCCGTCGCTCACCGTGCTCGCCCACCCCACCGGCCGGCTCCTCCTCTCGCGCAAGCCGTACGCGATCGACATCGCGGCCGTGATCGAGAAGGCCGCCGAGCGCGGCGTCGCGATCGAGCTCAACTCCGATCCCCACCGGCTCGACCTCGACTGGCGCCAGCTTCACGCTACGCGTGAAGCTGGCGCTCTTGTATCGATCGGCCCCGACGCCCACTCCACCCGCGGCCTCGACAACGTCTTCCTCGGCGTGATGTTCGCCCGCAAGGGCTGGCTCGGCCCCGCTGACATCCTGAACACCCGAGACGCCGACGGCGTCCTCGACTTCGCGCGCAAGGGGCGCTGACGGCAGGCATCGTCGCGCCGGCCTTGCTTCTATCGCCGGCCCGGTCGACGCGGAGCCGCCGAGGACGCGGAGAACTGCCACGGAGGACCCGGCGAGATTGACTCGCCCCGCTTGCCCAAAAATATCTCGGAGCTTTGAAGGGCTGTGGGAACGGCACACGCCGGCAGTAGCTCGCTCAGGAGCCGTATCCGTGTCATCCGTGTGATCCGCTGCATCCCAACAAGCAGTTGTCGTTGCGGTTGCCGTTGCCGTTCTCCGCGCCCTCCGCGGATCTCCGCGCCTCCGCGTTAAACCGGGCCGGCGCAAAGGAGCGAAGGAGCCTGCCGTGAGCCGGCCCGGCGCGAACGGCTAGATTTCCCACATGGCCGCGAAGAAGAGGACAGCCGCGAAGAAGCCACCCGCGAAGAAGCGCACGAAGCGCTTCCGGCCCGACGCCGCGTACGCGACCAGCGTCTACGACCAGCTCGCGACCGTGTACCCCGACGCGCGCTGCGCCCTCGACCACCGCAACGCCTTCGAGCTCCTCGTCGCGACGATCCTCAGCGCGCAGTGCACCGACAAGCGGGTCAACATGGTCACGCCGACGCTCTTCGCGCGCTACCCGGACGCGCACGCGCTGGCGAAGGCGAAGCAGGAGGACGTCGAGGAGATCATCCGCAGCACCGGCTTCTTCCGCAACAAGACGACGAACCTCATCGCGATGGCGAACGCGCTCGTCGAGCGGCATGGTGGCGAGGTGCCGTGCGACATGGACGCGCTCACGAAGCTGCCCGGCGTCGGCCGCAAGACCGCGAACGTCGTCCTCGGCAACGCGTTCTCCGTCAACGAAGGCATCGTCGTCGACACCCACGTCACGCGGCTCTCGCGGCGGTTAGGCCTGACGATCGAGGAGGACGCGGTGAAGATCGAGGGCGCGCTCATCCCACTCTTCCCTCGCGAGCGCTGGACGATGCTGTCGCATCTCCTCATCGAGCACGGCCGCCAGGTCTGCGACGCGCGCAAGCCGCGCTGCGGTGACTGCGCCCTCGCCACCGCCTGCCCCTCGGCGTTCCGCGCCTGATCCCGTGACGGCTGGAAAGGAACGTTCCACCGGCGGTGCAACATCGCGTTGCAGGTGCGAGGGGGCCGGAATAGCCTAACCGCAGTCGCTGCAACGCTTTGGGCTCGTGGAATGGACGCTGCTTCTGGCGTCACCGTGATCCCGCCCCCAAACGCCAACCGCGCCTGGCTCGTGCACCTCGAGCGCGCGCGGGGCGCGAAGCGTTCCGGCGACATGAGTGGCGCCGACGCGGCGTTCGACGCCGCCATCACGGCGCTCGGCCGCTCTGAGGACGTCTGTACCCTCGCCGTCGCGCTCCGGCAGAAGGGCAACCTCAAGCTCCACCTCGGCGAGACCGCCGCGGCGGAAGCGCTCTACGAGCGCAGTCACGCCGTTGCTGAAGCGGTCGGCTACGACGAGGGCGTCGCGCACGCGCTCAACTGCCTCGCGTCGATCGCGCAGCGTCGTGGCGACCTCGCCGCCGCCGAGGCGACCTACGACGCGGCCGCCGCCATCGCCGAGCGCACCGGCGAACAACGGCTCCTCGGCATGATCAGGCAGAACCTGGGCATCCTCGCCTCGCTGCGCGGCGACCGCGACGCTGCGCTCGAGTGCTATGCGCGGAGCATCGAGGCTTTCGAGGCAGCCGGCGACGAGGAGAAGACGTCGTGGGTGCTCAACAACCTTGGCAAGCTTCACGGCGAGCGCGGCGACACCGGCACTGCCGATGGCTGCCTCTCCCGCGCCCTCGCGATCGCGCGCTCGCGCGGCGACGGGCTCGTCGAGGGAGTGGTGCTGCAGAATCGCGCCGAGCTGTTCGTCAACACCGGCCGCCTCGCCGAGGCCCTCGAGTGTTGCGACCGTTCGTCGGAGCTCGCCCGCGAACGTGGCGACAGGCTGCGGCAGGCCGAAGCGCTCAAGCTGCGCGCGCGCATCCATCGCGAGCGGCGCGAGTACGATGTCGCCATCGCGACCATCGAGCGCGCGCGCGTCCTCGCCTCGCCGACCGAAGACGCGATCCTTGCCGCCGAGCTGCTCTGCGAGCTGGGCGAGGCCTGGCGGCTTCGGGGCGAGCGCGAGGTCGCGGGCGCCTTCTGGGCGCAGGCACTCGAGACCTTCTCGCGGGCTGGCGCCAGCCCGGCGGTTCAAGCGACCACGTCGCGGCTTCAGTCGGTCGCCGGAGGGTAGGCTCCCAGCCCTGGTTCCGGCCAATGGCTGGGCCCGGCATGGAAATGGCCAAATCTCCCGTCGTCGCGACGCCGACGCTGGCGCCCGATGGAGTTAAGCCCGGATTGGAAGGCTCGAGGTGGGCTCGCCCACCGCTTTTCCCTCCGCCCGCCTTGGCCAAGATGACCGACTGTCCGGACGTTTCGCCCAATCGCCCCCTCGCTGCATTCGATTGCATCGCTGGGCGGAGCGCCAGCATTCGCGGCGCTGTCGATCTTGCGGCGCTCGTCGCCGCCGCGCCGAGGACGACGGTTCTCCTCATCGGCGAGACCGGCACCGGCAAGGAGCTCTTCGCCCGCGGCATCCACTATGGGAGCCCCTCGGCCGACGCGCCCTTCGTCGCCGTCAACTGCGCGGCGATCCCCGAGTCCCTGCTCGAGGGTGAGCTCTTCGGC
>DATAIS010000345.1:0-2168 GCA_036262535.1 Gemmatimonadaceae bacterium | reverse complement strand
CTTGGGGCCTTGATTGGGTAACTACAACTGCGCTGTGGAGTGGCCGAGGACGCGGAGCCGCGGAGGACTGCGCCTGCACACCCATCATCGAACTACCGGCGTGTGCCGTTCCAAAGGCAGCGGAAGCTCCGCGTGTATTTGGGGCAAGCGGGGCGGGTGTAACTCAACGAGCGGCCTTCCTCCGCGCACCTCCGCGTCCTCGGGCACTCAACCCGTAGTTGCAGTTACCCCATTAAGCCCCATGCTGTTGTAGTTGTAGTTGCGGTTGTAGTTGCGGAGTCGCACGGGCGAGTGCATGCTCTTCGGGCGGAATGAGAACGACGAAACTCCCCCCAACGGAGACCGACCATGATTCTCGTTGCTGGAGCGACCGGATACCTCGGCGGTGAGATCTGCCGCCGGCTCGTCGCGGCGAAGCGGCCGGTGCGCGGGCTGGTGCGGCGCACGTCGGACGGCGCGGCGATCGAGCGGCTGCGCGAGTGGGGAGTGGAGACCGTCGTCGGCGACCTGCGCGAGCCGCTCTCCCTCGCCGACGCCTGCCGCGACGTCGACGCCGTCGTCTCGACCGTCACGTCGATGCGCACGCGCCAGGACGGCGACGGGATCGAGAGCACCGACCAGCAGGGACAGCTCAACCTCGTCGACGCGGCCGCGAATGCGGCAGTCAGGCGCTTCGTCTACGTCTCGTACTCCGGCCACGTCGGCGAGGACGATCCGCTCACCGTCGCGAAGCGCTCCGTCGAGCGACGGCTGCGCGAGAGCGGGATGGAATACGTCATCCTGCGGCCGACCTACTTCATGGAAGCATGGCTCGGCCCGATGCTCGGCTTCGACTACGACGCCGGCCAGGTGACGATGTACGGCTCGGGGGAGCGGAAGATCAGCTGGATCTCGCTCGGCGACGTCGCGGAGTTCGCGGTGCGCGTCGTCGACGACCCGAAGGCGGCGAACTCCGTCATCGAGCTCGGGGGGCCGGAAGCACTGAGCCCGCGCGAGGTCGTACGCGTCTTCGAGGAGGAATCGGGACGCACTTTCCGCGTGCAGCAGGTTCCCGAGGACGCGATCGCCAGCCAGCCGGCGGCCGATTCGTTCCAGCGCGCCTTCTCGTCGCTGATGCGGAGCTACGCGCGCGGCGACGAGATCCCGATGGCCGATACGCTGAAGCGCTATCCGGTGGACATGACGCCGGTGCGCGCGTACGCGCGGCAGGCGGTGGCCAGCCGGCAGGAGACCCCCGAGACGACCGCGAGGTAGCCAGCTCGCCCTTCTCCTTGACACCGTCCGCCGCAGGCTATATATAACCAATAAGTTAGATAACTAACCAGTTATACACAGGAGGCCCGATGGCCACCGCCGCCGCACGAGCACCGGAACGCCGCAGCATCGGCCGCAGCATCCTCGCCGTCTTCGTCGGCTTCGTCGTCGTCTTCGTCCTCTCGCTCGGCACCGACCAGGCGCTGCACGTCCTCGGTGTCTATCCGCCCTGGGGAGCACCGATGTACGAGCGGGAGCTCAACCTCCTCGCCCTTGCCTACCGCTTCATCTACACGGTGCTCGGCGGCTGGCTCGTGGCGAGGCTCGCCCCCGGCGCGCCGATGAAGCACGTCATGATCTTCGCCGCGATCGGTCTCGTCTTCGGCCTCCTCGGCGTCGCCGGCGCGATGGCGATGTCACCGCGCCTGGGACCTCTCTGGTACCCGATCGGTGTCGCCATCACCGGCCCCATCGGCGCGTGGGCCGGCGGCGTCCTCTACACGCGTCGCAGGCGGCAGCCGGCAGCCGGCAGCTGGTAGCTGCAGTCATGGCCGATCGCCTCAGTCAGATCTTCGCCGCCCTCGCCGACCCCACCCGCCGCGCCATCCTGTCGCGGCTCGCGCGGGGCGAGGCAACGGTGAAGGAGCTCGCCGCACCCTTCGACATGAGCGGCCCGGCGATCTCCAAGCACCTGCGCGTGCTCGAGAACGCCGGATTGATCTCGCAGGGACGCGACGCGCAGTGGCGGCCGCGGCGGCTCGAGGCGAAGCCATTGAAGGAAGTGACCGAGTGGGCCGAGAAGTACCGCAGGTTCTGGGACGCGAGCTACAAGAGGCTCGACACTTACCTCGAAGAGATGAAAGCGGAGGAGAAGAAACATGGCCGCGGCAAATAGCACCCAATCTCCCGCGCAG
>DATAIS010000344.1:0-2361 GCA_036262535.1 Gemmatimonadaceae bacterium | reverse complement strand
CTGCCGGAGCAGAGCACGGCGGCGATCGTGGTCCACCACCCACAGGCCAAGTACTACGTCGTGCGGGAGGACGCCAGTGCGCCGGCACGGGCTGGAGCAGGCGCATGAGCGTAGCCACTACACGCCTGGCTCCTCCGAAGGCATACGGACATCAACGGTGGGAACTACAATCCGGCGGATGTATCCGGATGTATGCTGATACTGCGGTTGTTTTCAACGACATCCGCAGGATCCGTTTTCTCCGCCTCATCCGGACGAACCTTCGTCGTACCGGCCAGCCCGAGCGGCAGGTGCGCAATGGCTGACTCGCTAGCACCGGTCGGAGTGGCACCTGCACCTGAGACGACGCCGAGGAGCGAGGGCTCGCCGCGGGCGGAGTTGCTGCGACGTCTCGTCGACCCCGAGGCGGTGGTGATGTTCGACGGGGCGATGGGGACGATGCTGTACGCGAAGGGCGTCTTCATCAACCAGTGCTACGACGAGCTGAGCGTCCGGAACCCGGACCTCGTGCGCGACGTGCACAAGGCGTACGTGAAGGCCGGCGCCGAGGTCATCGAGACCAACTCCTTCGGCGCGAACCGGCTCAAGCTCGCGCAGTACGGGCTCGAGGGGCAGGTCGCGGAGATCAACCGCGCCGCGGCGCGCGTCGCCCGTGAGGCCGCCGGAGAGCACGTCCTCGTCGCCGGCTCGATCGGGCCGTTAGGCGTGCGCGTCGAGCCGTTCGGGCCGACGAGCCTCGACGAGGCGCGGGGCTACTTCCGCGAGCAGCTCCAGGCGCTCAAGGACGGCGGCGCTGACCTCTTCCTCCTCGAGACCTTCGCCGACGTCGAGGAGATCGAGGAGGCGATCAGGGCGGCGCGCGAGGTCGACCCGTCGATGCCCGTCATCGCCCAGATGACGATCGGCGTCGATCTCGCCACTCCCTACGGCACTTCGGCGGCCGACGTCGCGCGCGCGCTCGACGCCGCCGGCGCTGACGTCATCGGCCTCAACTGCTCCGTCGGTCCGCAGACGATCCTCGAGGCGGTGGAGAAGATGACTCCCGTCACGAGGAAGAAGATCTCCGCGCAGCCTAACGCCGGCATGCCGCGCGAGGTCGGCGGGCGCTCGATGTACATGGCGAGTCCGGAGTACATGGCGAGCTACGCGCGCCACCTCATCCAGGCGGGAGCGAAGGTCGTCGGCGGATGCTGCGGGACGACGCCGGAGCACGTCCATGCGATGGTCGAGGGCGTCCGGCCGTTGTCACCGAGGAGGGCGCGCACCACGCCGGCTCATGGAGCGGGCGCGGTTGGTGCGGGGTTCGGGAGCGGCGCGACCGTCGAGAAGAAGAAGGGGGTCGAGCCGGTGCCGGCGGAGCAGCGGTCGAAGTTCTCGGGCAAGATCGCGCGCGGCGAGTTCGTGAAGACGGTCGAGATCGTGCCGCCGCGGGGGACGGATGCGTCGAAGCTCGTCGCCGATGCCGTCACGCTGAAGAACGCCGGGATCGACGCGATCAACGTCCCCGACGGACCGCGCGCGCAGAGCAGGATGGGCGCGGTGCTGACGAGCGTCATCATCGAGCAGCGCGCGGGGATCGAGGCCGTGACGCACTACTGCTGCCGCGACCGCAACCTGCTCGGCATGCTCTCCGATCTGTTAGGCGCGTCGGCCGTCGGCCTCCGCAATCTGCTCATCATCACCGGCGACCCGCCGAAGATGGGGCCCTATCCTGACGCGACGGCGGTGTTCGACATCGACTCTATCGGGCTCACGAACCTCGTCCGCAACCTCAACCACGGGCTCGACCCGGGGGGCAACGCGATCGGCTCGCCGACCTGCTTCTCGATCGGGGTGGGGGCCAATCCGGCAGCCCTGGATCTCGCGCACGAGGTCCGGCGCTTCGAGTGGAAGGTGGACGCGGGCGCCGAGTACGCGATCACGCAGCCGGTGTTCGACGCGGACCAGCTCGAGCGGTTCATCGAGAAGATCCAGCACGTGAAGATCCCGATCATCGCCGGGATCTGGCCGCTGGTGTCGGTCCGGAACGCGGAGTTCCTGGCCAACGAGGTGCCGGGGGTGTCGGTGCCGCCGGCGATCATCGAGCGGATGCGGCGGGCGAACGAGAAGTCGAAGGAGCACGCGGTCGCGGAAGGGATCGCGATCGCGCGGGAGATGCTCGGTCGCGTGCGCGGTTCCGTACAGGGCGTCCAGGTCTCGGCGCCGTTCGGGAAGGTGGAGCTCGCGGTGCAGGTAACTGGTTGAAGGGCTACGAGTTATGGTCGGCTAACTACTTCACCACAGAGGGCCGCAGGGGGCCGCAGAGTAGAACCGACACAGAGAAGTACGACTGCTTTCGGGGGGCGTAAGGCGGGGTCATCT
>DATAIS010000343.1:0-3970 GCA_036262535.1 Gemmatimonadaceae bacterium | reverse complement strand
CTCGGCGCGCGAGGCGATCGACAACCTGCGCGGCCAGAAGTTCGACTGCATGGTGATCGACCTCGGCCTCGCCGACATGAGCGGCTTCGAGCTGCTCGAGACGGTGAAGTCGGATCCGGCGATGCAGGACATGCCGGTGATCGTGTACACGGGCAAGGAGCTGACTCCGGCCGAGGACACGCAGCTCCGGAAGTACGCCGAGACGATCATCGTCAAGGACGTGAAGTCTCCGGAGCGGCTGCTCGACGAGACGGCGCTCTTCCTGCACCGCGTCGAGGCGAAGCTCCCCGAGCAGAAGCGGCGCATGCTGGAGCAGCTCCACAACGCCGACAGCGTCTTCGCCGGGAAGCGCATCCTCGTCGTGGACGACGACGTCAGGAACATCTTCTCGCTCACGAGCGTACTCGAGGATCACGGCATGGTCGTGCGCTTCGCCGAGAATGGCAAGGACGCGATCGCCGAGCTCGAGAAGGATGCGGGGGTGGACCTGGTGCTGATGGACATCATGATGCCCGAGATGGACGGGTATCAAACGACGACCCAGATCCGGAAGAACCCGAAGTTCCGCACGCTGCCGATCATCGCCCTCACGGCGAAGGCGATGAAGGGCGACCGTGAGAAGACGATCGCCGCCGGCGCCTCGGACTACATCACGAAGCCGGTGGACACCGAGCAGCTGCTGTCGCTCATGCGGGTATGGCTGTACCGGTAAGACCGGGGGAGGAGGAGACGGCGACGAGCGGCGGGATGACGCGAGCAGAGGCGGCGCAGGCGCCACTGGCCTACGACACCGAGCTGGAGAAGCTGGAGATCGAGCTTCTCCTCGAGGCGATCTACCGCCACTACGGCTTCGACTTCCGCTCGTACGCCTTCTCCTCGATCCGGCGCCGCATCTGGAAGCGGATCGGCGCCGAGTCGCTGCCTAACGTCTCGTCGCTGCAGGAGCGCCTGCTGCACGACCCGCAGGTGATGGAGCGGCTGCTGCTCGACCTCTCCATCAACGTGACGGCGATGTTCCGCGACCCGGGGTTCTATCGCGCCTTCCGCGACCAGGTCGTGCCGCTGCTCCGCACCTACCCGTTCATCCGCATCTGGCACGCGGGCTGTTCGACGGGGGAGGAGGTGTACTCGATGGCGATCCTGCTCGAGGAGGAAGGGCTCCTCGGGCGGTCGCGGCTCTACGCGACGGACATCAATGAGGTCGTGCTCCAGCAGGCGCGGGCGGGGATCTTCCCGCTCGATCGGATGCAGGAGTACACCGAGAACTACATCAAGGCGGGCGGGAAGCGATCGTTCTCGGAGTATTACACGGCGAAATACGACGGCGCGCTCTTCAGCCCGACCCTGACCGAGAACGTCGTCTTCTCCCAGCACAACCTCGTCACCGACCGGTCGTTCAGCGAGTTCAACGTCATCCTGTGCCGCAACGTCCTCATCTATTTCGACCGGGACTTGCAGTCGCGCGTGCACGGGTTGTTCTATGATTCGCTGGTGACCTTCGGAATCCTTGGGCTCGGCGGCAAGGAGTCGCTCCGCTTCTCGCAGTACGAGGACTGCTACGAGCAGATCGCGTCGGAGAAGCTGTACCGGAAGATCCGGTGATGACAACGACGTCAACGTGGCATACGAACTGGTCGTGATCGGGTGCTCCTGGGGTGGGCTCAACGCGATCCGGCGGGTGCTGAAATCGCTCCCGGCGGATTTCGACCTGCCCGTCGTCATCGTGCAGCACCGGCATCGGGACTCGAACGACATGCTCGTGGGCCTGCTGCAGGAGCACACCCGCTTCCGCGTCGCCGAGGTCGAGGACAAGACCGAGCTGATGGCGGGGTGCATCTACATCGCGCCCGCGGACTACCACGTGCTCGTCGAGGAGGGACACCTCGAGCTCAGTACCGAGGAGCCGTTCCGCTTCAGCCGGCCGTCGATCGACGTGACCTTCGAGTCGGCGGCCGACACGTACGGTCGGAAGACGATCGGCGTCGTCATGACGGGGGCGAACGACGACGGTGCGCGCGGCCTCAAGCGCATCGCCGACCGCGGGGGCCGGGCGATCGTCCAGGACCCGCGCACCGCCGAGAGTCCCGTCATGCCTAACGCGGCGATCAGGATGGTTCCCGGCGCCGACGTCGTCGAGCTCGAGGAGCTCGGCGAGTTCATCTGCGCGGTGAAGTCGCGCGGCGTCGCCCGGCCGCGCATCCTGCCGCGACGCCCGGACGGCGCCGCCGAGAGGGCCAACTGATGCCCCCGGACACGGAGCGCCGGAATCCCGTCAACATCCTGATGGTCGACGACCGGCCCGAGAACCTGCTCGCGCTGGAGGCGATCCTCGAGCCGCTGCACCAGAACCTCGTCCGCGCAAACTCGGGCGAGGAGGCGCTCAAGGCGCTGCTGACGCGGGACTTCGCGGTCATCCTCCTCGACGTGCAGATGCCGGGGATGAACGGCTTCGACACCGCGCGCCTCATCAAGGCACGCGAGCGGTCCCGGCACATCCCGATCATCTTCCTGACGGCGATCAGCAAGGAGGAAGCGTACGTCTTCGAGGGGTATTCGGTCGGGGCGGTGGACTACATGTTCAAGCCCTTCCAGCCCGACATCCTCCGCTCGAAGGTCGCCGTCTTCGTCGACCTCTATCGCAAGCAGGAGCAGATCCGGCTCCAGGACGACCTCCTCCGCGAGAGCGAGAAGCGCGAGCTCGAGCTGCGCCACCGCGCCGAGCTGCGCGAGACGCAGGCGCGGCTCGCCGAGGTCGTCGACGGCGCCATGGACGCGATCATCATGTTCGACGACGCGCGGCGCGTCCTCCTCTTCAACGAGGCCGCCG
Source organism: Gemmatimonadaceae bacterium (assembly GCA_036262535.1). Lineage (GTDB taxonomy): Bacteria > Gemmatimonadota > Gemmatimonadetes > Gemmatimonadales > Gemmatimonadaceae > JABFXC01. The sequence goes on along the minus strand of DATAIS010000343.1, from coordinate 1,143 downwards.
AGCGGATGTTCTGCGTCCAGGCGCGCGAGATCCTGGGCAAGGAGGTCGGCACGATCTTCCCCGAGGCGACGCGTGCCGAGTACGTGGGCCGACTCCTCGGCGCGCCGCAGCATGAGGCCGACGACACCTGCGCCACCGAGAAGCCGCCGAGCCGGCATCTCGAGAGCTTCACCGCGCGCCGCGCGACGGGCGAGGAGTTTCCCCTCGAGGCGTCCATCTCCCGCCTCGACGAGGGGAGCCCCGTCTACACGATGATCGGACGCGACGTCACCGAGCGCGTTCGCGCCGAGCAGGAGCTGAAGACGCAGGCCGAGTCGCTCGCGCGCACCACCGCCGAGCTCCGGGTCGCGAACGACGAGCTCCAGCAGCGGCAGCTCGAGCTCGAGCGCGCGATGAGCGCCCGCAGCCGGTTCTACGCGTCGATGTCGCACGAGCTGCGCACGCCGATCAACGCCATCCTCGGCTACAGCACGCTCCTCCTCGAGAACATCTACGGCCCGCTCAACGAGAAGCAGGCCGAGGGGATCCAGCGCACCCACAAGGCGGCCAAGCATCTCCTCGAGCTCGTGAACGACGTGCTCGACCTGTCGAAGATCGAGGCCGGCAAGGTGGACCTGAAGCTCCAGCCGGTGAGCTTCCCCGACCTGCTCGAGGACCTCTTCATCACGGTCCGGCCCCTCGCCGACGACCGCGGCAGCACGCTCGCCCTCGAGCATGAGGGGGGAAAGCGTGTGATCGTCACCGACCCGCGGCGCGTCCGGCAGATCCTGCTCAACCTGCTCTCGAACGCGATCAAGTTCGGGCAGGGCAAGCCGATCCGCGTGCGCTCCGCGGCGCGCGAGGACGGCGGACACGAGATCGAGGTCATCGACCAGGGAATCGGCATCGCGCCCGCCGACCTGGAGCGCATCTTCGACGAGTTCGTGCAGATCGGAAAGGGCGCCCACCACCAGGAGGGGACGGGCCTCGGCCTGCCGATCTCGAAGCGGCTCGCCGAGCTGCTGCACGGCAGCCTGGAGGTCGAATCGGAGCTCGGCCGGGGGAGCTGCTTCAGGCTCGTGCTTCCGCCTGACCCGGACCACAAGCTGGATACCGAAGAAAGCGCGAGACAGGCAGTCGGGGCGGCGTAAAACGCCGCCCCTT
>DATAIS010000342.1:0-2798 GCA_036262535.1 Gemmatimonadaceae bacterium | reverse complement strand
GCGAGAGTGACTCGTTGGGGCGGGTGGGCGCGACTGCGTCGCTACATGCTGCGACGGCGAGACAGGCAGCGACGACACCAGTGCGGCGGTGGGGATGCATGGCAAGGCTCCGTTAGGGGTGCGGGATAGGTCGCACCGGCTCCTGAGTGCCACCATACGTCGCCTGACGTAGCGAAAAAAAAGAGCGGCCGGATTTCCGGCCGCTCCTCGTTTCTCCAACGCGAACAGCTCAGGGTCTGAGCGGTATCGCTCCCGCGCCGCCGGCGCTCTCCGTCAACGGAATGTCCGACTGCGGCTGCTGCTGCTCCAGGGCCTCGAAGATCTGGTCGAGGCGCGTCGACTTCGCCACGGCCCGTGTTTCGGCGAGGATCCGGTTGGAATCCTGCGGCCGCCCGAGCCGCTGGAGCGCTTCGGCGAGGATGCCTCCCGTCGCCACGTACAGATAGGGAATGCCGACTGACGGCTGGTCGGGCCAGTCCTTGCGCTTCGCGATCGAGGTCTTCGCCTCGAATACGGAATCCCAGAGCGCTTCCGTGCGCGGCACGTCGAGGTAGCCCTCGCCGGGGATGAGCATGGTGTCGCGCGTCGCGCGCACCGTGTCGGGCATCAGCTTCCGCGCCAGCCCCTGCGTGAGGAGATAGCGCTGGAAGCCTAGTTCCGTGCCGTAGCCGCCGGACGTCCGGCTGAAGTAGATCGGTCGCTCGGCGTGCGAGTCCTTGATGATCTGGAGCACGAGCACGTCGGCGCGCTGGAGCTCGCGCGGCGGTACGAGCAGCGCACGCACGTTCCCCGCCTGGAAGACCGCGGGGCGGTCGATGCTCACGATCAACGGCACGGCATCGGCCTGCTCCATCGTCAGCTTGAGCGGCGAGCCGCCCGGCTTGGGCCACCGCTTGCCGCGATAGATCTTGGGGCCCGTGAGCGAGTCGTACTCGAACACGGGGCGCCGGATGAGCTGGCGCGTGTACCAGTCGGTGTTGAGCAGCGACGTGTTGGCGATGACGACGTCCTTCCGGATTCCCTCGACCTCCTGCGCATACCAGAGCGGGAAGGTGTCGTTGTCACCGACGGTGACGAGCACCCCGTATGGCTCGACCGAGTTGAGGAGGTCGTGCGCGAAGTCGCGGGTGTCGGTCTGACCGGCGCGGGACGCGGACTCCCAGTTGAGCCACAGCGGAAGCACCGCGAGCGCGAGGATGGGCGAGGCGATGGCGAGCCCGCGCTTTGTCGGACGCTCGACCACCTCCGCGCCGACGCGTTCCGTCTCACGCCCGAAGATCGCGGCGATGGTCTCCCACACCCACATCAGCCCGAGCGCGGCCCAGACGGCCCACGCCGAGTAGCTCCAGAGGTAGAAGTAGTCGCGGTCACGAACCTCTCGCGGCACGCTGTTCCCGAGATCGGGCGACTGCGACGCGCCGTACTTGAAGTTCATGTAGTAGATGAGCATCACGGTGCACGTGAACACCAGCGGCCCGAAGAACCAGAAACTTCGTCGGTCCCGCTTGTAGTGCACCCAGCCGCCCACCAGTCCGAGCAGGAGGAACGCGACCGCCAGCGCGTTCTGCTCGCGTGGATGATCGACGAGCGAGTCGCGCATCCACTGCCACTTGAAGTACAGCCACCACATCCCGACCTGGCCGTGGACGAACGGCGCCTGGCGCATCGAGAGCGGCGGCTTGCCATACTGCTCGCGGTCGAAGTTGTACTTCCACCGCTGCCACGTGAGCTTGCTGAAGGTGCAGTCCGCCTTGAGCCCGTCGGTGCAGGCGGTCGTCTCCCCTTCGTTGATGGGCGGGAAGTGCGCCGAGCGGATCGGCTGCGTCGCGAAGACGGTCATGCCGAGGACCAGCGCGCCGCCGCAGGCGAGGAGGAGCTTCCAGCGAAGGAGCGTCTGCCAGCGGCGCGCGAGCACCGCGACCGCTACAGCCGGTCCGACGAGGAAGCCGGCCGGGTGGTTCGCGTAGCCGAGCCCGATGAGGTAGGCGATGAGGACGAGGATGCGATCGGCCTTCGCGCCGTATGGGTCGTCGGCCCAGCGCACGCAGAGCCAGGCGACGATGGCGAAGAAGCCGAGCGACACCGTGTAGACCTTCTCGTTCACCACCGACTGGTTCCAGACCGTGAACGCCGTCGCGCCGAGCAGCGCCGCGAGCGCGCCGCCGAGAATGCGTGGCCAGCGCTGGACGAACCACCCGGAGAGCACCCGCTCGGTGATGAGGAACCACGCACCGGCCGCGATCGCGCTCGTGAGCGCGGCGAGGATGTTGACGCGCATCGCGATGCTCGGCGCGATCGGAAGCAGCGTGAAGACGCGGCCGAGCAGGACGAAGAACGGATTCCCCGGCGGGTGCGGCAGTCCGAGAGTGTACGCGGCCGCGATGTACTCCAGAACGCGGGCTCTTTGCGTCCCGCTCGCGCGCTGCGGCGTCGGTCATGGCCGGCGAGGTGCGGCTCGGCGGCGAGGGCGAGCGGGCGCAGAAGCCCGGCCAGCTCGTCGCCCCCGACGTCGTGGTCGCCGTCGACGCCGCGCCGCGCTTCGTCTCGCGCGGGGGGATCAAGCTCGCCAACGCGCTCGAGCACTTCGCGATCGACGTCCGCGACCGCCACTGCCTCGACGTCGGCGCCTCGACCGGCGGCTTCACGGACTGCCTGCTGCTGGGGGGCGCGGCGCACGTCGTCGCGCTCGACGTCGCCTACGGCGAGCTGGACTGGCGGCTGCGCGAGGACCCGAGGGTGACCGTGCTCGAGCGCGTCAACGCCCGCGCGCTGTCGCCCGGCGCGCTTCCCTACGCTCC
>DATAIS010000341.1:0-4739 GCA_036262535.1 Gemmatimonadaceae bacterium | reverse complement strand
CAGCGCCAGGACGGCGCACGGGAAACGTAAGATGCGAGACATCGTGTGTCCTCCTCAGACACTCGACTGACAGCTCGATTGGACCATCGTCGGTGCCCCGAGCCGGGGCGCCCCGCCCACCATTGAGCGGCGCTACTGATGATACGATTGAGCGAGCTCGGCTTTTCGTGATGCGAAATACAATTCGGGCAACTTTTCGCATTAGGACGCTCTAATTGTGATTCGTGGCGCCTAACGAGAGTGGTCAGAAACGCCTAACGGGCGCCACTGTATAGAATGGAGACACCCCCTGCGACCGATGCTTCTGGTCGCAGGGGGTGCGAAAGCGGTCCGATTGACCGCTACCGGTAGTTTCCGAACTTGAGCTCGACGCCGAAATCCTTTGTTCGGAGGAACGCCATCGCCGCCTGGAGCTCGTCCTTCGATGGCGACGACACGCGGACCTGATCTCCCTGTATGGCCGCCTGCACCTTCTTGAGCTTCGCGTCCTTGATCGCGGCGGCCACCTTCTTCGCGGTCTCGCCGTCGAGCGAGGTCTTGAGCTTCACCTCGCGCCGCACCGTGTCGCCTCCGGCGGGCTTCACTTCGCCGATGTCGAGATTCTTTACAGGAACGTTCCGCTTGATGAGCTTCGATTGCACCACGTCGAAGAGCGCTCGCATCCGGAAGTCGTCGTCCGCGGTGAGCGCGATCACCCCTTCCGCACGCCGGAACTCGATCGCGGCCTTCGATCCCTTGAAGTCGTAGCGCTGCGCGATCTCCTTCTGCGCCTGGTTGATCGCATTGTCGACCTCCTGGAGGTCGACGCCGGTGGTCACATCGAAGGAGTTCTGCTGCGCCATACCATGCTCCAGGTTCTGGCTGTTAGCTCTTAGCTGTTAGCGTAAAGCAAAAGCGTCTGAAGGAAAACCCTCAGACGCCTTTGCTCAACGCTAATAGCTAACAGCTAATAGCCGTCTTACCGCGATCTCACCCTAAGAAGGACTCCAGCGCCCTCGCCCGGCTCACGTGCCGCAGGCGCGACAGGGCCTTCTCCTTGATCTGCCGCACGCGCTCGCGGGTGATGTTGAGCAGCGCACCGATCTCCTCGAGCGTCATCGGCTCCTCACCGTCGAGCCCGAAGTAGAGGCGGAGGATCTTCGACTCGCGCTCCTTGAGGTGTGACAGCGCCTCCTCGATCGACTCCGTGAGCGCCTTCTCGAACGTCTCCTCGTCGGGGGTCGGGTTGATCGTGTCCGCGAGATAGTCGAGCAGCCGGTTGTCCTCTCCCGGGGCGAGCGGGGCATCGAGGGAGAGATGCGTCTGCGAGATCGACATCGTCTTCGCGACCTCTTCCTCGGTGATGTCCATCCCGTTCGCGATCTCGGCGTGCGTCGCCTCGCGCCCCAGCTCCTGGAGGAGCGCGCTCGCCCGCTTGCCGATCCGGTGCAGCGTCCCGGCGCGGTTGAGCGGCACGCGCACGATGCGCGACTGCTCCGCGAGCGCCTGAAGGATCGCCTGCCGGATCCACCACACCGCGTACGAGATGAACTTGATCCCCTTCGTCTCGTCGAACTTGTGCGCCGCGCGGATGAGGCCGAGGTTGCCCTCGTTGATCAGGTCCGAGAGCGAGACGCCCTGGTTCTGATACTTCTTCGCCACCGACACGACGAAGCGCAGGTTCGAGCGCACGAGCGTGTCGAGCGCCTCCTGGTCCCCGTCACGGATCCGCTTCGCGAGCGCGACCTCGTCGTCACGCGTGATCAGCGGGTAGATGCTGATGTCGCGCAGGTACTGGTCGAGCGACCCTTCCTCGGACGCGGTCTTCTTGTGCGACGATGCGGCCATGGGGACTACGGCTCCACGGAAGCGGAAACGTGCCGCGCGCGCGCGGCGGGGAACGAACGCGAGTTCAGGTCGAGCGTCGCCCGGTTCCCAGTCAGCGTACGCGGGCACCGAGGCGCTGCCACCGCACCCCGGGTAGCCAGCCGTACGCCGACGTGGAGTCGGGCGCATAGCTGTAGTAGATCACGATCGGACGTCCGCGCACGTTCTCGCTCGGTACGAAGCCCCAGTAGCGGCTGTCTTCCGAGTTGTCGCGGTTGTCGCCGAGGGCGAAATACTTACCTGCTGGGACGACCAACGGTCCCCAATTGTTACGCGTCGGACGATCCGAAAACGCGGCCGCCTCCGCGGTGCGCACCATGTACGTGCGCTGCCAGCGGAACTGCTCGTTGCTCGGGTCGCCACCGCTATCCGAATGGACGACGTACGGCTCGTCCACTTTCACGCCGTTCCGGAAGAGCGTCCCTTCACGCATGGAGAGCGTGTCCCCCGGGACGCCGACGAGCCGCTTCACGTAGGTCTTGGTGGGCTCGAGCGGGTACTGAAAGACGATCACGTCACCGCGCACCGGCGATCGCCAGCCTGGGATGTGCAGCGGTGTGAAGGGAACGTCAACGCCGTAGACCAGCTTGTCCACGAGCAGAAAGTCCCCGGGCATGAGCGTGGATTCCATGCTGCCGCTCGGGATCTTGAACGCCTCGATGACGAAGGCGCGCAGGAAGAAGAAGACGATGACGGCGATGGCGAAGGTCTGGACCCACTGCCAGATCATGCCGAGCGGCGTGGCGCGGCGATTCAGCTTTCGCAGCGCCGCGCGCCGGGTCTCGTCGCTGATTCGCATCGAGCCCGAAGGCGTCGGGGTCCCCGTCTCGTTCACCGTCACTCCTCCTCCATCACGAACGAGAGCCGCCCTGGAGCATCGAGCACAAGCGTCACCGCCGCGTCAACCGCGGTGCATGGCGCTCCCTGCCCTTCCAGGCGCCGCGCGACCCGCTCCGCGAGTGCCTGACGAAGCTTCTCAGGACGCACGGACACCATCAGGAATAAAATTCGGCACGCGAACTTATCAAGTCGCCCCTCCCTGACGGACTGACGCTCCTGCCGCCGCCGGGCAACGGCGCGCGTCAGTCCGGTGTGCCGAGGTAGTTGTCGATCTGCGCCCGCTGAAGGCGACCGGAAAAATCGACATACCCGACCTTGGTCTCCGAGTAGAACTCGTACACCTCCCAGCCCCCTTCCCGGTGCCCGTTGCCGGTCTGCTTTACCCCGCCGAATGGCAGGTGTGCCTCGGCGCCGATCGTCGGCGCGTTGATGTATGTGATTCCGTTGTCGAGCTCGTTCATCGCACGGAAAGCGATCGATACGTCGCGCGTGTAGAGCGACGACGACAGGCCGTACTTCACGTCGTTGTTGACGCGGAAGGCCTCGTCCGCATCGGCGACGCGGATTACCGAGAGCACGGGCCCGAAGATCTCCTCCTGTTCCAGGCGCTGTCCCGCCTCGACGCGCGCGAAGACGGTCGGCTCGAAGAAGAAGCCCTTGTCGAGCGCCTTGCCGGTCGCACGACGACCGCCGCAGAGGAGGTCGTTGCCCTGCTCCTGACCGATGTCCACGTACCGCTCCACCTTCTCGCGTGCCGCTTCGCTGATGAGCGGTCCGACGTCGGTTCCCTCCTTCCGGCCGTCGCCGAGCCGCATCGCCTTCGCCTTGTCCACGAGCTCTCCGAGGAAGCGGTCGTGGATTCCCTTCTGGAGGATCAGACGGCTCGTCGCGGTGCAGCGTTGCCCCGTGGTGCCGAAGGCGCCCCAGAGCACTCCTTCCATGGCCAGCTCCGTGTCGGCGTCGTCGAGGACGATCATCGCGTTCTTCCCGCCCATCTCGAGCGAGAGCCGCTTGTGCATCCGCCCGGCGGTCTCGCCGACGAGGCGCCCCGTCTCCGTGGAGCCGGTGAACGACAGCACCGGAACCTCGGGATGCTCGACGATCGCCTTGCCCACGGTCTCGCCCGCGCCGTGCACGAGCTGGATCGCCTCGGGATGGAGTCCCGCCTCGAGCAGGATCTCGACGAGGACCGTCCCGGTGTGGGGCACGTCCTCGGCGGGCTTGAAGATGCAGGCGTTCCCGCAGACGAGCGCGGGGAACATCTTCCAGGTCGGGATCGCGAGCGGGAAGTTGAACGGCGTGATGATGCCGGCCACGCCGATCGGCCGGCGGAAGCTCATCGCCCACTTGTTCTGCAGCTCGGAGGGCACAGTGTGGCCGAAGAGCCGCCGGCCTTCCGTCGCCGCGTAGTACGCGGTGTCGATCCCCTCCTGCACGTCCCCGCGCGTCTCCGCGAGCGGCTTGCCCATCTCGCGAGTCATCAGATCCGCGAGCTCGTCCTTCCGCTGGGTGAGCAGGTCGCCGACCTTGCGCAGCACCTCGCCGCGCGCCGGCGCCGGCGTGCGCCGCCATTCCTCGAAGCCACGCTTCGCCGACTTCACCGCGCGCTCGACGTCCCCGGCGGTCGAGAGGGGGAACTTGCCGATGACGTCGCCGACGTCGGCGGGATTGCGATTCTCGAAGTAGTCACCCGACGATGGTGCGACCCATTCGCCGGCGATGAAATTCCTGAAGGTCTTCATTGCGTTCGTTGATGGTGAAACGAGGAGCTACTGACAGGACCAGCTCGCGGGATGCTCGATCGTCGGCAGCGCATAGCCCGTGCGCGGCAGGACTTCCATCGCGCCGAGGATCAAGCCCCAGAGCACGATCAGGAGCGAGAGGATGTGTGCCTTCGCCGCGCGGTGGCGGAAGGTCCAGATGGCGCTCCACACGCCGCTCCCGATCACCACGGCGACCGCGCCCATGTAGGCGAAGAGGCCGAAGCCGCAGCGCGACGCGTAGGGCCAGAACGCGATCCCGATGCCGATCGC
>DATAIS010000340.1:0-7020 GCA_036262535.1 Gemmatimonadaceae bacterium | reverse complement strand
GTCGAGGAGCGCTATCGCTACGAGCGCGTCTCCGGCACGCCGCTGCCCTCGCCGCTCGATTCGCTGCGGAGGGTCCTCGCCCCGCGCCTCGTGATCGCCGACTCGGTCGACCGCCGGCGCGATTCGCTGCGCGTGGCCTGGGACTCGATGGGCAAGGCGGAGCGCGACTCGAGCATGGACCACTACTGGCGCACCGGCGTCGACACCGCCGAGGGCCATGAGCGCGAGGAGTGCCGGAAGACGCAGACGGGGGAGCGCACACAGCTCGAGCGGCAGGGCAGGGAGCGCATCGTGGTCCTCATCCCCTGCGATCCGAAGCAGCTCGCCGCCTCCCCGGACCTGCCGGCGTCGATCTACGACGACAGCGACGAGCTGTTCGGCGAGACGGAGCGCGACCAGCTCCGCGACTGGGCGAAGTCGCTCGAGACGATGGCGCGGATGCACGGGGTAGACGGCGAGGCCGGCGGCGGGACGCGCCCGACGATCGAGTACGGTCTCGGCGGCGGCCTCGCGCGCTACAACCGCATCGAAGGTCTCTCGCTCGGCGTCCGCGCGACGCAGGAGCTGACGGGAACGCGCACCGCGCACGGGCTGCTGCGAATCGGTACCGCCGACTGGATTCCCGGTGCCGAGCTCGGGGTGACGTCGCTGCGCGTCGATCACAGCTACGACCTCGACGCCTACTACCGCCTCGCCGCCGCGGGCGACTACGGCGACCCCTTCACGTTAGGCGCGTCGCTGAGCGCACTCCTCTTCGGGCGCGATGACAACTTCTACTATCGCGCGGCAGGCCTCGAGCTCACGCGTGCGCCGGCCCAGGGGGAGGGATTGGCGTGGCGCGCCTTCGTCGAGCGGCATGGCAACGCCAAGGTGCGGACGAACGTCTCGCTCGCGCACATCGGCGGCGGCAAGTTCCCGCCGAACATCCACGTCGATGCCTCGACGTCGTACGGGCTTGGACTTCGCTCGATGCGCAGCTTCGGCCTCGATCCGCGAGGGTTCCGGCTCCTCACCGACCTCCGTGCCGAGGGCGCGGGCATGCGCAGCGGCGGCTACGGCCGCGCGCTCGCCGACCTCACCCTCTCGCATCCGCTCCTCTTCGAGACCGATCTCGCCATCACCGGCGCGGCCGGGATCGCCGGTGCTCGCGACGCCGTCGGCGGCGCCGATTCCCTGCGCGGCGTCGTGCCGATCGAGAAGCAGTTCTTCGTCGGTGGTCCGCGCACGGTGCGCGGCATCGCGCCGGGAAGCGGCGTCGGCGAGGCGTTCTGGCTTGCGCGCGCCGAGCTCGGCGTCGGCTCGATCGGCTTCCGTCCCGTCGGCTTCTTCGACATGGGTTGGGCCGGCGCACGCCGCGATTTCACCAACCCGGGGAAGCCGCTCGCGGGGGCAGGCGTCGGCATCTCCGCGCTCGACGGGTTGATCCGGCTCGACGTGGCGAAGGGACTTCGCCCCGTCGGCGGAGTGCGCGGCTACCTGTACCTCGACGCGCGGTTCTAGAGCTGGGGCGGGTGGACTCGAACCACCAACTTCCTGATTAACAGTCAGGCGGTCTGCCAGTTGACCTACGCCCCATCGGTACGAAAGAAAGCGCCCGCCGGAGGACGATCCGGCGGGCGCTTAGTCATGACGTCAGCAGCGCGCGCTAACCGGATCTCCGGGGGGAAGACCGATTATTCTCGTTGCGCGAATTGCCCGACAGCCATGAAGCGTGCATGGCCTACGATAGGAAACGGGGCGCGCGCCGTCAAGAACGAGATCGCGGCGTCGCGCGCGTTGACAACGCATTCCCGCCCCCTCTCCGTTAGCGCATGACGATCGACGTCAGCATCACCCTCGAAACTTTCCCGAAGAAGACCGACGAGCAGGTCGTTCTCGACGGACTCCGCGCCTTCAACGTCGCGGTCATCGGGCAGCCGAACGAGCGCCAGGTGGACGTCTTCGTTCGCGACGCCGACGGCCGCGTGCTCGGCGGCCTCGTTGGCGTCATCAAGTGGCGCTGGCTCTACGTCGCGAAGCTCTGGCTGCCGGACTCGCTCCGCGGGCGCGACCTCGGCACCGCGATCATGTGCCGCGCCGAGGAACACGCATGGTCGGAGGACTGCCTCGGCGTCTATCTCGACACCTTCGAGTACCAGGCGCTCGGCTTCTACCAGAAGCTCGGCTACGAGCTGTTCGGAACGCTCGAGGGATTCCCGCCGGGGTACAGACAGTTCTACCTCCGGAAATCGCGACCCGTCTGATACTGCCGCTCGGGCTGGCCGTTACGACGAAGGTTCAGCCGGATGAGGCGGATGTAGCGGATCCTGCGGATTCGCTCCTCAGCGCTCGAACCTCCTCGCACCGGGCCTGAACAACTTGGGGGCAAGCGTGGAGAGATGGTCTCGCCCCGGTTGCCCACAAGGCAGGTCATCCGGCAGGATTCGCTCGATCCGCAGAATCCGGCTGAACCTTCGTCGTACAGGCCAGCCCGAGCGGCCGTTATCTTGAGTCCACCCGCTTCCCGGATTCGCATGTACCGTCGCATGTGCAAGTCGAAGATCCATCGCGCCACGCTCACGGGCGCGGATCTGAGCTACATCGGCAGCCTGACGGTGGACCGCGACCTGATGGACGCCGCCGACATGCTGCCGTACGAGCAGGTGCAGGTCGTGAACGTCAACAACGGCGCGCGGCTCGAGACCTATGTCATCGAGGGCGAGCGTGGCAGCGGCGTGATGCAGCTCAACGGCGCCGCCGCGCGCCTCGGCGTCCCCGGCGACATCGTCATCGTCATCACCTACGCTGACTACGAGGAGAAGGAGCTGCGCGGCTTCGAGCCGAAGGTGATCTTCGTCGACGGGAAGAACCGACCAAAAAAGAAGGCTCCCCCCGATACGGCTGGCGGTTGATACTCGCTTCCACCGCTGGCTCGCTACGAGCCGGGGCTGTTAGCTATTCGCGTTGAGCGACTGCGTTGACAACGCGTTATCCGGACGCAGTTGCTCGACGCTAACAGCTAATAGCTAATAGCCGTAGTTCAAACGGCAGCCTCTCCCTTCACCGAAGCCACCGGCGTTTCCGGGGACTTCCGCGCCGCCACCAGCGACTCCAGCTCCCGCTCGCGCAGGTTGAAGTCGTAGCCGGGGCCCACGAGCCCGACGCGCAGGTAGCTCAGGGTCAGCTGCGCGCCGTTCGTCACCTCGTCGGCGTTGTCGAAGCGGACGCCGCGGCCGTCGACGAAGGTGACGCCGCCCTTGCCGACGACGCGGCCGAGGTGGCCCTGCACCACCAGGGCGGTGTCCTCGTCGATGCCGAGTCCCATCAGGTCGGGGTTCGCGGCGATCGCGACGAAGAGGCGGTGCAGGCGACGGCGCTGCGCGAAGTGCGTGTCGATCATCACGCGGAAGCCGAGCAGTCCGAGGCCTGGGCCGATGTGCATGTCGCTGTGGACGCCCGTCTCGTCCACCTCGCCTCCGGCGAGGATCGTCTCCGTGAGCGCGGCCGCGCCGGCGCTGGTGCCGCACACCACCGCGCCGCGCCGATAGGCGTCGCGGATCGCGTTGCCGACGCGCGAGCCGCCGATCGTCGCCACGAGATGCACCTGGTCGCCGCCGCCGAGGAAGATGCCGTTGGCCTCGCGCACCATCTTCGCGATCCGCTCGTCCTGCGCGAGGTCGCGCTTGTCCACGATCGGGATCTCGACGTTGGTCGCGCCGGCCACCTTGAGGTCGTTGCGCCAGGCGAGCGCGGAGCCCATCGGGTCGCTCGACGCGGTGGTGAGGCCGACGATGCGGCCCCCTTCCTTCCCGCGCGCGCAGGCGACGAAGGTGCCTAACGCCTCGCCGGCGGCGCTACAGCCGCCGCCGATGAGCACGAGCGTCCCGGTGGTGTCGTCGCCGCGGCGGCGGGTCTTGCGGCCGTTGGCGGGTTCGCTCGTCGGGCTGGCGGTCATCTCGTGGGGCAGCCGTTGGTCCAGCACTGCGTGGCGAGGGCCGCCGCCACCTGCGAGGCAGCGGGCAGGTCCTCGCGAAGGGGGCCGGCGTCCCGGGCGGTGCCGTCGGTGTCGACGAGGATGCGCCCGCGCTCCACGAGTGCGACTGCCCGCGCATGCTTCTCGTCACGCTCGGTGACGTCGTCGTCGGCCGCGAAGACGGCGATCACGCAATCCTGGTCGCGGGCGCGGTCCTGCACCTCCCACGCCTTGGCGGGCGCCACGACGAGCCCGCCCCGGTAGACCGCGTCAGCCACCACGGACACGAGCTGCGCAGCGCGCTCCGGATCCTGGTAGCGCTCCGGTACGTCGCGGGGCTCGTCGTCGAGGACGACCGCCATCTCCGACCGCGCGTACGGCAGCCCCGCCTGGAGGATGTACGATGGCGACACGTCCACGATCAGCTTCGACTCCGGAACGCCGCGCCTGATCATCTCCGCTCGCGCCTCGGAGCGCCCGGCACCACCGGTGATCCCGCACAGCACGCGCTGCTGGAGATCGGGGACGTCCTGCGTCTTCGCCAGTGCCGCGAGCTCCGTCGTGAAGGCGTCCACCGACTCGAGTTGGCCCGCAAAGGCGCGCTGCACCGTCTCGAGCGCGAGCGCCGCCGCCCGCAGGCCGACCTGCTCGTGGAGGTGCTCGAAGACGAGCGTGTACTCGCCTTCCATGTCGCCGCCGCGCGTCTTCCCGTAGCCGACGTCGTGGCCGATCATCGTCTGCAGCTCGAGCGCCACGTGCTCGACGATGTGCGGCGCGAAGGTGCCGCGCCTCAGCCGCGTGACGAAGCCTCCCCGCTCGCCGATCGAGCAGCGATGCTCGATCAATCCCGGCATCGCCGCGATCATCGAATCGGCGAAGCCGTGCACGTCGGCGGACGAGATCTCGTCGTAGGCGCCGACGCTGAGGTCCATCCGCACGACGGGACGCTGCGACCAGTAGTTCGCGCCGCGCGCCGCGTGCAGCGTCGTCATCCGGATCTCGGTGCGCGGATCCGGACGTCCCTCGCCACGGTCGCTCGCGGAGCGCTCGGCGACGCTTGCGCTCATATCGCGCCGGCGCCCGCCCGCTCGCGAACGAGATCGAGCACCGCCGGGATGTCGTCGGCGAGGATGACCACGACGTCGTGCTCCTCCAGCATGTCGATCGCGCGGCCCACCGCCGCGAGCTCGTCGAGCACGACCTCGGTCCGGTCGCGGGGCAGTCCCCCTTCGGTGAGCCCCTCGATCACGAGCTCGGCGATCGCGCCTTCGTCGCGCCCGCGCCGGTCGTCGTCCTCCTTGACGATCGCATGGTCGATCGCCGGAGCGGCGAGCCGGCCGACGTTCCTGATGTCGTCGTCGCGGCGATCGCCCGGCGCGGTGATGACGCCGATCTTCCGCCGCGCCGGCAGGTGCTGCACGAACTCCATCAGCCCCTCGACCGCGGCCGCGTTGTGAGCGTAGTCCACGACGACGCGATTGGTGCCGAGCCGGATGATGTTGAGCCGTCCCGGCGTCAGCGATGGCGACGGGAAGAAGGAGAGCAGCCCGGCACGGATGTCGTCGTAGCGCATCCCCTGCACGTACGCGGCGCAGATCGCGGCGAGGATGTTGCCGCGCTGGAAGCGCGCTGCGCCGCCGATCATGAGCGGGACGTCGCGCACCGTCGCGATCGGGATGCGCAGTCGCCCGCGGCGGATGACGAAGGTGTCGTTCTCGATCCGAGCGCCGATGCCGCCGCGCGCGATGTGGTCCTCGAAGATCTCGTTCTCGCCATCCGGCGCGGTCGAGAAGTAGACGATGTCGGCGCCGCTCTTGTCGCGCATCCGCGCCACGAGTGGATCGTCGGCGTTGAGCACCGCGTGTCCCTCGCGCTTGACCACCGCCGCGACCACCGACTTCACCTCGGCGAGCTGCTCGACGGTGTTGATGCCGCGCAGGCCGAGGTGGTCCGCGCTGACGTTGAGCACCACGCCGACGTCCGCCTCGTCGAATCCGAGCCCCGCGCGGAGGATTCCGCCACGCGCCGTCTCGAGCACGGCGACGTCGATGGTCGGGTTGGAGAGGATGATGTTGGCGCTGAACGGGCCCGTCATGTCGCCTTCCATGACGAGACGGTTCTGGAGGTAGACCCCATCCGTGGTCGTGAAGCCGACCGTCATCCCGGTGTGGCGGAAGAGGTGCGCGATGAGCCGCGTCGTCGTCGTCTTGCCGTTCGTGCCGGTGACGGCGATGACCGGGATCGTCGCCTCGGTGCCCGGCGGGTAGAGCATGTCGATGATCGGCGCGCCGACGTTGCGCGGCGTCCCCTCGGTGGGATGCGTGTGCATCCGGATCCCGGGCGCCGCGTTGACCTCGATGATCACCGCGCCGTTCTCGCGGAAGGGAACGGAGATGTCCGGCGTGATGACGTCGATGCCGGCGATGTCGAGTCCGACCGCGCCCGCGGCCATCTCGCACGCCGTGACG
Source organism: Gemmatimonadaceae bacterium (assembly GCA_036262535.1). Lineage (GTDB taxonomy): Bacteria > Gemmatimonadota > Gemmatimonadetes > Gemmatimonadales > Gemmatimonadaceae > JABFXC01. The sequence goes on along the minus strand of DATAIS010000340.1, from coordinate 600 downwards.
TTGTCGGGATGCATCTCTTCCGTGCGGTCGATCGACGTGCCGCCGGTGGAGAGGTTCGCGGTTCCGCGGAGGTAGACCTCGCGTCCCTCGGGAGGAACGCAGGCGAGCGAGTGCCCCGTGCTGGCGAGGAACTCCTCGGTGAGGTCGTCCATCGGCAGCCGCGTCAGGATCTTCGTGTGGCCAACGCCACGACGCGGATCCTGGTTCTCGCGCTCGATGAGCTGGCGCACCGTGCTCTTCCCGTCGCCGATGACGCGTGCCGGGACGCGCTCGGCACAGGCGACGACCTTGCCGTTGACGACGAGCACGCGATGGTCGCTCCCCTGCGCGAAGGTCTCGACGACGACGCGCCGCCCGTATTCCTGCGCGATCGGGAACGCCTTCCCGAGATCCTCGGCGTCGTCGAGGCGCCCCGAGATCCCGCGGCCATGGCTCGCGTCGAGCGGCTTCACGATCACCGGGAAGCCGATCTCCTCCGCGATCTCGATCGCGCCCTCGATCGTCGTCGCGACGTCGCCGCGCGGCACGGGGAGGCCGATGTTCTGGAGGACGCGCTTGGTGTCGTCCTTGTCCTGCGCGATCTCGACGCCGATGGCGCTC
>DATAIS010000339.1:0-3464 GCA_036262535.1 Gemmatimonadaceae bacterium | reverse complement strand
ACGCTGCTCCTGACCGCTCGCCCGTTGCGCGAGGGAGGCGCAGTGCTCGCGCTGCTCGACCTCACCGCCATGCGACGCCTCGAAGCGGTGCGGCGCGACTTCGTCGCGAACGTCTCGCACGAGCTGAAGACGCCCCTCACGGTGATCGGCGGATTCGCCGAGACGCTCGCCGAAGACGATCCTCCTCCCGATCAGCGGCGGCGGTTCGTCGAGGCCATCCGCACCAACGCGCAGCGGATGCAGCGGCTCGTGGACGACCTGCTCGACCTCTCGCGCATCGAGTCGGGAGGCTGGCAGCCCAACGTCGGCCGCGTCGATGTCCGCGCCGTCCTGACGGATACCGCGACCGCGATCGAGCAGACCGCCGCGCGAAAGGGCGTCCGCGTCCTCATCGATATCCAGCCAGGGGCTGAAGAGATGTCCGCGGATCCGCTCGCCGTGCGCCAGGTGGTGAGCAACCTCGCCGAAAACGCGGTGCGACACACGATGACGGGGAGCGCGACGCTTTTCGCGCGCCGCCACGACGGAGGCGTGGACGTTGGAGTGCGGGACACCGGCACCGGTATCGCGCCCGAGCACCTGCCGCGGATCTTCGAGCGTTTCTACCGCGCCGACCCGAGCCGCTCGCGCGCGGAAGGAGGGACAGGGCTCGGACTCGCGATCGTGAAGCATCTCGTCGAAGCGCATGGCGGCCACGTCACCGCGGCGAGCACTCCGGGCAAGGGGACCGAGGTCGTGGCCCATTTCCCGACGCGGTCGTGACGCACCCGTGACCGCGGGCTGCGCCGGCTGGTGACGTCGCGAGCGAAGACTGTTCGCACCCTCCACGGTACGGACAGATGACGCTCGCACCTCTCTTCATGCTCGAGACGCACGGAACCGGCGCGGTGCTCTATCTCCGAAATCCGCTCAGCGACGCCGGGGCGCGGGAAGCGATGGATGCCTGTGACGCACTCCCGCCCGCCGTGAGCCGCCTGCGTGTCGACATGCGTTCGCTGTCGCTCCACGACGTCGGGGCGGTCGACGCGATCACCGCTCGGCTCGGACGGTGGCGGGGGGCCAGGAACGGCAGCACCCGCCTCGACATGCCTGGAGTGCCGGTCTCGTTCGAGGTCCTGGCGGCGGGCTGACCGCCTTCCGACCCGCCAAGCCCATCGCGAGGCGTCGTGACAATTCGGTTACATGGCCGTGGCATTCCGGAGACCTGGCGGCGGGATGATTCATTGGCTCTCCGCCGGCCGATGTCGGCGCGCGCCCCTCCCCTCAACGGTCGAGAGACGCACATGCACAGCACCATCCGCCGCCTCGCGGCGTTCGCGCTCGGGCTCGGGATCGCCATCCCCTCGGCGCTTCTTTCACAGGATGTCCCGGGCCGGGTCACTGGCCGCGTGACGGATGAGCGCTCGGGCGCTCCGCTGTCCAACGTCGGCGTGCAGATCGTCGGCACGGGTCAGGGCACGATGACTCGCGAGGACGGCGAGTACTCGGTCGCCAATGTCCGACCGGGTACGGTCACCATCCAGCTCCGTCGCATCGGCTACCAGCCGAAGACGGTTACCGGTCTGATGCTCGCGCCGGGCGGCCTGCTCGCGCAGGACGTCGTGCTCGTCCCCGCGACGATCCAGCTCGAGACCCAGCGCATCGTCGCCACGGCGCGCGGCTCGGTGAACGAGGCGCTCGAGAAGCAGAAGAACGCGGCCGGCGTCCAGAACTCGATCACCCAGGAAGAGATGTCGAAGACCGCCGACGGCGACGCCGCGCAGGCGGTCCAGCGTGTCAGCGGTGTCACTGTCGAGGGCGGCCGCTACGTGTCGGTGCGCGGGCTCAACGAGCGCTATACGACGACGTCGCTCAACGGCGCGCGTATTCCGAGCCCGGAGCCGGAGAAGAAGGTCGTGCCGCTCGATCTCTTCCCGTCGGGACTTCTCCAGGCGGTGACGACGGCGAAGACGTTCACCCCCGACCTGCCGGGCGACTTCGCCGGGGCGGCGGTGGATCTCCAGACGCGCGAATTTCCGCTCACGCCGGTGCGCGCGTACTCGCTGTCGGCAGGCGTGAACACGTCGGTCGTGGGCAAGGACATGCTCTCGGCGCCGACGACTGGCGGCGAGTGGGCCGCGTTGACGGGCAGCAGTCGGTCCATGCCCGGGCCGATCGCCGGCGCCGGTCGCTTCACACGCTCGTACAGCACGTCCGAGATGAACGCGCTCGTCGGCTCCTTTCGCAACGCCTGGGCGGCAGAGCGCAAGAACGGCGCGCCTAACGTCTCGGCGAGCGCCTCGATCGGCGGCCGTGACTCCGTCTTCGGCCACGGGTTCGGATACATCGGCTCGCTCACCTACTCGCTGAGCAACGAGGTCCGCCGCGACGAGTATCGTGCACGCGCGGTGCCGAGCGGCCCGTCGGGCCTCATCCCCGTCAACGCGTACCGCGGCGAAACGGGACGGTCGAGCGTGCTCTGGGGTGGGCTGTTCAACTTCAGCACCCTGCTCGGCCGGACAAAGCTCGACTTCAACAACGTCTACACCCGCACCGCGGACAACGACGCACGTGTGGACTCCGGGACGTTCACGGCCGACGAGCTCGACATCCAGCGCACGGTGCTGCGCTACGTGGAGCGGAGCGCGCTCTCGAGCCAGGTGCGGCTGGAGCGCGCGATCGGGGAGCGTCAGCTGCTCAAGGGCGCCGTCACGGGTGCCCTCGTCACCCGCGACGAGCCGGATCGCTCGGAGCTTGTGTACGGGTACGAGCTGGACCCTGTCACGGGCGCCCGCAGCGGCCTGCGGTGGCAGCAGGCCTACTCGGATGCGGCGCGCCGCTCGTTCGGCACTCTCGACGAGAACGACTTCAGCGGAACGGCCGACTATCGCATCGACGTCGGCAATCTCGACCGCCCCTTGAGCCTGAAGGTCGGCGTCTACGGTCGGCGGACACGCCGCGAAGCGGATGCGAACGCCTTCAGCATCTTCGGCTCGCTCGACAACACACAGCGCGAGCTCTCGCCCGAACAGATCTTCGACGGCCGCTTCACGCAGGGATCGTCGTCACTCCTGACCGTCACCCCGAACGCCAACACCGGCGCATACGCGGCCACGGACCTCGTTGGCGCCGGATACGCGATGATCGAGGCGCAACCGCTGTCGCGTGTGCGCGTCGCGGCCGGCGCGCGCGCCGAGCAGTCGCAGATGCAGCTCGCGACGTCGTCGCTCGGCAACATCGACATCGACACGACCTATCGCCACTTCGACCTGCTCCCGTCGGCCGTGGTGACGGTCGAGCTGACGCCGTCGCAGAACCTCCGCCTCGCAGCGTCGCAGACGCTGGCGCGCCCGGAGTATCGCGAGCGCGCGCCGATGCGCTACTACGACATCATCGAGGACGACCTCATCGTCGGCAATCCGGCGCTCAGGCAGTCGGTGATTCGCAACGCCGACGTCCGCTGGGAGTGGTATCCGGCGAGCGGA
>DATAIS010000338.1:0-9059 GCA_036262535.1 Gemmatimonadaceae bacterium | reverse complement strand
CGAACGCGGCGCTGATGGCGTTGAAGCGGTCGAGCTTCGCGCGCTGCACCTTGACCGCTTCTTCCACGTTGCCGCGGACGTCCTTCGACTCGTCGAGCTTCGGCTCCTGCGGCAGGTAGCCGATGCGCGTCCCCTTGTGCGGCCAGGCCTCGCCCTGGAACTCCTGGTCGACGCCGGCCATGATGCGCAGGAGCGACGACTTGCCTGCGCCGTTAGGCCCGAGGACGCCGATCTTCGCGCCGGGATAGAACGAGAGCCAGATGTCGTCGAGAATGATCCGGGACGGCGGAATGACCTTCCGCAGGCCCTTCATGACGTAGATGAACTGGGGAGGCATTGGAATAGCAGCTGTCGGCTGGCAGCTGTCGCCAGGCGGCAGCTGGAGCTGTTCGATTTCGTACGATGGGCCGGGAAATCTAATCGCGGGCAGGGGCTCGCCGGGTGTCGTTTCGCCCGCCCAGTTCACCGCAGAGGCGCAGAGGTCCGCAGAGGTCGCGGAGAACGGCACACCCATCCGGGCTGGCGGCAAGCGACCGGGGCGTGTTCCCTGGTCAGCAACTCCCCCTTGGCAGCGTGAGCGTGAACGTCGAGCCTTCGCCCCATCGGTCATGCTGCTTCTTGCCTCGAAATCTGGCCGCCCTGCGCGGGATTCAGCGGGCGCCGAGGCGCTGGAGCATCGCCGTCGCGTTCGCGTTCTACGGGTCGAGGGCGAGTGACTGGCGGTAGCTGGCGATCGCGCGCGAGGTGTCACCCCGGACCATGAAGCCTTCGCCAAGGCCGTCGTAGCCGTTGGCCGACTTCGGGAAAGCGGCGACGTTGGCCTCGAAGACGGCGACCGCTTCGTCCAGTGCAAGCTTGGGGCACTGGCATACCTTCCCCCGGGGTCGCGCCCCGTCAAGCGAGGAACCGCCGAGCCGGTCAGCGAGTGCCCCGCGGCCCCGCCGCAGGCGCGGCCCGCCCTTTCGCCAGCACGTGCCGACCGATCGCGAACCCGAGTGCGTCGACGTCGGCGGCGTCGGTGTTGCCGAGGATGATGACAGTGACACCATCGTCGAGGTAGCGGAGCATCAGCGTGTTCGCACCCATGATGCCACCGGGGCGCTGGGCAACACGGTGGGGGCGCCCGTCGATGTCGACGCTTCGCGCCCAGAGCCCGAAGCCGTACTCGTCGAGACCGGGAGTGAGCATCAGGGTCAGGCTTTCCGGCTTCAGGAGCCGACCCCCATACAGCGCCTGCGCGAACTTCAGCAGGTCACTCGTCGTGGAGTAGAGCGCTCCGGCCGCGTACCAGTTTTCCGGGTACACAGGGAGGTCATGAATCAGCGGGACGCCGTTGCCGACCTTCATATAGGTCGGCGCGAGCCGCGGCACCACGTCTCTCCAGTTGAGCATTCCGGTGTTCGTCATCGCGAGGGGCCGCAGGATGCGCTGCGCGAGCACGCTGTCGTAGGCGGCGCCGACGACGCGCTCGATCACCTTGCCGAGGATCACGTAGTCGGCGTTGTTGTAATCGAAGACCTTTCCAGGCTCGCCGCGCACCTTGCCGCTCGAGTATTCCTCGAGGAGCTGGTCGGTCGTGTGCGGGAGCTGATAGGCGGGAATTCCCTTCGTGACCGCCTCCTCCAGGGTCTTCACCTGATCGAAGTTCTCGATCCCCGACGTGTGGTTGAGGAGCTGGCGCAAGGTGACTCGCTCCGCGCCGTCTCCCCTGTACGCAGGGAGATACCGTCGGATCGAAGCATCGAGGTCGACCTTCCCCTCCTCGTGCAGCTGGAGCACGAGCGCGGCCGTGAACGCCTTCGTGATCGATGCGATCTTGTAGCGTGTGTCGGCGCGGGCCGGGATCGCGAAGCTCCGGTCGGCGAGGCCGAAGCCCTCGTGAAAGAGCGTTCGCCCGTCGCGCTCGACGAGGATCGTTCCGCTGAAGTCGCTCCTGCGCGCATCAGCGCGAATCCGCGCGGCCAGCGACTGGCCGTGCGCGGTGGTCGGCCACCCCGCCAGCACCACCCCGAGGAGGCCGGCGATGGCCGTCAGTGAAGAACGCCGCACGAGAAGCTCCAGGTGAGACGCGAAGAACGAAACCTCGCGTCCGTACGGTTCGCGCGCGTGCCCTGTTTCGTGAGGGGGCCGCAACTCGCAGCGGAGGCGCTGTACTACGCCCCGGCGCCCCGGCGGCGGTCGGCCTCCCAGAGGAGGGGGGTCTCGTCGACGAGTCGATCGAGCGCGCCCGACCAGGTGCCCTGTCGCTCGAACTCGACGCGGTAGTAGCCGAGCAGCGCGGCGCGCGTAGCGAGGCTCACGGCGACGTCCACGTAGAGGATCGTCTGGAGATCGTCGGCGGTCGTCTCCTCCTGGCGCTCGCCGAAATAGCTCCAGATCGCGCTGCGCGCAAAGTAGTACTCGTGGAGGACGCGCCCGTGCTCGGCGCCCTCGAGGGCGCGACCCGCGGCGTGCCTCGCCGCCATCTGCGCGAGCGCACTGACCGACTCGCGCGTCGGCGGCGTGCACACGCTGCAGGTCGCGATTCCATCGATCAGCTCGGGCATGAAGTCGGGCTTCGCGAGCTGCCGGGGAAGGATCCACGGCTCGAGCTCGATCGCGCGTTCCCAGAGCTCGACGATACGCGGCGTGTGCGCGCGCAGGTCATCACAGATGCGTGCCATGTGCTCCAACGATGCGAAAGCCGCGCCTCACCCCTTCCGAGCGAGCGCGGCCACGGTGACGACCGCCTTCGCCTCGAGCTCCCGGCAGATGTAGCCGATCACGTAATCGGCGTCCGTGTCCACTCGAAGCTCACCCGTGGCCTGGAGCTCCGCGACGGTGCCCGCGAGGGCGTCCCAGAGCAGAGTGTCCCGGTACTGCATGTATGGTCGCATCGGTCGCCGTTGCGGGACATGTCGCCCCAGCACGAGGGGATGGGTCGCGTGCGGGGGAAAAGAAGAGGGGCCCGCTCGAATTGGCAGGCCCCCAATGACACCGGAACTTGTCCACGCGCCGGACGCGTGTATCGCTGATCGTAACCTACCCGGGGGCGCAGGCGATGGCAAACGACGGCAGCGCAGTAGCGATGGGGCAGTGAGTATGCGATCGTCGACACACCGGAGAGCAACCGGGCGATCTCCCAACGTCATCCGCACGCGCGCAGATGCAGGATCAACCACAGACCATCCGCGCGGTCATCGACGCCCTCCGCCGGGCGCCGTCGATCGTCGTACCGCTGGTGCGCGAAGTACCACCGGCGATCCTCAAGCGGCGGCCGGCGCCGCGGCGTTGGTCGGCGCACGAGCACGCGTGTCACCTCGCGCACGTGCACGCGCTGTTCTTCGATCGGCTCGAGCTCATGCTGCGCGAGCCGGAGCCAGCGATCGCGCCGTATCTGCCGGGCGATCAGGACGCCGACGATATGCTGCTGAAGATGGACCTCGACACCGCGCTCGAGCGCTATGCAGCGGACCGCGAGCGTCTCGTCGGGCGCCTCGAGGCGCTGACGCCGGCGGAGTGGTCACGCCGCGCGAGCCACGCGGAATATCGGGAGTACTCGGTGTTCATCATGTTCCGGCATCTCGCGCTGCACGACTTTCTCCACGCGTACCGGATCGAGGATCTCCTGCTCCAGCCCGAGACGTAGACCTGTTCCCGGTCCAACCCGGACCGAGCTACAGCGCCCGCTCGTCGAGCCAGACGCGCATCTGCCTCGCCGCCGTCTCCCATCCGGTCTCGAGCATGCTGTCGTGCGCGACGCCGGGGATGATGTGGCACTCCGCATGGTACGCGCGTGCCGTCGCATCGATCTCGCGCGGTGCGAGCATATTGTCTCGAGCGGCACCGAGAACGAGCAAGGGAGTCTTCACCTTCGCCGGCTTCGGCAGGTCCAGCACGACCATGTCGAGGAACGCCATGTAGGACTCGTCCTGCATCCGGTTCCAGTATCCGGACAACTGCTCGTCAGGAAAGTCCGGCGAGAAGAACGCCTCGCGCGCGAGCTCGGGCGTAGCGATCACGGGCCGCAGGCTGAGCGTCAGGTTCACCCTCGCGAAGGCGAGCGGGCGTCGGCGCGCGATCCTGAGGCTCGTTCGCCAGAGACCGCCCGGCGGTGGCGACGACAACAGGATCGCGGCCGGCGCGTCGTGCTGCTCCAGGTACTTGAGCACGACGAATGCACCCATCGAATGGCCGATCAACACCGGCGTCGTGCGCAGCTCGCCGACCGCGTTCGCGACGTCGACGACGAAATCGGCGATTCGCGTCCAGCGCAGCTTCGCGCGTCCCGGACTGGCTCCATGTCCGCGCAGGTCGACGGCATGCGCGTCGAAGCCACAGCGAGCGAAGTACTCGAGGAAGTGCACGTCCCAGCACCACGCGCCGTGCATCATCCCATGGATGAAGAGCAGCGGTGTCGAGTGCCGGCGCTCTGCGGGCACCCTCGAGGTCAGCTCGAGGCTCACACGGTCGCTTCCGCCTCGAGTCCCTGGAGGAAGGAGTACACGGTGATCCCGCCGGCGTGCTTCGTCGCGAGATCCCTCAGCTGCTGGGAGACCTCACCGAAAACGGTCATCCGGTGACCGGATGCGTAGTCCCTGAAGAGGACGGCCCGGGCCTCCATCACGTGCATGTTGTGCTCGAAGAGCCCCTCCTCGTTCACGTACGCCTCGTGCACCTCGCACTCCGTTCCGTCCTCCTTGATGAACCAGTCGTAGCGAAGGGTCTTCGTATCCTGCTCTCGCGTGATCCGCGTGATCTCCGCGCTCTGAGCCTTGAACCCTTCCAGCTTCCCGGGGCGGATCTTCAGGTTGGCGTGCAGCTCGAGATGACTCATGAACCCCCTCCTTGCGCCGGTGTGGCGCGGACGGAATACCGGTCACGCGAGCGTGGCAGACTGCGTCGTGAAATGCTGTCGGCGGAAGCGCTGAGCTGCGTCGGCGACTTTCCCTACGTCATCGAGACGCGCCACGCGGAGCTCGGCGACGACGGCCTGCTCGAGACCCTGCAGGTCCGCTGGGGGTGCGGCCATGATCACGAATCTGGCGGGGATTGACGCCGCGCGGCCGGGCGCGACCTTTTCCGGCATCCTCCTCAACCCGGAGTCGCGATGCGCACCGCTTCCCTTCGATCGCTGGCCGCCCTCGCCACCGCGCTCGCGGCGGCCGCCGCCTGCACCACCAGGTCCGGAGACGACGCCGCGGGGGATTCGGCGAACGCGTCGCTCGCGTCGAACACGACCCACGAAGCGAGCTTCCAGGGCGACTTCAAGGGGCCGTTAGGCGTCCAGCTCTGGAGCTTCCGCAAGGAGGCGGAGAAGGATCCCGCGGCGATGCTGACGATGACGCGGCAGATGGGATTCACCCATGTCGAGACGGCGGGGCTGTACGGCATGACGCCGCAGCAGTTCGCCGACGCGATCAAGGCCGCGGGGCTGCAGGTGGCGTCGATGCACGTCGGCTACGACGAGCTGCGCGACTCGATGCCGAAGGTGATCTCGACCGCGAAGACGCTCGGCGCGAAGTACGTCGGGCTGGCGTGGTATCCGCACGACGACAAGAAGGGTTTCACGGAAGCGGACGCGAAGAAGGCGGTGGCCGACTTCAACAAGTTCGGCCGTGCGCTGCGCGACTCGGGGCTCACCTTCTTCTACCACACCCACGGCTACGAGCCGGTGAAGTCCGGCAACGGCACGCTACTCGACTACATGATCACGCAGACGGATCCCGATCTCGTGAAGATCGAGATGGACGTGCTCTGGACGTATCTGCCGGGGGTCGATCCGGCGGGTCTGATACGGAAGTATCCAGGGCGCGTCCGCCTCATGCACATCAAGGACATGAAGCCGGGCGTCGCGCGTGGCTCGCTCGCCGGCGGGATCCCCGACTCCTCGAAGGCGGTCATCGGCGAGGGTCAGGTGAACTGGAGCGAGGTCATGGCCGCGGCGCAGAAGGATGGCCTCGAGTACTACTTCCTCGAGGACGAGACCACCGACCCCGTCGCCAACGCGCCGAAGAGCTTCGCGTATCTCGAACGGCTGAAGTACTGAACTGTGGCTGCCGGCTGCCGGCTGCTGGCTGCCAGCAGCTGGCAGCTAGTGTTTATGCCCCTGGTGGTCGCCCCAGATGACGGCGGGGTCGTCGCTGGCGAAGACGTTGGCGTGGACCATCCAGTTGAGGACGCGGTCGCGGAATCGACCGCCCTCGGCTTTGCACTCCGCTTCCGTGGAGATGGTGCCCGCGGGGCCGAACTTCATGCGGCCGTTCGCGGCCTTCTCCGTCCAGCGCTCGCGCTCGCGGAACTTCGGCAGGCAGACGTTGACGTGCTGGTGCCAGCGCGCGATCGAGAGCGGGACGCGCGCGTCGAGGTCGGCTTCGCTGAGCCGGTTCGGCGCGGTGTACATCGCGCCGACGAGGGTGAAGTTGCCGGCCGCGTCCTTCGTGTAGAGCAGCGACGTCGGCATCGTCGGGTCGAAGGTGCGCTGCGCCTTGATCGCCGCCGCCTTGCGCGTGAAGTGATAGACGCGTGGCATCTTCACCTTCGGTGCGAACTGCTTGTACCCGTCCGCCTCGGCGATCTTCACGTCCTTGTACTTCGCGATCGCCTTGCGCAGCGTATCGACGAGCGCCCGCGCCCGCGCACTGTCCGCCGCCGTCCCCGCCCGCTCGACCGTGAGGCGCATGTGCTTGCCCATGTCGACGGAGGGAGCAGCCATCGCAGCGTTGGCGTCGGCCTCGACGCGCTCGTCGGTCGTGGACGCGTGATGCTCATGCTGCCCGACAGCTAAAGCCGGGGCTCCAAGGATCAGGACCGCCGTTGCACAGTTCAGGAATCGATGCATGGCCTCACCTCCGAGCGTCGGCTCTTAGCTTTTAGCGTTCAGCAACGGCGTTCACCGGATTACGCCCCTGCTCGACGCTAATCGCTAAGAGCTAATAGCCGTCGTTAATGGTAGACGTCGCCGCCCCCGGATTGTTACTTCAGTAAATGGACGTGACCGACATCGCACAGCGCCTCTCCACCAGCCCCGCCGCGGCGATTCCCCTTTTGTTCGGGGCCGGGGTGCTGACGAGCCTCACGCCCTGTGTATACCCCATGATCCCGATCACGGCCGCGATCGTCGGGGGGCAGAGTGTGAGCGCGGCGCCGCAACCGCGGGCGCGGGTGGTCGGGCTGACGCTGACATACGTGTTCGGGCTCGCCCTGGTATACGCGCTGCTGGGACTTTTCGCGGGGCTCTCGGGTACCATCTTCGGCTCGGTGAGCGCGAATCCGTGGGCGCTGTTCGCGATGGCGAACGTGCTCCTGCTCGCGGCGTTGGCGATGCTCGACGTCATCCCGGTGCGGCTCCCGGCGGCGCTCACCGCCCGTGCGGCGACTACGGGAACGGCGGGGCGCTACTCCGGCGTTTTCGCGATGGGCGCGGTGAGCGGGCTCGTCGCCGCTCCCTGCTCGGCGCCGGTGATGGCGGCGGTGCTGACCTGGGTGTCGCGGACGCAGAGCGCGACGCTCGGCTTCATCTATCTGTTCGTGTTCTCGCTCGGGATGTGTACGTTGCTGGTGCTGGTCGGGCTCTCGGCGGGATCGCTGGTGAGGTTGCCGCGTGCGGGAGCGTGGATGGTGTGGGTGAAGAGATTCTTCGCGCTCGCGATGATCGGCGTCGCCGAGTACTATCTCATTCAGGCAGGAAAGCTCTGGTTGTGAGGCTCATGAAGCAGACTCTTTTCGCGCTCGCACTCATGGCCGCGCCGTTGATCGCCGGCGCGCAGGCGGGAATCGCCGTGGGCGCGCAGGCGCCGGATGCGAAGGTGGAGACCGTCGACGGCAAGGCTGCGTCTCTGTCGCAGTACATCGGCAAGTCGCCGGTGCTGATCCAGTTCTGGGCGACCTGGTGCGGCAACTGCAAGGCGCTCGAGCCGCAGATATCGGCGGCGGCGAAGAAGTACAAGGGGAAGATCGCGCTCGTCGGCGTCGCGGTCGGCGTCAACCAGAGCGCCAACCTCGTCAAGCGATACGCCGAGAAGCATCGGCTCCCGCTCGCCGTCTACTACGACCGCACCGGCGACGCCGCCGACCGTTATGACGTCCCGGCGACGAGCTACATCGTCGTCCTCGACAGGACCGGCAAGGTCGTCTACACGGGACTCGGCGCGGAGCAGAACATCGAGGCGGCGATTCGCAAGGCGCTCTAGCCTGTCATCCCTCGCGAGCGCAGCGAGCGATGGGACCTTCCGCGAGGCGCGTAGCAGGTCCTAGCGTCGCTCGCTGCGCTCGCTCCCCAGGATGACGGCGGCGGTGCGGAGGAGCCCATCGACGAGCCGCGTGACGTGCCGCCGCTCCGTGCGCGGGTTCATGATCGTCGCCCGCAGCACTCGCCGCCCCTCGAGGATCGTCGTCGTGATCCAGCCTTCGCCGCTGCGGTTCCAGGACTCGCGCAGCTTCATGTTGAAGGCGTCGTCGGCGCCGTTCGCGCGGTAGCGGAAGCAGACGATGTTCGACTCGGGCTCGTGGATCGCCTCGAGCTCGTCGCGCTTCAGCACCTCCTCCCATAACGCGCGCGCGGTCTCGCAGAGCCGGTCGTAGAAGGCGCCGATCCCCTCGGCGCCGTGGCGCTGGATGGCGATCCAGAGCTTGAGGGCGTCGGCGCGGCGCGAGCAGAGGAAGCTGCGCGGGCCCTGGTCCCAGAGCCGTTCGTCCTGCTCGCGCGCACCGTGGAACAGATACGGCGCCTTCTGCGCGAAGGCGCGCTCGAGCATCCGCTCGTCGCGGACGAGGATGACGCCGCACTGGAGCGGGAGGAGCATCATCTTGTGCGGGTCCCACGCGATCGAGCTCGCGCGCGAGACACCCGCCATGCGCTTCGCGTGTGTCGCCGAGAAAAGCGCGGAGCCACCGTGCGCGGCGTCGACGTGGAGCCAGATGCCGCGCTCGTCGCAGAGCGCGCCGATCGCCTCGAGGTCGTCGAAGCTTCCCGTCGGCGTCGAGCCCGAAGTCGCGACCACCGCCATCACTCCGCGCCCCTCGCTCGCGAGGCGGTCGAGCGTCTCGCGCAGGGCGCGCGGGTCGGTGCGGAAGTTCTT
>DATAIS010000337.1:0-13862 GCA_036262535.1 Gemmatimonadaceae bacterium | reverse complement strand
ACTGCCGGGTTGCCCCATTCGGCCATCCGGGGATCACGGGACGTGTGCTCCTCCCCCCGGCTTATCGCAGCTTACCACGGCCTTCATCGCCTCCGTGTGCCCAGGCATCCCCCACATGCCTTCGCTCGCTTGACTCTCAATACTGAGCAGTCTGATCCATAAGCAGAGCTACGCGCATCTACGATGCAATCCTTTTTCGCGAAGACGGTCCGGACCGTAGTCCAAACCGACTCAGCGAGGATTCACAATTCCCACGTTCCTCAATCCATCACTTTTCAAACAGCGTCCGGACCCCCTCAACACACTGCAAACAACTCTACCGCAACAACTTGGGTCCGGCTCGAAAGGGTCTTCAACTTACCCCGATCGGAGCCCGAAGTCAAGGCCGCGCACCCCTGCCGCGCTAGCCTGGCAATCGTGCTTCTCGAGGGGCGCGAAGGATATCCGAGCTGATCCCGCCGCGCAAGCCGTTGCGCAACTGCGAACGAGCAACGAGTACAGCCGGGCGACGAGAAACGAGCGGGCAAACCAGCCACGAGCAACGAGCAAAACGAGCAACGTTGCTTTCCTTGCTCGTCTTGCTCGTTCAGGCTTCCTCGTTTACCTGCTCGTTCCTCGTTGCCCGCAGCAGTTCCCTTGCTCGTTGCATTAGAATGCGGCATGCACGTCGCGCGCATCAACAGCCGCGCCGTTAGGCGCCTCGAGTCCGGACACCCCTGGATCTTCCGCAGCGACGTCGAGCGCCGTCCCGACGCCGAGCCGGGGACGGTCGCCGTCGAGGACCACCGCGGCCGCCCGCTCGGCCACGCGCTCTGGAGTCCCGCCTCGGAGATCTCGCTCCGCCTGCTCGATCGCGATCCGCGCGCGACGATCGACCCGGGATGGTGGATGCGGCGCATCGGCGAGGCGGTCGTCCGTCGCGAGCCGCTGCGCGCGCGCGCCAACGCCTTCCGGCTCGTGCACGGCGAGGGCGACGCGCTCCCGTCGCTCGTCTGCGACCGTTATGACCGGTGGCTCGTCGTACAGCTCCTCAGCGCCGGCGTCGAGCGCCACCGGGAGGCGATCGTCGCCGCCCTCCTCCATCACTGCGCACCCGACGGGATCCTCGCCCGCAACGATGCAGCGGTGCGCGCGCGCGAGGGGCTGCCGCGCGAGACGACCCTTCTCCACGGCGACGTGCCGCGCGAGATCGAGGTCGCCGAAGGCGACGTGCGCTTCCTCGCCGCCCCGTGGGACGGACAGAAGACGGGCGCGTTCCTCGACCAGCGCGAGAACCGGCTGCTCGTCGGACGCGTCGCACGCGGGCGCGCCCTCGACTGCTTCGGCTACCACGGCTCGTTCGCGCTCCATCTCGCCCGCGGCGCCGAGGCGGTGACGTCGCTCGACATCTCCGCGGCCGCGCTCGCGCGCGGGCGCGACAACGCCGCCCGCAACGGGCTCTCCAACATCGAGTTCGTCGAGGCCGACGCCTTCGAGTACCTGCGCGCCGCCGAGCGTCGGCATGAGCGCTTCGACACGATCGTCGTCGATCCGCCGGCATTCGCGAAGTCGCGGGCGGCGCTCCATGGTGCGCTGCGCGGCTACAAGGAGATCAACCTGCGTGCGATGCGCCTGCTCGCGCCGAACGGGATGCTCTTCACGGCGAGCTGCTCCTTCCACCTCTCGCGCGCGATGTTCCACGAGATGCTCGAGGCGGCAGCGGCCGACAGTGGTCGACGCATCGCGCTGCGCGAGCTGCGGGGACAGCCGCTCGACCACCCGGAGCTGCTCGCGGTCCCCGAGACGGGCTACCTCAAGGGCGCGCTGCTCGAGGCGATCGACTAGGGGGGCGCGACCGCTTCCTGCCCGCGGCGCGGCTACGGCCACCGCGGCCCGGGGCGCGCTGGCACTCGGGACACCAGTACGTCGAGCGCCCAGCCTGTACGAGGCGAGCGATCGGCGATCCGCAGCGCGGGCACGCCTTCCCCTCGCGGTCGTAGACACGGAAGCGCTGGCCGCCGTCGGTGTATCGCCCGCGCGACGACCGGGCCCGGCGCAGGACCGTGCGAATCGCCTCCGCGAGTGCCGCCACCTGCCTAACGTCGAGCGAGCGCGCGGGAACACGCGGATCGATGCGCGCTTCCCAGAGCGCCTCGGCGGCGTAGATGTTCCCGACGCCGGCGGCGACGCGCTGGTCGAGGAGGGCCGGCTTGATCGCGATGCGGCGGCGCGCGAGCGCCGCGGCGAGTGAGTCGTCGAAGCGGGGAGAGAAGGGATCGGGGCCGAGCCCCGGAAACGCGTCGCTTCCCGCGGCGACGACGCGCAGCGAGGAGAGCGCGCGCGGATCGACGAGCGAGACGCGTGTGCCGTCGTCGAGGTCGATGACCGCACGCGCGTGACGGGGCGGCCCGGCGTCGGCCCGGCCGATCGACCAGTCGCCCGCCATCCGGAAATGGCCGTGGATCGCGCGTCCATCGTCGAGCTCGAGCAGCTGATGCTTCGCCTGCTGCCTGACGGCGGTGATGGTGTGGCCGGCGAGCGACCGCGCCTCGGCGCCGGGCAGCGCACGCTCGATCGCGAAGTGGAGCGCGCGCACCTCGCGAATGACGCGTCCGACGACGGCGCGGCGAAGCCGCCGCGCCGCGCGCTCGACCTCCGGCAGCTCGGGCATGCGCCAATCTAACGGCGGCGCCCGCCGCGCGACTCTTGCGCACCCCTTCGTTCCGTCTACGTTTGAGGCAACCCGCCACCCCTTCGCGATGCCCCAGCGCCGGCCGCGCTCGCTGAAACACGAGTACGAGCTGTTCGTCGAGGCGGAGATCGAGAATTACAAGGAGTCGGTTCCCCGCAGCGCCCTGCTCGCGATCGGGGACGAAGCCGTCGCCGCGCTCGAGCGCGATCCGCAGCTCTCGCTCACGGAGATGCTGCTCTGGGAAGAGGTCGATCGGATCATCTTCCGCCGGCTGCGACTTCCGTCGTACGATGCCTGGCGCCGGCGCCGCCTCAAGGTGGCGGCGGAGCTGAAGCGGCCGGAGCACTGGGGGATCGCCCCCGACGCGGCGCTCGTCAGGGAGATCGTGCCTAACGCGGACGGGCCCGTCCTCGTGGCGGGGAGCGGGATCGAGCGCTCCGCACTCCTGCTCGCGGCGCACGGATGCGACGTCGTCGCGATAGGCGACGAGGAGGTCGCCCTGACACGCGTCCTGACGGAGGCGGAGGCGGCGGGACTCTCGCAGCGCGTACGGGCGCTGGTCGGCGACCTCGCCTCGTTCACTCCCGACGCCCCCCTCCGCGCCGTCGTCTGCTCGCTCTCGGCGCTGGCGTCGCTGTCGAAGGGGGAGCGCGGCCGCGCGATCGCCCTCCTCCAACAGGCGACCGCGAACGGGGGTATCCATCTCCTGGAGGGTGCGCTCGAGGGCCGGAGCCGGCGGGTGCTCGACGAGCTCGCGAGCCGATATGAAGGCTGGCGGATCAGCGTCGAGGACGAGGCCGGACAGCAGTCGTTCGTCGCCTGGAAAGAGGTCGCGTAACAAAGGGACACGAACCCCCGGCCACGCATCGTTTCATTCTGACACGAACGGCCCCTCCACGGGGCTTTCTGTTTCTCTAATAGCTTGTAATACAACAACTTATGTTGCCGCGCGAACATGGCGCGGATGCTGCTTTAAAGGGGCGCGTCCCCGACCGTTCCGGGGACATCCTCCGTGGAGCACATCTATATAGTATGAAAAAGAAGCTGATCGATCAGACCACTCCAGCCGAGCCGCTGGGGATCGTGATCTCGCAGGGCAGCCGCGCCGAGGAGACCCCCCGGTTCGTTGCATACGTGTGGGGGCCCGCTCCGGAGGCCGACGCAGATCTATCCGTCCGCGCTGCCTGACGTAGACGCGGTGCGAGCAATTCCAGGGGGCGGTGCCGGGGGCCGGCGCCGCCCCCTTGGCGTTGGTGATACCTTACCGGGTATACGCCTTGCTCGACGGGGGACCGTGTCGGAGATCGTCGAAAGCACTTGGGAAGGGGAACGGCGGGCGCTGCTCGGCCGGCGGATCTCGGATCTGGGTCTGTCGCTTCGCGGCACCCGTCTCGAGCATTTCGTCGCCCAGCTCTACGACGAGCTCGAGGCGAAGGGTCTGCGATTCCGTCCGCCGGTCTATCTCAGTGACCAGTGGGGCTGCCCGGACGATACGCCGCTCATCGGCGTTCCGTTCTACCTCGCCGACGACCGGCTTGCGCGCATCGAAGCCGAGGAGGCGGTAGACGTCGAGTCCGAGGCTGACATCATGCGCTATCTGCGCCACGAGGCGGGCCACGCATTCAACTATGCGTACCGTCTCTACGACCGCGCCGACTGGCGGCACCTCTTCGGACCGTACTCGCGTCCATATCGCGAGCGTTATCGCGCCGATCCATTCTCGCGCGCGTACGTGCGGCACATCCTCGGGTGGTACGCACAGAAGCATCCGGACGAGGACTTCGCCGAGACGTTCGCGGTCTGGCTGACCCCGGGCCTCGACTGGCGGCGCGAATACGCCGGCTGGGAGGCGCTCGAGAAGCTCGAGTACGTCGACCGCGTGATGCGCGAGGTCGCGCTTCAGGTGCCGGTGGTCCCGTCGGTGACGCCGGACGATCTGCCGGTCGAAGCGATGGACTATACCGTCGAGGAGCACTATCGTGGCGTGGCCGAGGAGCCGCCGGTCACGGATGCACGGCACTTCGACGGCGACCTGCGCACCATCTTCGCGTCGGTGAACGAGGCCCCTGCGGGTGAGGCGGCCGCCTCTTTCCTTCGCCGGCATCGCCGCGAGGTCGTTTCGCGGATCGCGTACTGGACGGGCGAGAGCACGCTGGTGGTGCGTCGGTTCATCGACCTGCTGGTCGATCGGGCCGGAGAGATCGACCTGCGCGTGCGCGGGTTCGACGCATCGACGCTCATCGAGCTTACAGCCTTCGGGACGGCGGTGATGATGAACTACCGATACACCGACGCGCTCGACGGAAGCGCGCGAGAGACGGTCATCGCGGATCGAGTCGTTCGCAACGCGGACGGCGCGTGAGGATCGCGCTTCTCCATACCAAGGAAGCGGCGGATCCGCCGGAGGATCCCGTCCTTGGCCAGATCGAGGATGCGTTGCGCGCGATCGGACACGAGAGCCTCCGCGTGCCGGTGGACGAGGACGTCGAGCCGGTGGTGACGGCACTGACGCAAGCCGCGCCCGATCTCGTCTTCAACATGGCCGAGTCCTTCCGAGGCAAGAGCGCGCTCGAGTCCAATGTGGCGGCGCTGCTCAACCTGCTCGGTCTTCGCTACACCGGCTCGAGTCCCGCGGGGCTCCTCGTCGCCGGCGACAAGACGCTGACGAAGAAGGTGCTCACGTTTCACGGCATCCGGACGCCGCAGTTCGCGACGGTGTTCCGTGGCGCGCTCGATCACGCCGGCGACCTCCACTTCCCGGTGATCGTGAAGCCGCCCCAGGAGGACGCGTCACTCGGCATCAGCGCGAAGTCGGTCGTGCGCGATCTCAAGGGACTGCTCGAGACGATGGATGGGTTGCAGAAGGAGTTCAACCAGCCGGCGCTCGTCGAGGAGTTCATCGAGGGGCGTGAGTTCTATGTCGGCGTGCTGGGGAACGACCATCCGATGGCGTTGCCGGTGATCGAGCTCGATTTCTCGAAGTTTCCGGCGGGGAAGCCGAAGATCGCGAGCTGGGCGGCGAAGTGGGGAGACGAGGGGAGCGGCTCGGGCGCCGAGTTCGCGGGGACGCGGTCGATCTTTCCCGAGAACCTCGCGACGGATCTCGTCGAGCGCATGCAGCAGGTCGCGATCGATTCGTTCAACGCGCTGAAGCTGCGCGACTACGCCCGCGTGGACCTGCGCGTGAACGAGCGCGGGAAGATCTTCGTCATCGAGGTCAACCCGAACTGCTACCTCGAGCGCGAGAGCGAGTTCTCGCGCGCCGCGGAGAAGGCGGGCCTCGAGTATCCGGCGCTGATCGAGCGACTCGTGGAGTTGGCGTCGGCGCGCTACGCGCGATAGCGGGTCGAGGCAGGAAGGGAGCGCAGCAAACAAAAAAGCCGGCGAAGATCGCCGGCTTCCTTGTTGGCCGAGTGGGTCTCAGCGTCCGCGCTTCGAACCGCCGCGCTTCGCGCCACCGCGCTTACCACCGCGCTTCGCGCCGCCCTTCTTGGCGCCACCGCGCTTGGAACCACCGCGCTTCGCGCCTTTCTTGGCGCTCTTGCGCCCACCCTTCTTCATCGCCATGGTGCGATCTCCAGTTCTGGAGTGTTGAATCTCACCGTTCCCCCGGTGGACCGGCGAGTGCGGCGGCGATGCCGGAGCATCCACCGCCTCGCGCGCGGCCCTGGCATGGCCGGCGCATCCTGCAGCGAGGCATGTCGCCCTCGCCATCTGCACGTCGCGTACGTCTCACAGCACCTGCGGAGAACCAACCCATCACCTGCATCACTGCGAAAAACTCGAGGTGATGACGACCGACCCGCGGAAGTGTTACGCGTCGAACGCGACGCACGCAAGGTCTCGCGTCCGGCGCGAATATAGGAACGCCGACCGGAGCACGCAATAGGAATGCCGAGCGATGCGATCCACGTCAAGCGTCGACGCGCATCGCATGTGATGTCATGACGATCTCGCCGGGAGTGCGCACGACATGGATCTGCAGCTGAACGAACGGGTGGCGCTGGTGACGGGGGCGTCGAGCGGACTCGGACTCGCGATCGCCCGCGCGCTCGCGGCGGAGGGATGTGCCGTGGCGATGATGGCGCGGCGCGCCGACCTGCTCGAGCGTGAGGCAGCGGCGATCGCGACGCGCGGCCATGCCCGCGCGCTGCCCATCCCGGGAGACGTCACGGATGCCGACGACATCCGGCGCGTCACGGCGCGGGTGACGGAGCTGCTCGGTGCGATCGACATCCTCGTCGCGAACGCCGGTGGACCACCGTCGACCACGTTCGAGACGACGAGCGACGATCAGTATCGCGCGGCGCTCGAGCTGAACCTCCTGTCGTCGATCCGCCTCGCGCAGGCGGTAGTGCCGGGAATGCGCGCGCGACGATGGGGGCGGGTGATCTTTCTCACCTCGATGGCGGCGAAGAATCCGCTCCCGGGACTGCTGCTGTCGAACACCGCACGCGCGGGGCTGCTCGGCTTCGCGAAGACGCTCGCCACCGAGTGCGCGCCGGACAACGTCCTCGTGAACAGCGTCCTTCCCGGACACTTCGAGACCGCTCGCGCCAAGGAGCTCGCATCGGCACGCGCCCGGCGCGAAGGACGAAGCGTGGAGGAGATGCTCGCGGCACGCGTGCGCGGCATTCCGCTCGGACGCGCGGGTGCGCCGGAGGAGATGGCAAGCGTGGTCGCGTTCCTCGCGAGCGAGCGCGCCAGCTTCCTCACCGGCGTCGCGCTCCAGGTCGATGGCGGGCAGCTCGGCGGACTGTTCTGAGCATTCGGCGCACGCGGCGCGGAGCTTCCATCGCGGGGCGCGCGGTGGCACCTTTCTGCCTCCCGCGCGGCGACGCCGCGCCACCGGACGACAGATTGATCGTGGAGCCCGAGTGAAAGCGCTCGTGAAGGAAAGCCCCGGCCCGGGGTTCAAGCTGAAGGACGTCCCGGTGCCGAAGATCCGCGACGACGAGGTTCTGATCCGGGTCAAGCGCGCGGGCGTCTGCGGCACCGACGTCCACATCCACGAATGGGACGACTGGGCACGCGGCCGCTGCAAGCCGCCTTTCGTGGTCGGCCACGAGTTCGCCGGCGAGGTCGTCGAAGTCGGCAAGCTCGTCACGGACGTGGCCGTGGCAGACCGCGTCACCGCCGAGGGGCACATCGTCGACGGGCGCTGTCCGCTCTGCCGCACCGGGAACGGACACGTCTGCCCGCACACCCGCATCATCGGTGTCGACCGCGACGGCTGCTTCGCCGAGTACATCGCGATGCCGGCGACGAACGTCTGGCACCTCGACGACAACATCTCGTTCGACGTCGGCGGCATTCACGATCCGATGGGCAACGCCTTTCACACGGCACTCACCGCCGACATCCCCGGCTCGACCGTGCTCGTCACCGGGTGCGGACCGATCGGACTCTTCGCGATCGGAATCTGCCGCGCGGCGGGAGCGTCACGCGTCATCGCGACGGACGTCAACGAGCGCCGGCTCGAGCTCGCGCGCTCGATGGGCGCGGACGACGCGGTGAAGCCGCAGGATGCCGAGCGCGTCGTGCGCGGGGCAACGGGCGGCCTCGGCGTCGACGTCGTGCTCGAGATGTCGGGCGTGGCGAGCGCGGTGCACCAGGCGTTCGCGCTCGTACGCGTCGGCGGCAGGGTGCAGATGCTCGGGATCCCCGCGAAGCCGATGGAGGTGAACCTCGCGACGGAGATCATCTTCAAGGGGATCACCATCTACGGCGTCGTGGGGCGCAAGATGTACGAGACCTGGATCGAGATGACGCAGTTCCTGCGCTCCGGAAAGTTCGATCCGCGCCCGGTGATCACGCACCGCTATCCGCTCGAGGCGTTCGACGAGGCAATCGCGGCGATCAAGGGTGGAGAGGCGGGCAAGGTGATCTTCGAGGTCGGCTGATGAAGCTCGAGCCCGATCACGACGACGTCCACGCGGCGGCGAAGGCCGGCGACACCGACGAGGTCGCGGCGCTGCTGTCGATGGACAACCGCCTCACGCGCACCTTCGACACCGATGGCTGGACGCCGCTCCACCTCGCCGCGCATTACGGCCACGCCTCGACGGTCGAGATCCTGCTCCACAACAACGCCCCGGTGGATCTGCGGTCGCAGAACCAGCTCGCGAACACCGCGCTCCACGCGGCGCTCGCCGGCCAGCGCCCCGCGGAGCGCGCGCAGGTCGCACGGCTGCTCGTGGACGGCGGAGCGGACGTGAACGCGGTGCAGCACGGCGGGTGGACGCCGATCCACCAGGCAGCGGCGAACGGCGACCGCGAAACGGCCGAGCTGCTGATCGCGCGGGGAGCGCAACGCGACGTCGCGAACGACGCGGGCGTCACGCCGGCGGCGATCGCGCACCAGCGGGGACACGATGCGATCGCGACCTGGCTCGAGGGAAAGAGGTAGCATGGCGATCAACGAGCGCTTCCGCGCCGACCTGTCTGGAAGGATCGAGCAGCTCAAGGCGGACCGCGTCTACAAGCGCCTCAACTACCTCGCCTCGCCGCAGAGTGCGTGGGTCGAGATGGAGGGACGCGGCAAGGTCCTGATCCTCTCCTCCAACAACTACCTCGGACTGAGCGACGAGCCGGCGGTGATCGACGCCGGGATCGAGGGGCTGCGCCGCTTCGGCGCGGGGACGGCGAGCGTGCGGTTCATCTGCGGCACATTCACCGTCCATCGCCAGCTGGAGGAGGCGCTGGCCCGCTTCGTCGGCACGGAGGCGTCGATGACCTACGTCTCGGCGTGGAACGCGAACGAGGGGCTGACGTCGACCGTCGTCGAGGAGGGGGACTTCGTCGTCTCCGACGCGCTCAACCATGCGTCGATCATCGACTCTATCCGCCTCGCGAAGGCGATCACGAAGTGCACGACCGCGGTCTACAGGCATTCCGACCTCGACGACCTCGTCGAGAAGCTGCGCGCCAACAGGAGCGCGAAGCGGCGGCTGATCTGGACGGACGGCGTCTTCTCGATGGAGGGCTCGATCGCGAAGCTTCCCGAGATCCTCCAGGTCGCGCGCGATCACGACGCGGTGGTGATCGTGGACGACTCCCACGCGACGGGAGTGCTCGGCGCGACGGGCCGCGGGACCGCGGAGCATCACGGGGTGCTCGGCGAGGTGGACGTGATCACCTCGACGCTCGGTAAGGCGTTAGGCGGCGCAGCGGGCGGGTTCGTCGCCGGGTCGGCGGCGCTCTGCGACTACCTCACGCAGCGGTCGCGCCCCCAGCTCTTCTCGAACGCGCTGCCACCGACGGTCGCGGCGAGCGCGCTCGCGGCGGTGGAGTTCGTCGAGGCGTATCCCGACCGCGTGCAGCGACTGCGCGAGAACACGCGCTACTTCCGCGAGCGGGTCGTCGAGGCGGGCTTCAAGCCGCTGCCCGGGGAGACGCCGATCGTGCCGATCATCGTCGGCGAGACGGCCGACGCGATCCGGATGAGCGAGATGCTGCTCGACGAGGGGGTGTTCGTGACCGGGTTCGGTTTCCCGGTGGTTCCGCAGGGACAGGCGCGGGTGCGCTGTCAGATCAGTGCCTCGCACACCCGGGACGACCTCGACCTCGCGGCGCGGGCGCTGGTCAACGCGGGACGGAGGCTGAACGTACTCCGGTAGCTCAGCGCCGGCTGCAGCGGACGTCGATGATGATCCGCTTCCAGCTCTCGGTATCCGCCGAGTTGACCTTGGTGACGGTTGCCTGAGCGCGTCCGCCGGCGAGAAGCCAGGGAGCGAGCCAGAGGTTCACGTCGGGCGCGAGGTGGCCGACGACGTCGCCGCCGCGAACGTGCACCCAGACGCTCGGCTCCTCGACGCCCGGTGGATCGGGAATGAGCATGAGCGGATCGCCGGGCTGCAGGCGGCGGGCGACGGAGGCGCGGTTGCCGAAGACGGTCCCGCGAACTGCGGTGCTGAAGTGGTCGACGTGCGGGTCAGGTAGCTTCATCGGCGGTCCCCGCCGCGCGGAGCAGGCGCGGCACTCGTCACAACTTACAATCCGTGCGAGCCGCTGCCCATCGTCGCGGCTGCCCCGGTCCTCTCCACCTCCTCACCCTCCTGTCGCATGCTGCGTACGCTGATCGCGCTCACCGGAGCCGTCGCTGCGGCAAGCTCGGCGCTTGTCGCGCAGGTCTCCCTCCCAACGCCCTCGGCCCAGACCGGAATCCAGATTGGCGCCGACCGGGTGCTCGCCGACTGGTCCCAGATCACCGGCTACTTCAGCGCGATCGCGCAGCGCTCTCCGGCGATCCGTGTCGACACACTCGGCAAGACGACGGAAGGGCGGCCGCTCATCGTCGCGACGATCTCGAGCCCGGAGAACATGCAGCGCCTGGAGACGATCCGGGCCACGCAGGCGCTGCTCGCCGACCCGCGCCGGCTGGCGGGCGACGCGGAGGCGCGCGCGATCGCGTCGCAACCGGCGGTGATCCTGATCTCGTGCAACATCCACGCGACCGAGATCGCATCGTCGCAGATGGCGATGGAGCTCGCGCACCGGCTGGCGACGAACGACACGCTCCAGGGCTACCTGCGCAACGTGGTCGTGCTGCTGGTGCCGTCGATGAATCCGGACGGGCAACAGCTGGTGACGGAGTGGTACCGTCAGGGGGTGGGGACGAAGTGGGAGGGAGGGCCGCTGCCGTGGCTGTACCACCACTACATCGGCCACGACAACAACCGCGACTGGTACATGATCACGCAGGCCGAGACGAAGCTCGTCTCGCAGCTGCTCTACCACCGCTGGTTCCCGCTGGTTTTCTACGACGTGCACCAGCAGGGCTCGGGAGGGATGCGCCTGACGGTGCCGCCGCACGTGGACCCGATCGATCCGAACGTGGATCCGCTGATCGTCCGGGGCATCAACCAGATCGGCGCGCAGATGTCGTGGGCGCTGGAGTCACGCGGGAAGACAGGGGTGGGCGATGGTGTGACCTACGACCTCTGGTGGCACGGCGGCGCGCGCTCGGCGCCGACGCGCCACAACGTCATCGGCCTGCTCACGGAGGCAGCGAGCGCACGGATCGCGACGCCGATCACGCAGAGCCTGAGCGACCTGCGCGGCCACGACCGCGGGCTGCCGCGCTACGAGCGCCGGGTGAACTTCCCGAACCCGTGGCCCGGGGGCACGTGGCGTCTGCGCGACATCATGGATTACGAGCTGATCGCCGCCGAAGCGCTCGTGAAGCTCGCGGCCGACCAGCGTCCGGAGTATGTCAGGAACTATGTCGCGCTGGGCCGGAAGGCGGTGGCGGCCGGAATGAGCGAGCGTCCGTACGGCTATCGCATTCCGCGCGGGCGCGATCCCGAGGCGACACGGCGGCTGCTCGAGGCGCTTCGCTACGGGGGCGTCGAGATGGGGACGATCCCGGGGAGCGCCGACGTCTTCATCCCGCTCGCACAGCCCTATCGTGCGCACGTGAAGGATCTCTTCGAGCTGCAGCGTTTCCCGAAGATGGAGCGCTGGCCCGGTGGTCCCGTCGAGCGCCCGTACGACGTCGCGGGCTGGACGCTGCCACTCCAGATGGGAGTCGAGACGATTCCCGTCGATACGCCGTTCACGGCCGCATTGACGCCGCTCACTGGCCTGTCGCCCGAGCTGCCGCGCGCCGGCTGCCCCGCGACGGGATCGGGGCGGCACGCGTCGCTCGACGCGTCGGACACGCGCAGCTACACGCTCGTCTTCGCGGCGCTGCGCGCGGGACGCGAGGTGCGCGTCGCGGGGATGGGGGCGGGGGCGAGGTTCGTGACCGAGCTGCCTCCGAAGGTGTCGGTGAGGGGGTGCGCGCCGCGCCGTACGGACACGCGTCCCCCGGGTGCGGGGGTCACGCGGCTGCCGAGGATCGCCCTCTACCGCTCGTGGACGGCAAGCATGGACGAGGGGTGGACGCGGTTCGTCCTCGAGCAGGCGGGAATCCCGTTCGTAACGCTGACGGATTCGACGGTGAGGGCGGGGGGTGCCCGGGGGCGGACGCTGCGTGACCAGTATGACGTCATCCTCGTCCCTGACATGAGCTTCCGCGACATTCGCGACGGCATGTCCGCGGCTCAGGTGCCGGAGAAGTACGCCGGGGGCCTGGGGGATGCGGGGGTCGCGCAACTCGCGGCATTCGTGCGGAATGGGGGGCGTCTCGTGCTCCTCGACCGGGCGAGCGAGCTGGCGACGGCGGGGCTCGGCGTGAACGTGCAGCGCATCACCGTCCCTCGGGGCGGCGACGACGACGATCGCGACGCGGCAAGGGCGAACGCATCGCTCTATGCGCCGGGTTCGATCCTGCGCGTGCTGGTGGACCAGCGGCATCCGGTCGCGCGCGGGATGTCCGATACGGCGGCAGTGTACTTCACCAACTCGGTGACGTTCGCGCTGCCTGCGGGCTCGCCGGGCCAGGTGATCGCCCGGTATCCGGCGCGGGAGGAAGACATCCTCCTCAGCGGATACCTGCAGGGTGGGAACGCGATCGCGGGCAAGGCCGCCGCGGTCGAAGTTCCGTTAGGCAGTGGCTCGGTGGTGATGTTCGGCTACCGCGTGCAGTACCGCGGCCAGTCGTACGGGACGTTCAAGATGCTGTTCAACGCGCTGCTCGACGGAGGTGCTCCGACGACGCGGCGCTGAAAGCCGAGATTTCGACCCTACTCGCGAGGCTCTTCGTCATGCGCTCGATCCGTCGGATGATCCCGGTCCTCCTTCTCGCCCTCGCGGTGCCCGCGGCGAGCGAGGCGCAGGCGGGACGCAACTTCAAGGACTCGTGGTTCTTCGGCGCGAAGGCCGGCAACATGACCTACTGGACGCTGACGACCCGTCACGGCCAGGCGCCGCTCGTCGGCGGCGAGACGCTGATCACGCGGAGCCGCGGGGGTCTCTACCTCTCGCTCGACCAGGCCTACTTCGACGGGACGACGATGATCGCCGACCCGACGTCGACGACCGGGACGCGGCTGCTGAACATCAGCGACAACCGGCGCTTCGTGGCGGCGGCGATGCTCTTCCCGAAGTCGTACGGCGGCGGCTTCATCCGCCCCTACGGCGGCGTGGGCTTCGCGTTCAACTTCATCCAGGGCATCACGCTCGAGGACGGGAGCGACCCGGCGGCGTCGAGCGTCGGTGACGTGGTCGAGGAGATGAAGACGCGCTCCTCACCGATCTTCCTCGCCGGCGTTCAGCTCCAGCTGATGCGCTTCTCGGTCTTCGGGCA
>DATAIS010000336.1:0-2008 GCA_036262535.1 Gemmatimonadaceae bacterium | reverse complement strand
GCAGTATGGCTCCGACGCCATCGCCGGCGTCGTGAACATCGTGCTCAAGGAAGGCGCGGCGGCGCGCTTCTTCACGGTGGACGCCGGGCAGTACATGCCGAAGGACTTCCCGCACGACGGCAAGACCTTCGACATGAACGGTGGCTGGAGCTTCGAGCTCCTCGGCGGCTCGGTCGCGCTCTTCGGCGAGTATCGCGACCGCGGGTCGACCAACCGCGCCGGCGCCGATCTCGAGGACCAGATCAATCCCGGCGACGCCGATGTCGTCGGTCCCGATGGACGCGTCATCACGAAGAACAATCCCGTCCCGCAGCCGAACCATCACTGGGGCGACGGTGAAGAGAAGGACTACATGGGCTTCCTCAACGCCGCGATCCCGCTCGGCGCGAGCGGCAACACCGGCGTGTACGCCTTCGGCGGTTACAGCCTGCGCGAGGGGACGGGATACGGCTACTACCGGCAGGGGCTCAGCTACCGCAACTGGCCGCAGATCTACCCGCTCGGCTTCCTGCCGCGCTTCGTGCCCGACGTCACCGACATCTCCGCGGCGACGGGAGTGAAGGGCACCGGCATGGGATGGAACTACGACCTCGGCGCGACGCTCGGGCACAACGGCTTCACCTTCAACCTCGAGAACACCCTCAACACGTCGTTAGGCCCCTGCCTCAACACCGCGTGTGCGCCGGGGCTCGACGGCATTCGCGGCAACGCCGACGACCCGGGGATCCCGAACCAGACGTCGTTCATGGCCGGGAAGGTGAAGCTCACCGAGACGATCATCGGGCTCGACGCGAACCGCGAGTACGACGTCGGCTTCCCCTCGCCGCTCAATGTGGCGATCGGCACGGCGTTCCGGCGCGAGAGCTACGAGGTCGTCGCGGGGGAGCGCGCGTCGTGGATCCAGGGCGGGCACGTGGACCAGTACGGCGACATCGCGCCGTCGGGGTCGCAGGTCTTCCCCGGCTTTCGCCCGGAGGATGCGTCCGACAACTCGCGGGACAACATCGCGCTCTACGCCGACGTCGAGACGGACGTCGCGCCGAAGCTGCTCGCGAACGTGGCCGGCCGCTACGAGCACTACAGCGACTTCGGCTCGAAGCTCACCGGCAAGCTCGCCACGCGCTGGCAGCCGGCGACGCCGCTGACGATGCGCGCGACGGTGAGCACGGGATTCCGCGCGCCCTCGCTCAACCAGAGCTGGTACTCGAGCGTGGCGACCAACTTCGTACCCGGCCCCGGCGGGGCTCCGGTCGCGGTCGAGGTCGGCATCTTCCCGGTCGCGTCGCGCGAGGCGCGCGCCCTCGGCGCACGGCCGCTGCAGCCGGAGACCTCGGTGAACGCGAGCGCCGGGTTCGCGCTCACGCCGATGCGCGGCCTCAACTTCACCGCCGACTACTTCTGGCTCCGCGTCGCCGACCGGATCCTGCTCACGACGCTCCTCGGCACTGACAGCGTTGCGGCAATCCTGCGTAGTGTCGGCTCGCGTGCGGAGAAGGCGCAGTACTTCACGAATGCGCTGAACACGCGGACACAGGGGGTGGACGTCACCGGCGAGTGGCGCTTCGCCGCAGGTCCGGGGTTCGTGACGCTCAACGGCGTCTACAACAACATGCTGACGAAGGTCGTCGGGGACATCCCGCTTCCGGCGGAGCTCCGGGGCACGGACGCGGTGCTCTTCGACGAGTGGGGAGAGGGCGGGCTGAACGCGATGACGCGCGAGCGTCCGCGCTGGCGGAGCAACCTCGCCGCGCGCTACGAGCTCTCGGCATTGAGCTTCATGATCCGCGCCAACACCTACGGCAAGTACACCTCGGCGCTCTACAGCTACAGCGGCGACTTCGCGCAGACGTACGGCACCAAGACGATCTTCGACGCCGAGGTCGGCTGGACACCCATCCCGCAGACGAAGCTGTCGCTCGGCGGCCGCAACCTGTTCGACACGTTCCCCGAGCAGATGCTCCCGGACAACAGCTTCGGCCTCTTCCTGTACCCGCCGGCGTCGCCGTAT
>DATAIS010000335.1:0-5409 GCA_036262535.1 Gemmatimonadaceae bacterium | reverse complement strand
TTCCTGATGTAGGGACTGCGCTTCATGTAGTTCCAGATCAGCCCCGTGCGGTAGTTCTCGACCATGGCGATGATCGGCCCCTGGTCGATGCCGAGGTAGTCGGTGTCGATCCAGCCGATCGTTGGATGGACGCGGCCGGCGCGGGCGGCGCCGGCGTCGCGGAAGGTCGGGTTGATGCCGTCGAGGAAGCCGTACTGCTGGAACAGCTCGTTCCCGTATTTCGCGCGCATCGCCTTGGCGGCGGGGACGGCGATCTCGGGCGCGAAGGGGATCGCGCTCGCGGCGGCGGTCGGCGCGAGGGTGCCGTCGTCCTGGACCTCGTTGGCGGCGGCACCGCGCGCGCGGTAGGTCCAGAACTGGCGCGAGCGGCCGTCGATCACGAGCACCGTGTCGGACGGACCGTCGTTCGCGGTCAGCCCCCAGATGTCGGCCGAGTAGTCGCGCCAGCCGCCGGGATTGGCGGTGGCGTAGGCACGCTGCGAGTAGGTGGCGCGGCGCGAGTTCTCGAAGTAGTCGATGCCGCGGCCGCGCATGTATGCGTCCTGGATGCCGCGGAAGTCGATCCAGACGTGCGAGTACTGGTGGCCGAAGAGCGGCGCGAAGTTGACGTGCGTCTGGCCCTGGAAGGTCGCCCAGTGGTAGGTGCTGGTGAACGCGGGCCAGGCGGCAGGGTCGATCGGGTAAGTCGGCGAGCCTAACGCGAGGACGTAGAGCAGCATCGCCTCGTCGTAGCCGTTGTACGAGAAGTTGAACCACCCTTGCTCGGGCTTCCACCCCATCGAGATGCGCGGCGTGGTCGGCGCGGTGGCGCGCGTCCACTCGACGCGCCGGTAGAGCGAGTCGGCGTAGGCGCGGATCGCGCCTTCCACCGAATCGGGGCGGTCGAAGTACACCTGCGCGAAGAGGACGCCGGCGAGGAGGAGGCCGGTGTCGATCGTCGAGAGCTCGACCTGCTGGAACCGGTAGCCGGTGTCCATGTCGAGGAAGTGGTAGAAGAACCCCCAGTTCCCGGTGACGTTGGTCGCGTTGCTGTTTTGCGGCGCCTGATAGAACCAGCGCAGCGTCGTCAGCGTGCGCTGCGCCGCCTGGTCACGGGTGACCCAGTTGCGCTCGACGCCGATCGGGTACGCGGTGAGCGCGAAGCCGACCGCGGCCACGCTCGAGAAGCTCTTCGTCGGCCAGCGATCGGGCGTGAGGCCGTTGACCGGGTTGGTGCGCTCCCAGAAGAAGGCGAAGGTGCGCTGCTGGAGGGTGTCGAGGAACGGCTCGTTGACGTACTCCCGGCTTATCGGAGTGGACGTCGTAGGGCCCGCGACGCTGTTGTGCGCGCACGCTGCCGCGACGAGCACGGCACCGAGCGCGAGCCAACGTGGCATTGGTCGGATCATGAGTGGGCCGGGGAAAGGTCTGACGGGGAGCCAGCGCATGAAACGCACCGGCTCCCCGTCGCTCGATCAGGAACGCATTGGGTTAGAAGTTCACTTCTGCGCCGAGCTGGTAGCGGCGGGCATCACTGGCCATGTCGCGCGGCGCGCCGAAGTCCCTGTCGGTACGGTTGCCGGTGTTGTAGTTCGACCAGTTGGTGCGGTTGAAGGCGTTGAAGACGTCGAGCGTGACGCCGTACCTCACGTTGTACGCCCCGAAGGTCGGGAAGTCCTTCCGCAAGCGGAGGTCGAGCGTTCGATACGGGAAGACGCCCGGCACCTCGAACCCACCACGCTGATACTGGTTGCCGGTCGTGCCGATCCCGCAGAACCGCGCCGGGCAGCCGATGTCCTGGCGGTATTTTCCACCGAGCGTGAGGAGCCCGGAGGTCTGGATGCCCCAGAACCACGGCATGTCGGTGACGAAGTTCGCGACGAGTCGATACTTCTCGTCGTTCGCCGGGTGCCGCGGAATGCTCCGCGAGTTCGGGAAGTCGAATTCGTCGCCCAGGCCGTCGGCGCCCTTGACCTCCCGCGTCGCGTACGTGAAGGCGAGCCCGCTGCCCCAACCGATGCTGCGCGAATCGCGGCGGGTATAGGGTCGGTCGATCTGAAGCTGGAGCGCCTTGTACCACGTCTCCTTGTCGTTCGTGGAGTAGATGAAGTTGCTGAAGCCGTGTGCGCCGATGTTGAAGCTCCTGCAACACGAACCGTTCGGATTGAGCTCGATGGTCGCCCAGCCGAGCCCCGTTTGATCCATCCCGTGGACGTTGGCGTACGTCGCCGTCACCGCGAACGTGCCGAGCATCTGCCTTACGCCAAAGTTCGACTGCGTGGACCGCGGTACCTTCATCTCGTTGTCGATGAGCCACGCCTCCGGCTGGCCCGTCGTGCGCACGAGTGAGTTCAGCGTCGTCGTGTCGGCGGTGAGGTAGGCATCGTTCCAGGCGACCTGCCCGGGGCGCGGTGCGACGCCACGTGGCGCGAACCGGATCGTGTAGTTGGGCCGGCCCAGCTTCTGGACCGGGTCGATCGCGTAGAGGTCGAACTGGATGCGGTCGTAGTAGAGACCCCAACCGCCGAAGACGGTCGTGCGATTATCGCGGTCGAGCGCGTACGAGAAGCCCAGTCGTGGCTGGAAGGCACCGTAGAACGGCTTGCGGTTCTTGCCGGTGCTGATGTAGCGGTCGAGGTCGAGCGGAACCGGGAACTGCGAGTTGTAGCGCCTCAGCGTGTCGGCCACGTTCTGCGGCGTGCGGTATCCCGAGTTGAGCATGTTCGTCTCGACGTCCCAGCGAACGCCGATGTTGAACGTCAGGCGCTCCATGGGCGTCCAGTCGTCCTGGACGTACGCACCGATCTGCGTGTTGTCGGCCTTGAGCCTCGGATTGCCGGTCGAGTACACGAGCTGGTACGGCGTCCCGAAGGCGTAGCCCTGCCGGACGGCGCAGTCGGGGTTGCAGTTGATCGAGTCCCCGTAGCTGAACTCGGGGGTGAAGTTGTTCGCCTTGAACACGTCGTAGTTGACGAAGTCGATGCTCGCTCCGCCCTTGAAGACGTGGTCGCCGGAGAAGGTGAATCCGGTGTAGGTGACGTCGTTACGCAGGCCAATGCGCCGCTGCTTGAAATCCTGATTGGAGTTGTAGCTGCCAATGATCGCATCGGGGCCGATCTGGTACTTCCGGCGCACGATCCCGGGCTGGTTCGGAATCGGATTGCGCTGAAAGTACGAGAAGTCGACCTTCGCCTCGTTCAGCAGCGCGCCACGCGCATAGTTGTACTTCGCCTGGGCGATGGAGACGTTCTGTCGGTAGTTCACCGCGCCTAGCAATGCGGTGTTGTTGCCGCCGCCGAAGTCGCGGACGTCGGTCTCGTGCCGATTGTTGACGCTGACCTCGACATTGCTGCCTTCACCGAAGGCATAGTCGACCTTGCCGAACCAGAGGTTCTGGCGGAAGGGCGAGCCGAAGTAGCCGTTGTACTGGCGCAGGTTCACCGTGTCGAGCGCGGTAAAACCCGTGGGCGGGTTGAAGTTCACCCGGTTCACCCGGCTCTGATTGTTGCCCTCGTACGACAGGAAGACGTGCGACTTGTCCACGACGATCGGACCGCCGACGCTGAACGCGGTCAGCGTTCGCGTGTAGTCGGGGCGCCGGAAACTCGCGGGGTTGGCCTTCTTGGCACGCTTCTGCAGCTCGTCGAGCTCGACGAGCCCCGCGTGCTGATAGCCCACGAGAGCGTTGCCGTGCCATTCATTGCCGCCGGACTTCGTCGTCGCGGTGATGATGGCGCTCGACGACTTCTGGTATTCCGCCTTGAAGTTCTGCGAGATCACGCGGTATTCGCGGATCGCGCTCTGCGGGAACGGATTTCCGCGGCTCGCGTCCTGGCCGGCGACGCCGCCGCCGGTGAGGTCGTTCTTGAGGCTCGATCCGTCGATGAACACGTTCACCGCGCTCGCACTCTGTCCACCGGCGGAGAAGTTGCGGCCCTGGAAGCCGAGCCGGTCGGGGCTGACCGTGACGCCCGGCGCGAGCGCCGCGAGGTCGAGGAAGTTGCGGCTCGTCGTCGGCAGCTTCTCGATCTGCTGCGGCGTCACGTTCGTCGCGACCTCGGAGGTGCGCGTCTCCGGGACCGGCGCGGTGGCGACGACGGCGACCGTCGCGAGCTGCGTCGGCTGCGAGCTCACCGTGAAGTTCTGGATCTGCGTCGCGCCGATCTGCACGACGACGCGACGGGTTTGCGGAGTGTGCCCGATTCGCCGGACGGTCATGTCGTACGTGCCGGGCGCGATCCCAGGCAGGACGTAGGTGCCGTTATCACCGCTCATCGTCCCGCGCTGCACGCCCGTTTCGACGTTGCGTGCGCCGATCTGGACGTTTGGCATGGGCACGCCGCCGTCGCCGGTTATGGTCCCGCGGACGGTCCCCGTCGAAGTCTGTGCGTGAGCGGCCGTCGCCGTCGCGAGGAGCGCAAGCGCTCCCGCGGCGACTCCGCCGAGCCATTTCTTCAACCACGTGCTTCGCATGTGCTGTCCTCCTGGAGTGTGAACCCGGTCTTCCTGCGACCGGCGTACGATTACGAGTTCCGTCCCGCCTTCACCCGTGCCGCTCCGCACGAGTCGCGCACCACCAGCTCCGCCGGCAGCGTCTCGTGCACCCGCTCGTGCGCGTTCTTCCGCTGTACCGCATGCAGCAGCGTCCGCACCGCGCTCGCGCCGAGACCCGCGATGTCGACGCGGACCGTGGTGAGGGGAGGGTGCATGTAGCGCGCGATGGGGATGTCGTCGAACCCCACCACCGCGACGTCCCCGGGCACCCGCACGCCACCCTCCCGCAGCGCGCTCAACGCGCCGATCGCCATCGCGTCGTTGGCGCAGAAGACGGCGTCCGGGCGCGGCGACATCGCCATCAACCGGTGCGCGGCCTCGTAGCCCGACTGCTGCACGAAGTTCCCGCACAGCTCCCACGCCTCGCGCCGCTCGATCCCGGCATCGGCGAGCGCCTCGCGGTAGCCGGCGAGCCGCGCCTCGGCGTCGGCGTTGCCGATCGCGCCGCGGACGAAGGCGATGCGCTGCCGGCCGAGGGCGACGAGATGCTTCGTCATCGCGTAGGCCCCGCCACGGTTGTCGATGCCGAGGACGTCGAACTCCCCCTTGGCGTCGGCGCAGTTGAGGAGCACGACCGGCAGCGTCGCCGGGAGGTCGGCGCGGAGCTGGGCCGCGTCGAACGTCGGCGACATGATCGCCACGCCATCGACGCGCCCGCGCATCGCGTCGAGCGCCGCGGTGATCTCGGCGTGGTCGTTGTGCGAGCTCGAGACGACGATGTGGTAGCCATGCTCCTGCGCCGCCTGGTCCACGCCGCGGATGACCTCTGAGAAGAACTCGCCATGGAGGTCCGGAAGGAGGACACCGAGCGTGGAGCTGCGACTGGTGGTGAGGGAGCGGGCTGCGACGTTAGGCGTGAAGCGGAGCTGCCGCGCC
>DATAIS010000334.1:0-15037 GCA_036262535.1 Gemmatimonadaceae bacterium | reverse complement strand
ACGCTCGGCTCGACGCGGACCACGACCCTCCTCCGAACGGATACCGCGGGGACCCCCCTCGGCTACCAGCTCGAGGGCCGCGAATCGGGGGAGATCCGGGATCGGATCAACCTGCAGGTCGGCAGCGACCGGCTCAGCATGCGCGCCCAGACCGTACGTGGTGAGTCCGCGCGGGAGCTCTTCCGCCGCCCGGGAATGCTGGTGTTCGACGAAGACGCGGTCCATCAGTACTTCCTCGTAGCGATGATCGCCGACAGCGCCAGCCGGCCCGCTGTCCTCCCACGCACCAACGCCGTGGTCGAGATAAGAGTATCTTCTCGGGGGGACGAGCCGATCGAGATCGCGGGCAGTCAGGTCGTGGCCCGCCACTTCGTGGTCAGCGATGCCCGTGGCGATCGGGACGTGTGGGTCGATCGCGAGGGTCGCGTGCTCCGCGTCGAGGCGCCGGTCATCCACCTGTCCGCGATTCGCGACGCGATTCCCGGCGAGCGCTGACGGCGTCGTCGCGCTCGCGGTGATGCGATCGCCCCGCTCCCGCGGGGAATTTTTCGCGTTCGTGACCTTGAAACCATTGCGCAAGGCTCGTCGTACGGGGCACCGTACCTCACCCGACAGGATTCCCCCCGATGCGTCAACTGCTGCTCGTCGCTCTCGCGCTCTCGCTCACGAGCCTGACGGCGAACGCCCAGGTCTCTGATTCGCTCAGCGCGGGCCCGGCGCTTTCGCTCGCCGACGCGCTGAATCTCGCCCGGCGCTCCAACCCGGACCTCCAGCAGACCATCGAGCGCCGGCGCACCGCACGCGCCGCGCAACTGGCCGCGTACGGCAACCTCCTGCCGACCGCCGACGCATCGCTCGGCGGCAACTACCAGGAGGGAGGCCGTCAGATCTACAACGGCCTGACCCTCGGCTCGAACCCGAACACGGTGAGCTCGAGCTACAGCCTGTCGCTCAACTACAACCTCAACGCCAGCGCGATCATCGCTCCTCGCGTCGCGGCCGCGAATCGCGACGCGGTCGAGGCCGAGATCACCGGCGCCCGCGAGACGCTGCGGTCGACCGTGACGCAGCAGTACCTCACCGTCCTCCAGGCCGAGGCGCGCGCACGGCTCGCCGACACGCTCGTCGCCGCGGCGCAGTCGCAGGTGCTGCTCGCCCGCGCCCGTGCGTCGGTCGGATCGGCGACGTCGATCGACGTCAGCCGCGCCGAAGTGGAGCTCGCGACACAGCAGGTCGCTTCGCTCAACGCGCACAACGACGTCGAGGTCCAGAAGCTTCGCCTCTTCCAGCAGATGGGCGTGCAGCAGCCCGCCAACGTGCAGCTGACGTCCGAGTTCACCATCACGCCTGTCACCTTCTCCGTCGACTCCGTGCTGGCGCTGGCGCAGCGGCAGAACCCGCAGGTCGTCGCCTATCGCGCTCGCGAGCATTCGGCGACGCTCGGCGTGCGGCAGGCGCGGAGCCAGTACACGCCCTCGCTGAACATCTCCACCGGGTGGAGCGGCTACACGCAGCGCAACCAGGACATCGAGTCGGCGATCGACCAGGCCCGCTTCGGCGCCGTCGGCGAGCAGCAGGCCTGCCAGGCCGACAACTATGCGCGCGCCGGCGCCGGCGTTCCGCTTCGCAACTGCAGCGCGATCGTGTTCACCGATGCGCAGGCGGCGGCGATGCGCGCGCAGAACGACCAGTACCCCTGGGACTTCCAGAAGAACCCCTGGTCGATCCGCGCTGCCCTCGTGCTCCCGCTCTTCGACGGCTTCAACCGCGAGCAGCGCGTGGAGCAGGCGACGGCGCTGCGCAACGACGCCCGCAACATCACCCGCGCCCGCGAGCTCCAGCTCACCGCCGACGTCACCGCGGCCTACCTGACGCTGACGACGGCCGTGAAGAGCGTCGCGCTCCAGGAGCAGAACGCGGCCCGTGCCCGCGCCGAGCTCACGCTCACCGAGGAGCGCTACCGTGTCGGCGCGGCGACCTTCCTCGACGTGACGCAGGCGCGCGCGACGTACGAGCGCGCCGAGAGCGACCGCATCAACGCCGTCTACGATTACCACAAGGCCTTCGCCGCCCTCGAGGGCGCGGTCGGCCGTCCGCTCCGCTAACCGCCAGGCCCCCCACATGAGCAAAAAGGTCAAGTATTCGATCATCGGCGGCGGAGCCGCCCTCCTCTTGCTGCTCGTTGGCGTCACCGCCGCGAAGGGCGGCAACAAGGGCACGGAGGTGCGCATCGACTCGGTCGAGAAGCGCGACCTCGTCGCCTCGGTGACGGCGAGCGGGCAGGTCCGCCCGCGAACCAAGGTGGATGTCGCCGCCGACATCAGCGGCCGCATCGTCCGCCTCTCCGTGAAGGAAGGGCAGATGGTGAGCAAGGGGCAGTTCCTGCTCCAGATCGAGCCGGCCCAGTACGAGGCGGCGGTGCAGCGCGCCGAGGCCTCGCTCGCGGCGGCGCGCGCCGCGGCGGCGCAGGCGAAGGCGAGCCTCCTCCAGTCGCGCCGCACCTTCCAGCGCTCCGAGGAGATCCGCAAGCAGAACGCGACCCTCGTCTCCGAGGAACAGCTCGAGCAGCTCAAGACGCAGGTCGAGGTGAACGACGCGCTCGCGCAGTCGGCCGATCACCAGGTCGATCAGGCGGTGGCGACG
Source organism: Gemmatimonadaceae bacterium (assembly GCA_036262535.1). Lineage (GTDB taxonomy): Bacteria > Gemmatimonadota > Gemmatimonadetes > Gemmatimonadales > Gemmatimonadaceae > JABFXC01. The sequence goes on along the minus strand of DATAIS010000334.1, from coordinate 12,394 downwards.
CTCCGCGACGCCCGCAGCTCGCTCGCGAAGACGACCATCATCGCCCCGATGAGCGGCCGCGTGACGCGGCTCAACGTCGAGCAGGGTGAGACGGCGATCCCCGGCACGTTCAACAAGGACGCGGCGACGCTGCTCACCATCAGCGACATGTCCGTGCTCGAGACGAAGGTGAAGGTGGACGAGACCGACGTCGCGCGCATCAGCGTCGGCGACTCGGCACAGGTCCAGATCGACGCCTTCCCCGACACGACTTTCACCGGCCGCGTCGTCGAGATCTCCAACAGCTCCGTGACCGCGGCGGCGACGAGCGCCGCCTCGAACGCCGACCAGGCCGTGGACTACGAGGTGACGATCGAGCTGCTCGATGCGCCGGCGGAGACCCGCCCCGACTTCTCGGCGACGGCCAAGGTCATCACGGACACGCGCACGCAGGTCCTCACGATCCCGATCATCGCGCTCACCGTGCGCGAGAACGAGAACATCCAGCCCGGTGACACCGCGGTCGGCCTCGGCCGCGCCCGTCCGGCGAAGGAAGTGGGCAAGCGCGACGTCGAGGGCGTCTTCGTGGTCGGCAAGGACATGAAGGTCAGCTTCAAGCCGGTGAAGGTCGGCATCGCCGGCGACAAGTATTTCGAGGTCATCAACGGCCTCGCTGCCGGCGATCGCATCGTCGGCGGCACGTACCAGGCGATCCGCGAGCTCAAGGATGGCGCGCTCGTGCGCGAGGCGCCGAAGATGGACACGAAGAAGGGGGTCAAGTCGTGAGCGCGGACTACGTCACGGGCGAGCACCCGATCAGCACCACCGCCGAACGTCAGGCGGTCGTCGCGACCACCGGCGCGGCGCCGGACAGCGACTGGGTCATCGTCACCCGCGGCCTCAAGCGGGAGTACGACATGGGCGGCGAGATCGTGCGCGCCCTCCGCGGCGTCGACGTCGCGATCCGGCGCAACGAGTACGTCGCGATCATGGGCCCATCGGGGTCGGGCAAGTCGACGCTGATGAACCTCATCGGCTGCCTCGACACGCCGAACGAGGGCGAGTACTGGCTCAACGGCCAGCTCGTCTCCGAGATGAGCGACGACCAGCTCGCGCGCGTCCGGAACAAGGAGATCGGTTTCGTCTTCCAGACCTTCAATCTCCTCCCGCGCGCGACCGCGCTGCACAACGTCGAGCTGCCGCTCGTCTACGCCGGCGTCAGCGCGACGGAGCGGCGCGAGCGCGCTCAGGAGGCGCTCGCCCGCGTGCAGCTGGGCGACCGTGTTCATCACAAGCCGAACGAGCTCTCGGGCGGCCAGCGGCAGCGCGTCGCGATCGCGCGCGCGCTCGTCAACCGTCCGTCGATCCTCCTCGCCGACGAGCCGACGGGCAACCTCGACTCGACGACGTCGGAAGAGATCATGCGCGTCTTCGAGACGCTGGCGACGAGCGGGCAGACGGTGATCATGGTGACCCACGAAGCCGACATCGCGGCACATGCGAAGCGCGTCGTCGTTCTGCGCGACGGCCTGATCGCGAGCGACGACCGTCGCTCGGCGTTCAAGGCGCAGGCCGGGCTCTGAATCCTCGGTGCCAATTCTCGAAGCAGTCCGACTCGCGCTGAATACGATTCGCGCGCAGAAGCTCAAGAGCAGCTTCACCCTCCTCGGGGTCACGATCGGCGTGATGTTCCTGATCGCCGTCGTCTCCATCGTCGAGGGGATGAGCAAGTACATGGAAGAGGACTTCGCGGGGCGCCTGCTGGGCGTGAACACCTTCACGCTCAAGCGCTTCCCCTGGTTCGAGAACAACGTCACCGAGGAGATGTGGAAGGAGTGGCAGCGCCGCCCGCGCGTCTACTACTCCGATCTCCAGTCGGTGACCGAAGTCCTCCCGTCGAACACGCGCTACGCGGTCGAGTCCCAGGACAACGAGCGTGCCTCGTCCGCGTACGCGCGGAGCCGCGAGGTGGAAGCGCACGCGGTCGACGGCGACTACTTCACGATCAAGAACTACGAGCTGACCTCTGGCCGTCTCTTCACCCAGCGCGAGCTGGAGATGGGAACGCCGGTGATGGTCGTCGGCAGCGAGGTGGCGACGCACTTCTTCCCCAACCTCGATCCGCTCGGCCGCGAGCTCCGCGTCGGCGGCATTCCCTACACCGTCGTCGGCGTGCTCAAGAAGCAGGGGTCGCTCTTCGGCCTCTCGCTCGACAAGATCGTCCTCGCGCCGTACCACTCGCCGCTCCACCGCCTCACCAACCCGCGCGGCGACATCGACGGCATCATCGTCCAGGCGCCGACGGCGATGGCGATGGACGACGCGATGGAGTCGGTGCGCGAGCTGATGCGCGGCAAGCGCCGCCTGCGTCCGGGACAGCCCGACAACTTCGCGATGGAGACGTCGGCGTCGGCGCTGAGCTTCTTCGAGAAGCTGAAGGGGATGCTGCTCATCATCGGCACCGCCCTGCCGGCGATCGGGCTCGTCGTCGGCGGCATGGTGATCATGAACATCATGCTCGTCGCCGTCGCCGAGCGCACGCGCGAGATCGGGATCCGGAAGTCGCTCGGCGCGCGCCGACGCGACATCCTGGCGCAGTTCCTCATCGAGGCGGCGACGCTCAGCACTCTCGGCGCAATCATCGGCATCGGCCTCGGCGTCGCCATCGCGGAGCTGCTCGACGCCCTGACCCCGCTCCCGGCGCGTGTCGCGCCGTGGTCGGTCGTCATGGCGACGCTCCTCGGCACCGTCGTCGGCATCGTGTCCGGCGTGTATCCCGCGCGCCGCGCTTCGCGGCTCGACCCGATCGCCGCGCTGCGGCAGGAGTAACCGATGCGCGCACTCATCAGCAGCCTCCGTGAAGGAGTCGGCATCGCGTTCGACGCGATCCGCGCGAACAAGGTTCGCGCGGGGCTCACGATCATGGGCGTCGCGATCGGCGTCTTCGTCGTCGTCGCGATGTCCGCGGCCGTTCACGGCATCAACTCGAGCGTCGCCAAGGACCTCGAGTCGGCCGGCCCGACGTCGTTCTACGTCTACAAGCGCCCGATCTCGCTCGCGACCGTCTGCGACGGCACCGACGAGACGTGCCCGTGGCGGCGGAACCCCTGGCTCACCGTCCGTGAGGCGGAGGCGCTGAGCCGGCTCGAGTCGCTCGCCGCGGTCACCGCGCACTCGCCGGCGCAGTTCAACGTGCGCTACAAGGATCGCGAGATCCGCAACGTCGGCACCGACGCCTACACCCCGAACTGGACGATCGTCGACGGCGGGAACATCGATCCCGGGCGCAGCTTCACCGAGCAGGAGTACGAGAACGGCTCGCGCGTCGTGATCCTCAACGAGCGCGCCATCGAAAGCCTCTTCGCCGGCAGCGAGCCGCTCGGCAAGATGGTGGAGTTCGGTGGTCAGCAGTTCGAGGTCATCGGCGTCTATCACTACACGGCGAGCTTCCTCGGCAAGCCGGGCTCGACCCAGAGCGGCGACGCGCCGCAGGCGATCATTCCCCTCGAGACGGGGCGGCGCCATCTCCAGATGTCGCTGCGCTGGGTCGACTTCACCGTCAAGCCGCGCGAGTCGGTGAAGCAGTCCGAGGCGATCGACGACGTGACCGCGGCGATGCGCTCGATGCGCGGCCTGCGCCCGTCGCAGGAGAACAACTTCGCCGTCGTCACCCAGGACCGCCTGCTCGAGATCTACGACGGCTTCTTCGGTACGTTCTTCGTCATCATGGTCGGCATCTCCGCGGTCGGCGTGCTCGTCGGCGGCGTCGGCGTCATCGCGATCATGATGATCAGCGTCACCGAGCGCACGCGTGAGATCGGCGTGCGCAAGGCACTCGGTGCGACGCGCTGGACGATCCTCTGGCAGTTCCTCGTCGAGGCGGTGACGCTCACATCCATCGGCGCCGCGGTCGGGTTCGTCGCCGGCGGGCTGCTCACCTGGCTCATTGCCGCCAAGACGCCGATTCCGGCTTCGATCCCTGCGTCGGCGATCCTGACGGCGATCGTCGGCAGTGCGATCACGGGAATTCTGTTCGGAATCTTCCCCGCTTTCCGGGCGGCGCGACTCGATCCGGTCGCGGCTCTGCGTTATGAGTGAGATGCGCGCCTGCGCGCGACGAACGGCCGGGGCGCGACGCCCCGGCCGTTTTTCGTCGTCGCCGCATGGCGCGTCGAACGACGCGGTGTCAACTTTAGGGTCGTAATGCGATTCACGGACGTGATCAGCGGCGCCCTCGAGCAGATCCGCGCGAACAAGCTGCGGTCGTTCTTCACACTGCTCGGGATCATCGTCTCGGTGACCTTCCTCGTCGCCGTCGTCGCGATCATCCAGGGGATGAACGCGTACGTGCGCGAGAACCTCGCGAGCGCCGTCATCGGTGCGAACGCGTTCCAGGTGCGCCGCACGCCGATCCAGGTCGGCATCATCGACGACGAGCAGTGGCGACGCTACGCGCGGCGTCCGAAAATCACCCCGGAGGACGCGGAGGCGGTTCGCAACGCGATCCCCGAAGCGGCCGCCGTCTCGCTCCAGTCGGGGTGGCCGACGCCCCAGGCTGACATCGTCTGGGGAAGTCGTACGCAAGGCGACGTGCTGATCTTCGGCGTCACCGCCGACTACCAGGTCGTCCAGGACTACCGCTTCAGCAGCGGCCAGCCCTTGAGCGAGCTCGACGTGCGCGACCGGCGGCCAGTCGTGGTCGTCGGCGCCGACATCGCCGAGAAGCTGTTCGAGGGCGTCGACCCGGTAGGACGCGACGTGCGCATCAACGGCGAGCGTTTCACGGTCGTCGGCGCCGTCGCCAAGAAGGGGCGGGTCCTCGGCCAGTCGTTCGACGGTTTCGTCATCATGCCGATCACGCAGTTCGAGATGATGTACGGGCGTCGGGCCACGACCACGATCTCGGTGAAGATGCACGACGCCCTCCATGTATCCGGGGCGATGTCTCGTGCCGAAGAGGCGATGCGCATCGCGCACCGCCTGCGTCCCGGGCAGGAGAACAACTTCACCGTCGAGACGGCGGAGGCGCTCGTCGCCTTCTGGAAGCAGCTCACCCGCGTCCTCTTCAGCGTCATCCCCGCGGTGGTCGCGATCGGCATCGTGGTCGGCGGCATCGTCATCATGAACATCATGCTGATGTCGGTCAGCGAGCGCACGCGCGAGATCGGCATCCGCAAGGCGGTCGGGGCGACGGCGCGCGACATCCAGCGCCAGTTCCTCGCCGAGTCGATCGCCCTCGCGGCATCGGGCGGGCTGCTCGGCGTCGCTGCCGGCTGGGCGTTCGCGTCGTTCATCGCGCTGATCTCCCCCCTTCCCGCGCGCGTCACGCCCTGGTCGGTCGCGGTGGCCGTCGCGCTCGGCGCCGGTGTCGGCGTTCTCTTCGGCGTTTACCCGGCCTCGCGCGCGGCGCGCCTCGACCCGATCACCGCCCTCCGCGCCGAGTAGCATGCTCCTCGTCGAGCGGCTGACACAGAACCTCGGCGTCGCCGTGGACACGCTGCGCGCGGGCAAGGTGCGCTCCGCGCTCACCATCCTCGGCGTCGTCATCGGCGTCGCGACGGTGATGGCGATGGCGGCGATCGTTCAGGGGATCCGCACCCAGATCGTGCAGACGATCGAGATCGCGGGGCCATCGACGTTCTACGTCATGCGCTTCTTCTCGCAGACGCCCCTCAATCCCGATCAGCTCCCGCGCGAGGTGCGCATCCGTCCCGAGCTCGTTCCCGCGGAGGCGGACCGTGTCGCCGCCCTTCCCGAGATAGGATACGCCGCGATCTGGGCACAGGTCTTCGGGCGCGTCGAGTACGAGGGAACGCGGACGCAGCAGATGACCTTCTTCGGTGCCGACGACCGCTACACGGAGATCCAGGGGGGCGAGCTGCTCGAGGGGCGGTGGTTCACGAAGGCGGAGCTGAAGAGTGGATCGCAGGTCGCGGTGATCGACCGCGACGTCGCGCGTCGCCTCTTCGGCGAGATCTCCCCCCTCGACCGCATGGTCCGCCTCGGCGGCCGTCCGGCGAAGGTGATCGGCGTCTATGCGCCGCCGGAGAACATCTTCGCGCCCCCGGGGCAGCAGGTCGGCGCGATCATTCCCTATCGCTTCGCCGACCACCAGTTCTACATCGACCGCACCAACGCCCTCTTCATCTCCGTGAAGCCTCGCGAGGGCGTGTCCGTGGGCCTCGCGCAGGACGCCGTCACGATCGCGCTGCGCGAGATGCGCGGACTCCGCCCGGGGGAGAAGTCCACCTTCGACTTCATCACCCAGGACCAGATCCTCGACACCTTCAACAAGATCACCGGCGTCTTCTTCCTCGTGATGATCGTGCTCTCCGGCGTCGCGCTCATGGTCGGCGGCATCGGGGTCATGGCGATCATGATGGTCTCGGTGACGAGCCGCACCCGCGAGATCGGGGTGCGCAAGGCGCTCGGCGCCCAGAAGTCGGACATCCTCGCCCAGTTCCTCGTCGAGGCGGCGACGCTCACCGGCATCGGGGGGCTCATCGGCATCGCCTTCGGCCTCGGCGTCGGCAAGCTCGCCACGCTCGCCATGAACATCGACGCCGCTCCTCCGTTAGGCATCACGCTCCTCGCGGTCGCGGTCTCGGTCGCGATCGGCATCGCCTTCGGGCTGCTCCCGGCGATGCGCGCCGCGAAGCTCGATCCCATCGAAGCGCTTCGATACGAATGAACGATCAGCCTGTCGATGTCCTCGCCATCGCCGCGCACCGCGACGACGTCGAGCTCACCTGCGGCGGCACGCTCCTGCGCGCCGCGTCTCTCGGGCGGCGGACGGCGATCGTCGACCTCACCGCGGGCGAGATGGGCACACGGGGCTCGGCGACGCTCCGCCAGGAGGAGGCCGAGCGCGCCGCGGCGATCCTCGGCGCGTCCGCGCGCGAGAACCTGGGCCTTCCCGACGCCGGTATCGTCAATACGCCGGAAACGCGCGCCCGACTCGCGGTGCTCATCAGGAAGTACCGCCCGCGGGTCGTCATCGCCCCGGCGATGAAGGGCCGCCACCCGGACCATCGCGTGACCGCGGAGCTGGTGCGCGACGCCTGCTTCGTCTCCGGGCTGCGGAAGCTCGAGCCCGACCATCCGGCCCACCGCCCCTTCAAGGTCGTGCACTGCATGAGCTACAGGCAGGACTTCGAGAAGCCGACCTTCGTCGTCGACATCAGCGACGTCTTCGAGAAGAAGCTCCAGGCGATCGCCACCTTCGGCTCGCAGTTCGAGGGGGCGACCCAGGCGGGGGAGGTGTACCCTAACGGCGATCCGCTGCTCGACGTCGTGCGGCTCCAGAACGGCTACTACGGCTCGCTCATCCGCACGCGCTTCGGGGAGCCCTTCTTCACCTTCGAGACCGTGCGCGTGGACGACATCGCGTCGCTCGACGTGACCACTTTCTGATGAGCGACGAGCTGACGTACGGCAGTTACCTGAAGCTCGACGAGCTGCTCGCGCTCCAGCGTCCACGCTCCGTTCCCGAGCACCCCGACGAGCTGCTCTTCATCGTCGTGCACCAGGCCAGCGAGCTGTGGTTCAAGGTCATCCTCCACGAGCTCGACATCCTCGTCGCGCGCCTCGCCGACGACGACGCGCTGGCCGCGCTCTCGGCGGTGAAGCGCGTCAACGCCCTCGTCCGGATCGTCACCAACCAGCTGTCGTCACTCGAGACGCTGCCGCCCCAGCGGTTCGCCGAGTTCCGGGGCTACCTCGGCACGTCGAGCGGCTCGCAGAGCGAGCAGTTCCGCGCCATCGAAGCGCGGTCCGGACTTCGGGAGCCGCACTTCATGCAGGCGCTGCAGGAGCACGGCACGATCCCCAGTCGCGTCCAGCGCGCGCTCGACCAGCCGACGCTCCAGGAGCTCTTCGAGCGGATGATCGAGCGCAGCGGAACGACGCTCGAGGGGATCTACACCGACCCCGCGCACACGCCGCTCTTCCTCCTCGCCGAGGCGCTGCTCGAGTACGAGCAGGGCTTCGCGATGTGGCGCTTCCTGCACGTGCAGCTCGTCGAGCGCGTCATCGGACCCATCACGGGCGGCACCGGCGGGACGCTCGGCGCGAAGTATCTCTCGCGCACCGTCTCGCAGCGCTTCTTCCCCGACCTCTGGGCGGTGCGCGGGAAGTTTTTCAGCGGCCGCCAGGGCGAGTGAACGCTCGCCGGCTGCTCGACGTCAGCGTCGCGATCCGCCCCGGCACCCCCGAGTGGCCCGGTGACACTCCCTTCAGCTGCGGCTGGTCGGCGCGGATCGCCGATGGCTCGAGCGTCAACCTCACCGCGCTGACGATGAGTCCCCATGTCGGCACGCACGCGGATGCGCCGTTGCACGTGCGCGACGGCGCGCCTGCGTCCGAGACGCTCCGGCTCGAGGCGTTCGTGGGGCCGGCGTTCATCGTCGACGTTGCGGGCCCGCCGCGCGATCTCGGCGAGGAGCTCCTCGAGCGCGTGCCCGAGGACACGCGCCGTCTCCTGCTGCGCACGGGACACTCGATCGCGGGTGGGCGCTTCCCTGCCGACTGGCCTGCGCTGTCCGCGGCGTGTGCGCGCGCGCTCGCGTCGCGCGGACTCTGGCTGCTCGGCGTCGACGCGCCGAGCGTCGACCGCCGCGACAGTAAAAGGCTCGAGGTGCACCACGCGCTCTTTGACGGCGGCGCGTGCGTCGTCGAGAACCTCGACCTCGCCGATGCGCCGGCCGGCGACTGTACCCTGCTCGCGCTGCCTTTGCGGATCGCGGGCCTGGACGCCGCGCCAGTGCGCGCCGCGCTCGTGCTCAGCGACTGAGCGCGTCGGCGAACGTGCCGCGACGTCCGACGAAGAACCGACCGAAGCTCGCGTACACCGCGCTCACCTCGTCGAACCGCATGTCCGTGACGAGCCTCTTGAAGTCGAGCGGGTCCTTCGCGAAGAGCGTCACCCCCCACTCCCATTCATCGAGCCCGATCGCTCCGGAGATGAGCTGCTGCACCCGACCGGCGTAGCGGCGTCCCGTCGTCCCGTGCGCGTGCATCAGCCGGCTCCTCTCCTCGAGCGTCAGCCCGTACCAGTTCGCGCCCGGGTCGCGAAGCTTCGACATCGGATAGAAACAGACGTAGGGCAGCTCCCCGGGGACCTCCGGCTGGAGTCGCCGCTTGAGGTGCGCGCCTTCGCGCTCCGCGCGGGCGCGTTCGGAGAGCTTCGCGCGGTACTCGTCGTCGCCGACCGTACCGCCGCGTGCTGCGGCGTCGCGCGCGAGCTCGGCCGTGATGTGATAGAGCCCCGCCTCGAGCACGCTCAGGAAGGCATACTCGCTCGTCAGGTGATCCAGCAGCGGACAGCGCGCCAGCGCACGCTCCGCCGCCGCGACGCCGTCGAGCGTCGGCCGCGCGTGCACGACCATGACGTCGCCGACCGAGCCCACGAGCGGCACCGCGATGCTCCATCCCTGCTCTTCGGGACCGACGAGCGCCGCGAGCGCCCGGTCGGCCTCCTCGATGCTGTCGCCGCGCCGTGCGCCGAGCGCACGCAGCGCGGGCCGGTCGGCGAGGAAGACGCGGTGCGCGAGGTACCAGCCTTCGAGTGTTTCGGGCGGATGTGCGACGTTGGCCATCTCGAGTCTCGGTCGATGCGCGTGAAACTTGCCCTGCGAGGCGCGGCCAGCCAAGGCCGCCGCCGCGCTTGCGCCTCCGTGCCACCCGATTCACACTCCTCGCGATGACCGTAACCGCCCCGCTCCCCCCGCCTGACGAAGCCGAGCGAAAGGGGCGCCTCGTCCGGATGAAGCGGGTCGCGTCCGGGCTGCTCGTCTTCTCCACGATCGTCTTCGTCACCGCGCGGTTCTTCGAGCCGAGCTACCCCTGGCTCGGCTACGTGCGCGCCGCGGCCGAAGCGGCGATGATCGGCGGGATCGCGGACTGGTTCGCGGTCACCGCCCTCTTCAGGCACCCGCTCGGGATTCCCATCCCGCACACCGCGATCATCCCGGCACGCAAGGACCGCGTCGGCCGCACGCTCGGCGGATTCGTCCAGAAGAACTTCCTCGCCCCCGACGTGATCGCCAGCCGTCTCCGGTCACTGCAGATCGCGCGGCGGCTCGCGACCTGGCTGCGCGAGCCGGCCAATGCCCGTGCCGTCTCACGCCACGCAGCCAGGGCCGTCGCCCGCGCGCTGCCACTCCTGCGCGACGACGAGGTGCAGGGACTGCTCGACCGCACCCTCGAGGAGCGGGTGCGCACCACGACCATCGCGCCGATCCTCGGCCGCTTCCTGTCGCTGGTGACCTCGGGTGGGCGTCATCAGGAGCTGCTCGACGAAGCGATCCGCCTCGCCGCGCGCGGGGTCGCCGACAACCACGACCTCATTCGCGATCGCATCGCCGCCGAAAGCCCGTGGTGGGTGCCGGTGCGCGTCGACGAGAAGATCCACGAGAAGATCGTCGGCGCGATCGAGCGCGGGCTCTCGGAGATCCGCGACGATCCCGTGCATCCGCTGCGCGAGCGCTTCGACGAAGCCCTCGCGCGCTTCGTCGACAAGCTGCAGAACGATCCCGAGGTGATCGAGCGGGCGGAGCAGATCAAGAACGACACGCTCGACGCCGACGCGGTGCGCCGCTTCTCGGGATCGCTCTGGCGCGACGCGAAGGCGGCGCTCGGCCGTTATGTGGAACGTGCGAGCGCGGAACGCCTGGCCCACGAAGACACCCAGGAGCTCTCGGCCCTCGAGCGTGCATTGACGGGCATCGGCGATACGCTGCTCGCCGATCCCGCCCTCCTCGAGCGATTCGACAACGCCATCATCGACGGCGTGCTGCACGTCATCGAGCGCCACCAGGACGAAGTCGGCGCGCTGATCACGAACACCGTCGCGGCGTGGGATCCGAAGGTCACTTCCGACCGCATCGAGCTCGCGATCGGCCGCGACCTCCAGTTCATCCGCGTCAACGGCACCCTCGTCGGCGGCCTCGTCGGCCTGGCGCTCTATACCGCCTCGCGCTGGCTCGGCTGACCGCTCGCTACTCCTCGCGATCCCGCACCCTGATCGCAGCGCCTACTGTATGCAGCGGCCGCGGGGGTCGGGCTTCGGCTTGTCGACGACGAGACGGTGGTCCAGGTTCGCCACCCGCTCGCCTAACGCGCGGACGAACCGCGCGACCGTCTCGAGCCGCTGGTAGTCGATGAGCTGCGGCTCGTCCGTCACCTGGTGATAGTCGGCGTGGCCGCCGGTGGTGAAGAACGCCACCGGGATGCCGTAGCGCGCATACATGTAGTGGTCGCTCCGGCAGTAGATGTTCGCTGGGTGGCCGTTGGCGTCGATCGAGTAGTCGAAGCGGAGGGCGAAGCCCCCTTCGGTGTTCACCCGCTCGGCAAGATCCCCGAGCTCGGTCGAGAGACGACGCGATCCCACGACCTGCACGTAGCCGGGGCCACCGTGGATGAGCGCTCCGTCCTTCGTCGCCCCCGTCACGTCCTCGGCGCCGCCCCGTCCGATCATGTCCATGTTCAGCTGGGCGACGATCGAGTCCCGCGGGACGGTCGGGTGATCGGTGAAGTACTCGGCACCGAAGAGGCCGAGCTCCTCGGCGACGTGCCAGACCAGGATCACCGACCGGCGTGGCTTCGACGACGAGCGGGCCATCGCCTCCGCTATCTCCAGCAGCGCCATCGAGCCGGAGCCATCGTCGTCCGCGCCGTTGAAGATCGAATCGCGGGCGACGGCGCCGCCCCGCGCGGCGCGCAGGCTGTCGATCATGGCGCGGATCCGCGTCCACTCCTCGCGGTCGCGGGGCGCACGGGATCGTCGGCCCCCTGCTGCCGGGCCACCCGGTTGAACGCGTACACCGAGTCGCGGTCGAGCGCGCCGCGCCGGAACCCGACGTGGTCGTTGTGCGCCCCGATCGCGACGTACTGGCCGCGCAGCGCGGGATCGTTCCCTGGAACGATCGCGATCACGTTCCGGCCCGGTGCGCGCGTGGTCCGGTACACGATGGTGCCGCCGACTGTCCGACCAGAAGCGCCGGGCGTCGCCGCATCCGGGTCCGCTCCGAGCATCGCCCGCGCGGCACGATTCGACACGTAGAAGTACGCCGGTCGCTGCGCATCCTCGGTCTGGCCGACGACGCCGACCTGCGCCGGCCTGTAGACCTGGTCGATGTAGCCCGCCGGGGCGTAGTCGATCTGCGCGACCGCGATCCCCGACGCATTGGAGAAGCGGTTCGTGATCTGCGAGCGCACGACGCTCCACTGGCGATTGCCGCTCGCGTCCCGCGCCAGCGTCAGCAGCACGACCTTCCCGGCCGCCGCATTGTTGGAGATCAGCGTCGCCGGATCGCCGAGGTTGCCGCCGTACACGACCTGCGCGCCGTCGAAGCTCCGCGTCCCGTTGCCCTGGTCGCGGGGGGCGACGTCGCGCCAGAGGTCGAAGCGCGTGCCG
>DATAIS010000333.1:0-4231 GCA_036262535.1 Gemmatimonadaceae bacterium | reverse complement strand
CGTGGGTGCGGCGCGGCGCATCGAGGTGCGACCGTACTCCGAGGCGTGGTTCGCGCTGAGCAGCGCGATCCCCGAGCTCGCCGACGTCTTCGCCCTCGGCGACCGCGTCATCGTCGTCGGACGCGACGTCACTATCGAAGTCGCTGAGCGAGGCAGAGCCTCGTTGAGCGACGCCGAGATCGCGACGATACGGTCGAAGTGGTAGACTGACGACATGGACGCGGCCGAACGGCTCTTCCGGACCTATCACGACACCCTGGTGCGGTATCTCACGCGCCGGCTTGGCGATCGCGACTGGGCGGAGGAGGTCGCGCAGGAGACGTTCGTCCGCGCGCTGCGGCAGCGGGAGATCGTCAACGAGCGGGCGTGGCTGTTCACGGTCGCCAACAACCTCGTGCGCGACGAGGCGCGGAAGGACTCGCGCCGAAGGCGGCACCTGACGCTCCTGCGCGAGGAGGCACGCGCGCAGGAGCTCGCCGAACCCGAGCCGACATCGCTCGAGCGCGCCCAGGAGGCCGCGATGGCGCGGCGCGCCGTCGAGGCGCTGACGGAGCGCGACCGGCTCGCACTGCTCATGCGCGAAGAAGGGCTCGACTACCCGGAGATCGCCTCGGCGCTGGGGCTCTCGGTGGGATCGATCGGAACGACACTCTCCCGGGCGCGAAAGCGCCTGGTCGAAGCATACGAGGCGCTCCAGCGGCGCTCCGGAGACGGACATGCAGCATCCTGACGAAGGCACCATTCATTCCTGGCTCGACGGCGCGCTGACGCCGGAGGAGACGAGCGCGATCGAAGGGCACGTCGCCTCGTGTGCGGAGTGCGCCGCGGTAGTTGCCGAAGCGCGTGGAATTCGCGCCGCGGCGACGCGCATCCTGTCGGCGCTCGACGACGTTCCCGCGGGCGTGGTCCCGACGCCCGACTACTTCGCCGACGTCCGTGCCGCGGAAGCGGCGAGCGTGGCGCACCGGAGCGCGCGGCGGCCCTTGTGGGCACGCCCGGGCGTGCGTGCGGCAGCGGCATTGATCGCGGTCGGCGGGCTCTCCTGGGCAGTGCTCCGCAGCAGCGGCCGGGTGAGCGACGCGGGCAACACGCCGATGGCCGCCGACAGCATGAGCGTCGGCTCGACGGCCCTCTCCGCCCTCCCCGTCCCGGACACACCAGAAGTCGAGCGTGTCGACCAGCGCGATCTTGCACAGCGTAGGGCGACTGCGCGGACGACCAACACCCGTCCGCGGACAAACGGTCCGGCGCCGGCGATGAAGCGCGCCCAGGACGCTCAGAGCGCGACGATCCCCGAACGCGATCTTCGACAGGCAGCTGAACTGGAGGACCGGCGACGCGCCGATTCCGCACTGCGCCTGGAGTCGATCGTGGCGACCGCCGCGCCCGAGGCGAACAAGTCGGCGGTGGCCGGCGCGGGCGTCGGCGCCGCGGCAACCGCTCCGACCCAGCAGCCGATGGCCGCGCCCGCCGCCCCAGCCGAGCCGCCGGTGCCGCGCATCGTCATCGACCGCGGCTACGTGGATTCGGTGCTCGCCGCCGATTCGCTCGAGACCGCGGACACGTACCTCGCGGGCGGCCGCGCGCCCGCGGCCGCGCGCGTCGCGGCGCCGCAGAGCGACCGCGCGGCGCGCAGCGAGACGCGTAGCGAGACGCGTAGCGAGGCTCGGCCCTCCGGCAGCCCGACCATGATGCGCGCGCAGGGCTGCTGGCTGCTCGAGACGTCGCCGTGGTCGCCACGCTACCGCGCAACGGACACCCTCAGACTGCTGCCGCGCCGCATCGAGCTGATGCTCGACCGGGGCATCGCCGACGAGGCGGGCGAGCGTCTCGTCCGTCCCGCCCCGGGCGAGCCGGCACTCCCCATCGGCGCGACCGGCATCTGGCGCGTCATCGCCACCAACCAGGTCCGTCTCACCATCGCGACGCACGACCGCTGGACGACGGTGACGCTGACGGTCGGCGACGACTCGCTCTCGGGAACGGCGCGCGCGTACTCGAATGTGGACCGACTGCTGCGGCGGGCGACCGTGTCTGCGCGACGGGTGGTCTGTCGCACGGAACCGTGAATGGCGGCTATTGGCTCTTAGCTGTTAGCGTCGAGCAACGGCGGTTGACGCGGTTGCTGGACGCTAAGAGCTAACAGCTAACAGCCGGTGTCAACGGCTGACGGCGTAGTACCCGCGCCGGAGCCACTCGGTGAGCTCCGGATCGTCTGCGATCGCGTCCGCGGGCACGACCACCCACATTCCCATCGGCTTCTCCCCGTCGGGGGCGAAGGGGATCACGCCGGGCTCGGCGAGGGCGCGCGCGTAGTCGAAGGGGTGGCACTTCACGATCAGGCCGTCCCCCCAGGCGATGACGAAGGTCGACTTGCCGCGGAGGAAGCCGCGGCCGCCGAAGACGTTCTTCTGGCGCGCGCCGCGGATCCCGGCGTTAGGCAGGCAGTCCGCGATACGCGCGACGAGACCGGCGTCGTAGGTCATGACGATGGCGTTGTGTTGAAAATTCCGCAGACGTCGCGCGATCCGTTGGGCAATATTGTCCCGGGGGACCGCGCACGCCACGCGCGCGATCCAACCCTTCGCGCCAGGCCGCTGTCATAGAAGCGTCAACCTTCACAGTCACCATCAGGACCGGTCGCCTCATGCGCGTCATCGCCGCTCTCGCTCTCGCCCTCGCCGCCGCGCCGTCCATCGCCGCCGCGCAACGCTTTCGTGACCGCGACCATGGCGACACCGCTGCCTGGCTGGACGACTGCCGCGACCAGAATCGCCGCTGGGACGATCGCGACCGCGAGCGTCACTGCGAGGTTCGACTTTCCTCAGTTCGCGCGACCGGCGGCACGCTCCAGATCGACGCGAGCATGAACGGCAGCGTCTCCGTGATTGGCGGCGACGTGAACACGATCCAGGTCGTGGCGAAGATCCAGGCCGACGCCGAGTCGATGGACGAGGCGCGGCGGATGGCGCGCGAGATCAGGATCGAGGTCACGCCCACGTCGATCTCGGCGACGGGCCCGACGCTCGGCCGCCGCATGGGCTGGGCGGTGAGCTTCGACGTCACCGTTCCGCGCAACCAGAGCATCAGCGCCGAGACGCACAACGGCGGCGTCTTCCTCGAGGGGCTGAATGGCACGGTGGAGGCGCGCGCCGTGAATGGACCGGTCACGATTCGCGAGATGTCGGGCGACGTCACCGGCCGCACAACCAACGGCCCGATCACCGCCGAGCTGTCCGGGACGAGCTGGCAGGGTCGCGGGCTCGACCTGCAGACCACCAACGGTCCCGTCACCGTTCGCATCCCCGAGAACTACAACGCGCACCTCGAGACCGGCACCGTGAACGGGCCGATGCGCATCGACTTCCCGGTTACCGTCCAGGGGCGCATCACCAAGCGCTTCTCGGTGGACATCGGCAAGGGCGGCCCGACCGTCCGGGCGGTCACGACGAACGGGCCTGTTGTCATACGAAGAAGCTGAACGGCTGTGAGCTATTAGCTCTTCGCGTTGAGCAACTGCGTCCGGATAACGCGTCGTTCACGCCGTTGCTCAACGCGAATAGCTAATAGCCCCGTTCCGGCGTTAGGTGCTCACCGCCTCGGACGATCCTGACGAAGCCGCCGGCCGGTCGCGCAGCGCCCGCGTCACCGCCCGCCCGGTGGCAACGGCTCCCAGCAGCATCGGGAGATAGAACGAGTAGAACCGCCACCAGATCAGCGACGCGCCCAGGTACGCCGGAGGGATGACGCCGCCTAACGCGGCGCGGAACGCGACCTCGACGACACCGCCGCCCCCAGGGGCGGGGGCGGAGCCGGCGCCGTAGTAGAGGGTGAGCGGCCAGATGATGAGCGGCCGCAGCGACACCTCGGGGGCCGCGGTCCGGACCAGCACGGGAAGGATCGCGACGCGCGCCGCGACGTGGACGATCGTCATCGTCAGAGCCGCCGCGGCCCAGCCCGGGTGCAGCCGGCGCAGCACGCGCAGCCGGTCGTGCAGCTCGCGCAACGGGCGGCGAAGGCGCATCCAGCGCGCGTCGCCGATGCGGAGCATCCGCGCCCAGCGCGGCAGATCGTCCTCGTCGCGTTCGCGCGAGATCGCGAGCGCGAGCATGATCCCGCTGGCGAGTAGCGCGACGAAGCCGAGCACGACGCCGATGAAGCCCGTCAGCGCGAGGCCGCCGCGCGGCAGGATGAGGGCCAGCGCGAGCGCGAGCACGACGAGCCCGGCGAT
>DATAIS010000332.1:0-27585 GCA_036262535.1 Gemmatimonadaceae bacterium | reverse complement strand
CCGACCCGCGGCGTAGCTGCCGTCGGCGGCGCGCCGGGCGGTCCCCGTCTTCCCGGCGACGGAGAAGGTCGCGAGGTCGGCCTGCATGCCCGTCCCGCGCTGCACGACGTCGCCGAGCATCGTGCGCACGCGGTTGGCGATCCCGGTGGAGACGACGCGGCGCACGACGCGCCGTTCGTGGCGGTAGACGACGTCGCCATCGGCGTCCCGGATCTCGCGCACCAGCGCCGGCTCGATGAGCTCTCCTCCGTTCGCGATCGCGGCGTACGCGAGCGCGAGCTGGAGCGGCGTTACCGCCAGCTCGTAGCCCATCGCCAGCGACGCCGGCGACAGGCGGCTCCATTCCTTCGGCGCGCGCAGGCGCCCCGCGGCCTCCGCGGGAAAGACGACGCCCGTCGGCGCGCCGAAGCCGAAGTCGCGCAGCGACTCGAACTGCTCGCGCGGCTCGAGCCGGCTCGCGAACTGGACGATGCCGACGTTGCTCGAGTAGCGGATGACATCGCCGAGCGAGAGGCGGCCGCTGGTCTTGTGGACGTCGGTGATCGTGCGCCCGTCGAGCGTGAGGCGCCCGCCATGAGTGGGCACCACGTCGTCGTCCTCGACATGGCCGCCCGCGAGCAGTGCCGCCGCGACGAGCGGCTTCACCGTCGATCCCGGCTCGAAGGGCTCGGTGAGTGCGGTGACGGCGCCGGTCGCTCCGCTGCGGCGGCTCGCGAGCGCGAGCACCGCGCCGTCGTGCGGATCGAGGACGACGATGTCCCCGCCGCTCGCGCCGAGCTGGGCGACGGCGTCGGCGAGGGCGCGTTCGCAGATCGACTGAAGCTCGCCGTTCAGCGTCAGCGCGACCGTGTGCCCTTTGGTCGGCGCCTGGCCCGGCGACGTCGGCGACTCGAAGCGGCGCCCGCGCGCGTCGCGAAGCAGGTTGGACGCGCCGCTGCTTCCGCGCAGCAGGCTGTCGAGCGCCATCTCGATGCCACCGACTCCCTTCCCCGATTCGTCGACGCGGCCGATCAGGGCGAGCATTCCCGGCGTCGTCGGGTAGACGCGCTCGGAGACCGGCTCGGCGTACACGCCGCGCAGCGCCAGCGCCGGGGCGACGGTGAGCGGCGCGTAGTTGCCGGGCAGCTGGACCCAGGCGCGGCGCTTGTCCGACGCGCGCGCGATCCACGACGCGGCGATGCCGGCGTTGGCGAGGGCGCGGCGGAGCGCGCCCGCTTCCCTGACTTCGCGCGGCGCCACCGCGAGCCGCAGCATCTCACGGCTCTCCGCGAGCCGCGCGCCGGTGGCGTCGAGAAGGTCGCCGCGCGGCGCCGGGGCTGGCGTGGCGGCGAAATGCTGGCGCGCGGCGCGAGCCGCCCACGCGCTGCCCTGCCACAGCTGCACCCACGCCGCGCGCCCGAGGAGCGCCAGGGCGAAGGCGACGAGGCAGAGGTTGATGATCCCGATCCGGCTCGGACGACGCACGCGCCTAACGGTTCCGCTCACGCGGCGGACGAGGAAGGATCACGACCTGGCTGTCGGTTGGAACGTGCATCTGCAGACGGCGCTCGACGACGGGTGCGAGGCGGGCGCGGCTCGCGAGATCGCGGATCTCTCCCTCGAGCTCTGCGCGCCGGGCCTCGAGCTGCACGCGGCGCTGCTCGAGCCCCTGGATCTCGCGCGACCGCGCCGTGCCATAGCTCCGCCGCCAGATGACGCCCATCGCCACCACGAGGAAACCGGCGAGCGCGAGCGCGAACGGCTTGCCCCACCCGCGCCTCCGGCCGCGCCCGCCACGCGACGGTGCGCGCTGGCTCTTCGCCGGCGCCTTCCTAACCGCCATGGCGATATCCGCGGAGCCGAGCGCTGCGCGCCCTGGGGTTCCGGGCCGTCTCGGCATCGCCCGCCGTGATCGCCTTCCGCGTCAGCAGCTCGCCGAGCGCCGTGCCACGGCAGGTGCAGACCGGCTGGCGCGGCGGGCAGACGCAGTCGGTGCTCCATTCGCGGAAGGCGTTCTTCACCAGCCTATCCTCCCCCGAGTGATAGGCGATGACGGCCAGGACGCCGCCGGGCTCGAGCCGGTCGCGCAACGCTGGCAGCGCCCGCTCGAGGTCGCGCAATTCGTCGTTGACCGCGATGCGCACACCCTGGAAGAGCCGCGCGAAATCGCTCGCCCCGGCGCGTGGCCCGAGCACCGCGCGGATCGCGTTCACCAGGTCGTCGCTCGTCTCGAATGGCCGCGTCGCACGTCGCCTTGCGATCTCGCGCGCGAGCCGGTTGGCCCTCGGCTCATCGGCCCATTCTCGGAAGATCCGCGCGAGCTCACTTTCCGCCGCCGACGCCAGCAGCTCGCGCGCGTCCACGCCCGCGTCGCGCCCCATCCGCATGTCGAGCGGGGCGCCGGGACGGAAGGAGAAGCCGCGCGACTCGTCGTCGAGCTGCCGCGACGAGACGCCGAGATCGAGCAGGATGCCGTCGAAGCGCTCGCCCGCGATCGCGTCTATCGCCGTGGGGTCGGCGTAATTCCCTTCGAGGGCGCGAAAACGTCCCTCGCGCTCGAAGGCCGCGAGCCGCTCCCCTGCCTCGCGCAGGGCGACGGGATCACGGTCGATCCCGGTGACAGACACACCGCGGGACAGCAGCGCCTCGGAATGGCCGCCACCGCCGAGCGTACCGTCGAGCACGCGACGTGCACCGGACAGGAGCGTGAGCACTTCGTCCACGAGCACCGGCGCGTGGTAGGCGCTGTCCCAGCGACCAGTCCCGGCGTCGGCACCGTCGGCGGTGCGAGGAGCGATGTCACGAGCGCCCATACCCAAACGTAAGCGACTGCTGTTCGTGATTCACGGCGCGCGTGCCGAACAGGCGCGAGTGCGGAACGCGATCGACTGGGCCGGTGACCAGGGACACAGCGTCACGACACGCCTCACCTGGGGCACGGGCGACGCCACGCGCTTCGCCGCCGAGGGCGTCGCCGACGAGATGGACGCGGTGGTCGCGTTCGGCGGCGACGGCACGGTGAACGAGGTCGTCAACGGGCTCTCCGGGACGCGCACCGCGCTCGGCGTCGTGCCGCTCGGGACGGCGAACGATTTCGCGCGGCAGGCGGGAATTCCCAGCGAGCCGCGCGCGGCGCTCGATCTGGTGCTCAACCGCCGCGCGACGCGCATCGACACCGCAGAGCTGAATGGACGCCGCTTCCTCAACGTGTCGACCGCGGGCGTCGGTGCCGAGGCGACCGCCGAGACACCGCCCGGGGCGAAGGAGTCGCTGGGACCCCTCGCCTACGCCATCACCGGCGTGCGCAAGCTGGCGGGACTCGACCCGATCGACGCCCGCATCGTCACGCCGGAGACCACGCTCGAGGTCCCCCTGCTCGTCCTCGCGGTGGGCAACGGACGCATGACGGGAGGCGGAACGCTGCTCACTCCGAAGGCGAGCGTCACCGACGGGCTGATAGACGTCTGCGTCGTCGCGGGGCGGCCCCGCGCCGAGTTCGCGCGTCTCGCCCTCCGCTTTCGCAAGGGCACGCACCTCGGCGTGCATGGCGTGCACTACCTGCAGGTGCCCGCGGCTCGCGTCGAGACCGCCGAGCCGATCACCGTCAACGTGGACGGCGAGCCGCGCGAGGAACGCGTGATGGAGTACCGCGCGCGACCGAAGGACCTGGTCGTGCACGTCGGACGGACGATGCGCTGAAACGACGAAGGGCCACGAGCGGTGCTCGCGGCCCTTCGTGCAACGGTCTCGAACCCGATCAGCGCGAGCGCCGGGTCGAGCTGCCCTTGCAGAACGTCTTTTGCTGACGCTCCGCGACGGGTTTGTACTGGTTCACGTAGTCGAGGTACTGCTTCGCCGCGTCTGGCGCGGTGCTGCCGCCCTGCACGAGGAAGATCTGCGCCTTGCCGAACGCCTGGTTGCCGAGCGCCGCGAGATCGCAGCTCTTCGACTTCGGCGCGTCGGTCGCCGCAAGCTGGCCGACCGTGAAGTGCGCGACACCCATGAGGAACTTCGGCGTCGGCGACGGCGCGAGCGAATCCGAGAACGAGAGGTACTGGAGCGCGCGCTGCATCGCGGCGCGCTTCGCGGCGTTGTCCGCGGGCTCGCCGTTCTTCATCGCATTGGCCGCCTTGTACTGCGTGTTGCCGATCGACAGGGCGTACGAGGCGACGAAGCTGGCGGAGTCGTTGCCGGTCTGCACCGCCTGACGGAGCGCGACGAGCGCGCTGTCGGGCTGGCCGGCGTCGTTGTACATCTGCGCGACCTGGAGGTAGCCGTGCTCGAGCTTGGGGTTCATCGTGAGCGCGGTGCGGAGCATCTGCATCGCCTCACGCTGGCGGCCCGAGCGCTTGAGCGCCTGCGCCGCGATCGCGGTGAGGCCGGCGTTGTTGGGGAACTTGCGAACCCCCTCGCTCGCAAGCGTCGCCGCGCCGGTCGTGTCGCCGGCCGAGGCCGAGGCCGCGACCATGCGCGTGAAGTAGGTGGTGTCGGCGAGCGACGTGTCCATCTGGACCATCGAGCGGCCGATGGTCAGCGCGTTGCTGAAGTCGTTCGCCGCGAGGTGGATCAGCCACTGCAGGCGGAGCAGCTGCAGGTTGCCCGGGTTGTCGCGCACCGACGCGTCGATGATCGGCAGCGCGACGCTCGGGTTGGCCGAGACGACGATCTTGCGGATCACCTGCTCGAGCATCCGCGTGTCGGACGGATCCGCCGAGATGAGCTGCGTCCAGAGCTTGACCGCGCTGTCGGACATCGCGTCGGCCTGCGGCTTGTTCGTCGCCGCGATGGCGTCAGCCTTGTCGGAGAGCGCCTGGGCCGCGGCGTTGAGCGCGATCTTGTTGCGCGGATCGATGCGCAGGACGTCCTGCGAGTAGGCGAGGACCGTGTCCGTCGGCGCCTTCAGCGCGAGGTACGCGTTGAGGCGGCAGATGCGGACGAGGTTCGCCGTCGGGTAGGTGCCGAGGCCCGCGTTCGCCTCGCGGATCGCGCCGGCGTTGTCACCGCCGCGGGCCGCGTTCTGGCACTTGACGTACGCGGCGAGCTGCTTCCGCGCGCTGCCGATCTCGCGCGACAGCGCCTTCACGGCGTTGCCGACGTTGTTCGCCTCGACCGGGGGCAGCGGCTGCGCCAGCGCGAGGTCGCGCGGGTCCACGAGCCGCGCCTCGAGCCGGACGCCGGACGGCGTGCGCGTCGCGGTCCCGAACACGATCTCGTCGGCGCGCGCCGTACGGGCCAGCTCGCGGAGGTCGTTGTTCTGGAGCGCCGTGTCGGTGCGGAAGCCCGACTGCTCGAGGATGCCGGTGATGTCGCTCTTCGGGACGACCCAGATGATGCGCGTCTGGTAGTCGGTCTTGAGGCGCTCACGCAGCGCTTCCGCGACCTCGGTACCGAGGCCCCGGGGACCGGCGAAGGTGGGGACCATCAGACGCGGACCCGTCTGGGGCTGACGCTGCGCCTGCGCGGGCTGTACGGCCGCCGCGAGCGAGGCAGTGACGCCGAAGACGGTGAGCAGGTGACGGAGCGATGCCTTCACTGTACTTCCTCCCGAACTGTGATGAAGCGCCCCCGCGTGGGACGCCGCGCGCTGCTGCATGGGCGAAGAGGGACTCGAACCCCCGACTTCCAGTGTGTAAGACTGGCGCTCTAACCAGCTGAGCTATTCGCCCGCGATGCCGCTTCGCCCATACGGCACACCCGAGCCGCCGCCGCCCATTCATACCAGAACCGGGCCGCGACGTTCCGAGCCCGCCGGTTCACTTCAGAATCGCAAGCGGAACCAGGACGCAGTAACCCACGATGAGAAGGATCGGGGCCAGCGTCTCGCCGCCTCTCACGAGGTCGACGTAGCCGGCGAGC
Source organism: Gemmatimonadaceae bacterium (assembly GCA_036262535.1). Taxonomy (GTDB): domain Bacteria; phylum Gemmatimonadota; class Gemmatimonadetes; order Gemmatimonadales; family Gemmatimonadaceae; genus JABFXC01. Next base: position 21,750 of record DATAIS010000332.1, on the reverse strand, counting down.
AGCACGACCGCGGCGGCAGCCCAGAGTCCCATGCTTCGCGCCCGGGAAGGCGCCGCGGACGACGTGTCGTTGCCGGTTTGAGCCATAAGCGTTGAGTCTATGCGCACAAATGGAAGCCTGTCAAGCGATTGCGCCTCCGGAGCCACCCGCGTCGCGGCGCTGCGGCTCCGCCTCCGGGACCTCGCCCAGCAGGTTGGCGAGGGCGCTCTCGCGGGCCGCCCGCTCCGCTGCCGCCTCGGCGCCTCGCATCGCCTCGAGCCGGCGGCGGTTCCGCCGCCGCCGGGCCAGCCAGAGGGGCACGAGGGTGAGGCCGCCGACGACGCCGATGACGGCGAAGTCCGCGGTGAGCGCGAGCGCGCCGTAGCGGCGGCGGGTGCGCGAGCGCCAGAGCTCCTCGAAATCGGCGCTCGTCATGCCGTAGGCGCGGCGCATGGCGCCGTCGAGCGACTCCGTCTCCTTCCAATAGCGGAAGAAGAGGGTGAGGCCGTGCTCCCGATCGATGGACGCGAGCTCGGCGACGGCGCGATGCGCGAGCGCGTAGCCCTGGCTCGCGCTCTGCTCACCCTCGTAGAAGTAGGCATCGAGGTCGTCGAGCGGCGGGAGGCGCCGGAAGACCATCGACATGCTCGTCGCCAGCCAGTCCTCGCGCCGCCACTCGCCTGCGGCGTAGCTGGCATACCCCTCGTCGAACCAGCGGGGCGGCAGGTTGCCTAACGCCTCGTGCAGCGCGAGGTGTGCGATCTCGTGGCGAAGCGTGATCCCGGGGTCGTCGGTGCCGCCGGGCACGTCGCGTCCGCGGATGACGATGCGCTGCGACTCCGGAAACGCGATCGCCTCGCCCCACTCCGGCGCCGCGGGTCCCACCCACTCCCGGAAGACACGCTCGCTCGGCGCGATGGCGAGGAGGACGCGATGCGACGGCCGCGGCAGCCCGGGAAAGGTGTCGTTCGCGGCCGCGGCGCCGATCATCGACTGCGCGAGCCGGGTGTCCTTCTCGTAATGAACGACCGTGAAGCGGCCACGATCGAGCCGGAGGGGAGCCTCCGACTGGGCGCGCACCGCGGCGGGGAAGGCCGCGAGCGCGAGGAGGAGGATCAGTCGCCGCGCGGCGGCTGACCTCCCTTGTCGACGATCTCCAGCGTCTCGGCGCAGCGCTTTCCCCATGGGTTGAACTTGTTGGCCGCGTATCCGTCGCGCCACGCCTGCTTCGCCGTGTCGTGCTCGCCGTTGAACCAGTGCGCGCGCCCCAACTCGTAATAGGCCTCGATGAGGTTGGGGCCGAGCGCGAGCGTCTTCCGGAAGAAGTTCACCGCGTCCTCGCACATCTCACGCTCGAGGTACACCAGCCCGAGGTAGAAGTGCGCGTACAGCGTCGCCTTGCGGTCGTTGTCGAGACGGATCGCCTTCGACAGGTGCTCGATCGCTTCGCCGAAGATGCGCTTCTTGAGGCAGATGTAGCCGACGTTGATCCGCGCGAGCGCGTTCGCCGGCTGCTTCATCAGCACCTTCTGGAAGTTCATCAGCGCGTCGTCGTACTTCACCGGCCCCTGGAGCATCTGCGCCCAGCCGAGCAGCGCCTCGCTCTGCGGATCGTTGGGCGAGAGCTCGAGTGCCTTCTTGAGCGCGACCTCGGCGCCCTCGTGATCGCCGAGCGAGAGCCGGCTCCATCCCTTCTCGACGAAGGTGGATGCGCCGATGTGGTCGGCGTGGACGGCCGGCTTCTCACCCGTGAACTGCGGCGCCTGCGACGGAGGCGCCGAGCCGTTGCCGAGCTGCTTGAAGCGGTCGACGAGCGACTTGACGTCGTCGCGCAGCGTCGTGAGCTCGCCGAGCTGCGACTCGACGCTCTTGAAGAGCGCGAAGATGTCGCGCTTGAGCTGGTCGCGCTCCGCGGGGGAAAGCGAGGGATTGAGGCGCGCATCGATCGCGGCAAACGCCTGCCGCAGGGGGTGCTGCTCGGCCATGCTGCTCCAGGTGCTCCGCGAAACGGTCAGGTGCGCGCCGGCTCGGCCATCACGCGCTCGAGGACCAGCCGGTCGCCGGTCGAGAGGAGGCGCGCGACGTCGAGAAAGATCACCAGCCGCGCATCGCGTCGGACGATCCCGAGCAGATACTCGGCGGCGAGACCGCGGAAGAGCGCCGGCGGCGGCGACAGCTTCGACGGGTCGAGGGTGGAGACGTCGAGCACGGCGTCGACGACGCCGCCGATCCACTCTCCGCCCGCGTTGAAGACGAGGATGCGCGTCTCGGGTCCGGGCTCGGGCGACGGCAGCTCGAAGCGGCGCCGCAGGTCGATCACCGGGACGACGCGGCCCTGGTAGTCGATGACGCCGTCGATCCACTCCGGCACGTTCGGCACCGCAGTGGGCTCCTGCCACCGCAGCACGCGCTCGACGGAATAGATGTCGGCGGCGAAAAGGTCCTCGCCGAGCCGGAAGGTGACGATCTTCGCGACCTGTGCCGCGGTCGTGGTCATGCGATCTCCATGGCGTTGGCGGCGACACACGCCGCGACGAGCGCGTCGGCGTCGATGATGGCGACGAGCTCCGCACCGTGGTGCGCGACGCCGAGCAGGATCCCGTCGGCGTCGTCCATCCCCGGCGATTCCCGGACGTCGCGCAGCTCGAGCTGCATCACGTCCTCGACGTCGTCGACGGCGAGTCCCAGCCGCCGGTCGCCCGCGCGCACGAGCAGTGCGGCCTGCGCGCTGCCGTCGAGCGGGACGCCGATGACGTGCGACGGCGAGTAGACGGGGGTGAGGCGCCCGCGGAGGTCGAAGGCTCCGAGCATCGCGACGGGCATCTCGGGGAGCCGGTGGATCTCCGGCAGCGCCACCGCCTCCTCGACCGCGGCGAGATCGACGGCGAAGAGCTCGCGGCCGATACGGAACATGAGGAGGTCGCCCTGCCCCTCGCGGGCGCGGACGCGCTCGCGGAAGGCCGGGCGCGCCGCCTCGTCCTCGGCGAGCAGCTCGGCGTCGTCGGGCGCGAAGGCGGCGAGCCGCTCGAGCAGCGCGGCGGCATAGGCCTCGGGCGCGCTGTCGATGTCCGGCTTCGGAGGGACCGAACGCTTCGCTGGTACGGAGGTGCGTGGAGCAGGGGCGGTTTCGACACTGGCGGTGGGCGCAGCGGGCGGGGGGACCGGCTGCCCCGCTTCCTCACGCAGCGCGGTCGCGATCTCCACCGGCGACGACACGCGGCGGGGCGCACGACGCGCTCTCGGCTTCGGATTCGTCGGTGTCTTCTTCTTCATCGGCGGAGACCGGAAATGACGGCGCGAAGAGGGGCAAACCGCACGAAATCCCCCTCCGAGAGGGACCGTCCAGTGCGGCGGCTGGTCACAAGTCTCACGGTGTGACCAGGCCCCCGAAGAGACGCGGCGCGCGGCTCCCGCCGAGCTGCGCGATCCCGGCCGCGATCTCGCCGAGCGGAAGGACGCGCTCCGCGCCCCCGACCTGGAGCGCGGCCTGCGGCATCCCGTAGATCGTCGAGGTGGCCTCGTCCTGCACGATCCCCTTCCCGCCCGCGTCGCGGATCGCGCGCATCCCCTGGGCGCCGTCCCGACCCATTCCCGTGAGGACGACGCCGATGCAGTCGATGCCGAAGACACCCGACACCGAGCGGAAGAGCGGGTCCGCTGCGGGGCGCACGCCGTGAATCTGCGGTCCTTCGTCGAGGGCGATGCGGATCAGGCCATCCTGGCGCACGACGCGCATGTGGTGCCCGCCCGGCGCGACGTAGGCGGTGTTCGATTCCACGACCATGCCATGCTCCGCCTCGACGACGCGCAGTGCGCTCAGGGCGTCGAGGCGCTGCGCGAGCGAGCGCGTGAAGCCCTTCGGCATGTGCTGGACGATGAGCACGGCCGCGTCGAGGTTGGGCGGGAGTCCCGGCAGGACCTCCGCGAGCGCGCGCGGGCCGCCCGTGGAGGCGGCGATCGCGATCGCGCGCGTCGCGCTCCGGCCCCGCGGCGCCTCGATCTCGGCGAGGCGCGGGCGGGCGAGGACGTCCACGCCGTGGAGGTTGACCTGGAGCGCGGCGCGGAGGGCGTTGAGCAGGATCTCGGCGACCGATGCGATGTCGAGCGAGATCGGACCCGACGGCTTGCGCACGAAGTCCACCGCGCCGAGCTCGAGGGCGCGGATCGTCGGGTCGTTCTCCCCCGCCGCCGTTGCCGCGCTCAGCATGACGACCGGCCGCGGCGTCTCCGACATGATGTAGCCTAACGTCTGGAGCCCGTCGAGCTCGGGCATCTCGACGTCGAGCGTCACGATCTCGGGCTCGAGGGCGTGGATCTGGCGCAGCGCGTCGTGGCCGTTGCGCGCCGTGCCGATGACGCGGAACTCCCGCGAGGCGTCGATGATCTCGGCGACGACCTTGCGCATGAACGCGCTGTCGTCGACGACGAGCACCGTGTGGCGCCTGCTAGAGGACAAGGTCCCCCGCCTTGAGCGACCGCACCATCACGCGGCCGTCGGTGAGGTGGAAGTAGACGCTCCGCCCGTGCTCCCCGCCGACGTCCTGCGCCGCGAGCGACACGCCGTGCTGCTCGAGCGTGCGCCGCGACGCGGCGACGTTGCGCTCGCCCATGTTGATCCCGCCCTCGGGGATGAGGGCGCCGAACATGCTCGACCCGCCCGCGATCTTGGCGACGAAGGGGCCGCGGGCGCCGAGCTTCCGCATCTCGTCGAGCAACAGCGGCACGGCGGTGGTCGGGAACTTGGCGCGGTTGCCCATGTCGCGCGACAGCCCCTCGCTCGGCAGGAGCACGTGCGCGAGCCCGCCGACGCGCGCCGCGGCGTCGTAGATCGCGATCGCGACGCAGGAGCCGAGGCCGATCGTGGAGATGACGGCGTCGCCTTTCGCGACCGCATAGTCGGCGACCCGCACGCGGAGGTCCCTCACAGCTTGCGGTAGATGCGCTCGCGCGCATCGACGGCGGTGAACCCGTTGCGGATGCCGCCGAGCAGCGTTTCGACCTTGCCGAGCACGAGGATCCCGCCCGGGCGAAGCGCCGCGTGGAAGCGGGCGAAGATCTCCTCCTGCGTCGCGCGGTCGAAGTAGATCAGGACGTTGCGGCAGACGATCATGTGCTGCCCGCCGGGGGGCGGCGGCTCGAGGATCAGGTCGCGCCGCTCGAGCGCCACGAGCGCGCGGATCGCGGGGAGCGCGCTGGCCGGATAACCCGGGCTGAAGTACCGGTTGCGGATCTCGTCGGGCGTGTCGGCGAAGGCCTCGGCGAGGTAGGCCCCCCGCGCGGCGGCATCGAGGCCGAGGCGGTCGATGTCGGTGCCGAGCACGCGCACGCGCGCGACGCGGTCGAGCTGCTTCACGCGCTCGGCGTGACGATAGAAGAGCGCCGCGAGCGAATAGGGCTCCTCGCCCGAGGAGCAGCCCGCGCTCCAGACACGGAGCGAGGAGTCGGGGAGCTCCCAGAGCTCGGGGACGATGACCGCGTCGAGCGCGGCGTAGGTCTCCCAGTTCCGGAACAGCTTCGTGACGTTGATGGTGAGCGCGTCGAGGAGCTTCTCCCACTCGGCCGGATCGCGGTCGAGGACGGCGGAGTAGGCCTCGAAGGTGTGCACCGCGCGCGCGCGCATGCGGACGGCGATGCGGCGGCGCAGGCACTTCTCCTTGTAGCTCTCGCAGTGGAAGTCGCGCTCGCGCGCGATCTTCGTCGTCAGGGCGCGAAAGCCGGCGTCGTCGGCGACGGTGCTCACCGCAGCACCTTGCGCACCGCGTCGAGGTTGGTGCGCACGATCTGGTTCTCGGGGTCGAGCTCGAGGGCCCGCTCCCAGCACTTCAGCGCCTCGTCGCGTTCCTGCCGCTTGTATCGGATGTTGCCGAGCTTCATGTACACGTCGTCGCCGAGCGCGGGATTGATCTTGATCGCACGCTGATAGGCGTCGAGCGCCTCCTCATACTGTGCGTTGCGGTAGAGATAGTCGCCCATGTTCTTGTGGAGCTGGGCGATGGTCGAGTCCTCGTGCAGGCCGCGCTCGATGGTGACGCTCGCGTCCTGGGTGCTGCCGCGGCGTTCCTGCGCGACGGCGAGGTTGTTGAAGAGGGGGCCGGAGTGCGAGTGCACGCCGATCCCTTCCGAGAGCAGACCGACGGCGCGGTCGAGGTCCCCGGCGAGTGCGGCGGCGAGCGCGGCGTAGTGGAACCACGCCGCGGAAGGCGGCCGCTTTCCCCAGAGGGGGCGCGCGGCGGTGAGCACCTGGTCGGCCTCGTCGAAGTTGCCGGTGCGGAGGGCGAGCACGCCGAACGACGTCTGGACGCGCGCGTCAGACGCGCCGCCGCGCGCCGCCGCTTCCTCGAGCGCGTGGCGCGCCTGCTCGTACTGGCCGAGCCGCTCGAGCGCGTAGGCGAAGTTGTGGAAGACGGCATACTTCGCCGACGGCTGCGACGCGGCCTCGTGGAAGGCATTCGCGGCGTCGGGCCACTTTCCCTGCCGCATGAGAACGAGCCCCATGTGGAAGCCCGCCGCGGGATCGCCGGCGCGGAGGTCGAGGACCCGGCGGAACTCGCGGATCGCTTCCTCGAGCATCCCCGTCTTATAGAACGCAATCCCGAGATTTCTGTGCTCGTCGACGCGCGCATCGGAGACGGCGGGCTCCGGCGCCTTGCTCTTGCCGACGCGCTGGAGGTACCCCGCGGTGATGAGGCCATAGAGCGCCTTGCCGCAGGCGAACTCGCCGAGACCCGATTCGTCCATGAGCGCGACGACGTCGCGCCGGCCATCGATGAGCGAGACCAGCGTCTCCTGCTCCGGCGTCAGCGCCGCCTCCGCCTGCGCGATGCGCGCGCGGTCGACGTCGAAGACGAGGTCGAAGCTAGGGATCTTCTTCTCGATCAGCGACCACTCGTCGACGCGCCGTGCGCCCTCGAGGAGGAGCGCGTCGGGATTGATCGAGACGAGCAGGTCCTGCTCCTCGGGCCGGATGTCGGCCTCGAAGTTGAACGAGCCCTGCGTCCAGGTGAACAGGTAGTAGACCGCCTCCTCCACCTGGACGCGGATCTGCTGGTGCAGCTGCTCGCGCTGGATCGCGCCCCTCCCGATGAGGATCTCGCCGAGCCGCTTGTCGCGCTGCTTCGCCTGGATGTCGAGCGCTTCCTGCAGCTGCCCGACGGAGATCATCTGGCTCTTCACGAGCAGATCGCCGATCCGGTCGCGCCGGTTGACGATCGACGCGTAGCAGATGCGTCCCTTGTCGAAGTAGATGTAGCCGAAGTTGTTCCGGTGCGTGACGCTGAGGCAGCCGGTCTTCTTGCCCATCGCGAGCAGCTGGAGGACGTCGGGGAGCGACGCTTCCTTGAGGGAGCCCTTGATCGCCATCGGCTACCTCCACTCCTCGATCGCGCGGCCGGCCACGTCCGGCCAGTCCCAGACGACCTTTTCGTCGTCGAGGAAGAGCGGGTCGACGGCGCGCGCGTTCACCGGGGCGGCCGCCGGCACCGCGCCGACCCCCTCGAGCTCCGTCCGCGCGAGCTGGACCCCTAACGGCACTCCGGCCACGTCGGCCGCGGCGACGAGACGGTTGACCGTGCCGATGATCTCGCGCACGCTCGCCGCGGAACGGTCGCTGAGGTACTCGAGCAGGCCGTCCTCGGGCGGCGGATCGACGAGGCTCAGGTAGCGTGCGTAGAGCTTCTCGCGCAGCGTCCGGTCGGGGGCGAGGATCCCGGCCACCAGCCCGCCCTCGAAGCGCGACCGCAGCCGCTCCTCGAGCCCCTCGAGCTCCTTCGGCTCGCGGTCGCTGGTGAGTACGATCTGCTTTCCGTCGGCGTGAAGGACGTTGAAGATGTTGAAGAGCTCCTCCTGCGTCCGCTCCTTCGCGACGAGGAACTGCACGTCGTCGATGATCAGCGCGCCGGCCGACTTGTAGCGCTGCCGCCAGCGCTCGAGCGACCCTTCCTGGAGCGCCGCGATCAGCTCGTCGATGAACGCCTGCGTCGTCACGAACGAGACCGTGATCGCGCCGCCACTCGCCTCCATGATCTCGTTGCCGATCGCGTTCGCGAGGTGCGTCTTGCCGACGCCACTCGGCCCGTAGAGGAAGAGCGGGTTGTAGCGGCCGCCCGGCTCCTGTGAGACGGTGTCGGCGGCGCGCACGGCGAGCTGGTTCGAGGGGCTGACCTCGAAGCCGGCGCGGGTGAAACCGCTCGACGGGCCCGGCGGCGGCAGCTCGCCGACGCTGGCGCGGCGCACCACCTCCTGCGCCTCCTTCACCCGCTCGGGGTCGCGGAAGACGTCGTGCCCGCCGAGCGCGGAATCGAGCGCGGTCGCTTCCGTCTCGAGCGCGCGCAGCGTGTCCACCGCCGCGCTGTACATCGCGAGCAGTCCCTCGATGTCGGGCGCCTTCTTCATCGAGAGCGCGCGCTCGAGCACCGCGGTGCGGTACCCTTCCCCCTGCCAGTAGGCGATCGCCTCGCTGATGCGCACCTTCCAGCCTTCGACGTTCTGCGCGACGACGTTCGCGACGTCGGAGAGGAAGCTCAGGTACTCGCCGCCGGCCTGCTTCGCCGGCGTCGGCGCGCGCCACGCGGGGACGGGATCGCCGAGCACGATGCGCACCTGGTCGGTGCGGATCTGCGTGCCGCCGAGCTGCTGCTGCGCGATGACGCGATTGAGGGCGCCCTGGAGCTCGCGGACGTTGGTGTACTCGGTCTTCGCCAGCTCGTCGAGCACGTTCGGGCGCAGGGCGACGTTGCGCTCCTCGCACTTCGCGCGGAGGATCGCGGCGCGGGTCTCGTAGTCGGGCGCGCCGATGTCGACGATGAGCCCGCCCGCGAGGCGCGTCACGAGCCGCTCGTCGACGTCGGCGATCTCCGACGGCGGGCGGTCGCTCGTCATCACGATCTGCCGCCCGCTTCCCTGGAGCGCGTTGAAGAGGCGCAGCAGCTCCGTCTGCGTCTCGCGCCGGCCGGTGAGGAACTGGACGTCGTCGATGAGCAGGATGTCCACGTGCTGGTAGCGCTGCGTGAAGCTCGACGTCTGCCCGATCGAGATCGCGGCGTGCAGCTGCTCCATGAAGTCGTCGAGCGTGACGTACTCGACCTGGAGCGAGGGGGCGATCTGCTTCGCGTGGTTGCCGATCGCGCCGATGAGGTGCGTCTTGCCGAGACCCGACGCGCTGTAGATGAAGAGCGGGTTGTAGGCCGCGCCCGGTCCTTCCGCGACGGCGTGCGCCGCGGCGACGGCGAGGCGGTTGCCCGCGCCGACGACGAAGCCGTCGAACCGGAAGCGCGTGTCGGGCTGCACTACCGGCTCCCCGCCCCCGCGCTCAGCTTCTTCAGGACCAGCTCCGAGATGCCGCGCAGCGTCTCGAAGACGCCATGGCCGTGCAGCGCGTCGGCGGCGAAATGAGGCGCGCCCCAGAAGTTGAGGGCGTCCTCGAGCTCCGGGACGCTGAGGATCAGGTCCGACGGCAGGTCCTGCTTGTTGTACTGGATCACGAGCGGGATCGCGCGCGGATCGATCCCCTGCTCGGCGAGGTTCGCGTGCAGGTCCTGCATGCTCTCGATGTTCTCGTCGAGCTGCCGCGCCTGCGAGTCGCCGACGAAGACGACGCCGTCCGCGCCCTGGAGCACGAGCTTGCGCGTCGTCTGGTAGTAGACCTGCCCCGGCACGGTGTAGAGCTGGAACTTCGTCGTGAAGCCCGAGATCTGGCCGAGGTCGAGCGGCAGGAAGTCGAAGAAGAGGGTGCGGTCGGTCTGCGTCGCGAGCGACACCATCTTCCCCTTCCGGTCCTCAGGCACCTGCCCGTAGATGTAGTGCAGGTTCGTCGTCTTCCCCGACCGCCCAGGGCCGTAGTAGACGAGCTTGCACGTGATCTCGCGCGTGGCGTAGTTGACGAGTGACACGGGCGGCGGTCGTTAGGCGCGTCCGAAGAGGACGGCCAGGTTGCGGTTGAGGTCCCCCTCGAAGTTCTCGGGGAGGACGACCGGAGTCGCACCCGGAGCGGGTGCGGCCTCGGCGAGGCGCGACGCGAATTCGGTGAAGTAGAGCTGCACCAGGCCGAGCGAGCTTTCCTGGTCGAAGACGGTGAGGAAGATGTACATGCCGGCCGCCGTCCTGGCCGGCGCGAGGAAGATCTGCCGCGACTTGCCGGCGTGATGGAGTCCATTGAACGGCCGGCCCTCGAGCTGCTTCCCGAGCTCCGCCGACGAGGCGTGGATCGCCGCCGCGAGCGCGCACGCCGACATCACGTCCACGGCGCGCGTGAACCCCGACTGCGCGATGACCTGGCCGCTCGTGTGGAGCAGCAGCGCGAGCCGGACGCGCGCGTCGGCGACGAACCGCTTGAGCGGCTCCTCGACCCAGCCCTCGACGACGGCGACGGTCATCGCCCCTCCCGCTCGAGGACGTGTGCCGCGCGCAGCATCTCGACGCGGATCAGGCCGACGTTGGCGCGCGACTCCGCGACCGTGACGACCATCAGGTCGCCCCGGCCGACGGCGCAGATGCGCCCCCGTTCGGCCTCGAGCTGGACGAACGTCGCGGCGCCGAGGCCCGCCGCCTCCGACGAGAGTCGCGCCTTGCGATAGAGCGACGCCGCGAGCGCGGCGAAGACCGTCCCCCGCACGCCCACCTGGAGGTTCGAGTCGACGATGATGCCGTCGCTCTCGCTCACGATCATGCTTCCGACCACCCCGCGCTGGCGCGTGAGGGTCGCGAGCACCTCGCCGAAGGCCGCGCTCATCGCATCCCTCCGACGAAGGCGCGCGCCCGCGCGGCGCAGCGGTCGAGGAAGCGGCGTACCATGCCTAACGGCATCGCCCCGTCGGCGGCGACGAGGAGCAGCCCGTCGCGCGGGCCCGGTGCGAGCGCGATCGTCGCGACCTGGGTCTCGACGACGATCGACGTCCAGCTCCCGAGGTCGAAGTGCCGCATCGCGCGCTGCGCCTCGTCGCTGACACCGCTCAGCTCCGCGCCGACTTCCTGCGCGACGTCGCGCCCGTCGCCGGACAGGTACGCGCCGGCGAGGACGAAGCCGTCCGCGTCGAGGAGGAGCGCGGTCTGGTCGGCCTCGCCGATCAGGTCGGCGAAGAGCGCGCGCGGATTGCGCGAGAGCGCGGCCCGCTCGGTCGGGTCGAGCACCGGCTCCGGCGGGGCCTCGGGCTGAGGCTGCGGCGCATTGCGGATCGATTCGAGCAGCCACGCCGGCTCCGCTGCCTCGCGCGCCGCCGTCTGACCACTGCCGCGCGCCACCGCCTCCCCGCTGCGCCGTGGTGGCAGCGGCGGGTACGCGCTCGCGGGGCTTCCCGAGCCCGGCGGGGCCGCACTCGCCACCTCGGCTGGAGAACGGCCAAGCCTCAGGCGCACGTGCGCCAGCGCCGCCACCGCGCTCTGGTCGGTGGCATCGAGCTCGATCGCCTCGGAGAGATACCGCTCCGCGTCCGCCAGCTTCCCCTGGCGGAAGCAGACGAACCCCATCCCCTTCTTCGCGCCGGCATGTGCCGGCGAGAAGCGCAGTACCATGTCCCACTCGTCGAAGGCGCGCTGGAGCTCGCCGCGATCGACGGCGATCCGCGCGAGCAGGTCGTGGGCGTCGGCGTTGTGCGGATGCCGCTCGAGCCCGCGCACCGCCACCTTCAGGGCGAGGTCGAGCTGCCCCTGCCGACGCAATTTCTCGCCGAGGGGGAGGAAGACGAGGCTCCCCGGGTCGCGGGCCAGCTCGTCGCTGAGGCGGCGGATCTCGTCAGACACCGAGATGCGCCTCGATCAGGTTGTAGAGACGCATCGCGGCTTCCATCGCCCCGCGAACACGATCGGCCGCGGCGCCGCCTGGATGCAGCTTGAGGTACTGGTCCCACGCCGCCACCGCCGCCGCATGCTCGCCCCGACGCGCGCACGCGTATCCGAGCTCGAGATGCACATCGGCGTGGAGCGGGTCGGCGGCCGCGGCGCGCTTCAGCTCCTCCACCGCATCCGCGGCGCGTCCCAGCCGGCCGAGCGCGCGCGCGGCGAGCAGCCGCGCCTGCGCGCTCTGCGGATCGGCGGCGATCGCGCCGCGTGCTTCCTCCAGCGCCTCGTCGACGCGTCCGATCGCGAGCGCCGCGCCGGCGCGCTGGATGAAGGGCCCCGGGTCCTGGACGCGCGCTGCAGCGCCCTTCTCCGGCTGGTGCAGCGCGACGACGCCGGTCGAGACGAGGCCGTACATGATCTTCGCGACGTCGAACTCGCTCTGCCCGAGCGCGCCGGCGATCGCGCGCAGGTCGCTCTCGCCGTCGATGAGCGCGAGCACCGCCCACTCGTTGGGAAGCAGGTCGAGCAGCGTCGGATGGTTCTCGTCCACCGGCGCGAGCACCGGCACCACGCCAAGGTGCGGGACCTTGTCCGCGATCCGCGACCACTCGTCGATGCGCCGCGCACCCTCCATCAGCAGCGACTCCGTGCTGATCCGGATCGCCGCCTCGGACGGCGCGTCGGCGACGGCACGCTCCTCGAACGAGAAGAATCCCTCGCGCCACGACATCAGCTCGAACACCACCGCCTCGATCTGCTGGCGCACGTGCCGCTCCAGCTCGCGCGGCGTGATCGCACCGAGCTCGATCAGCACGTCGCCGAGCCGCGTCGGCTCCATGCGCTCGCGCTGCTCGCCGCGTGCATGCTCGAGGTCATCCTCGGTGATCTTGCCCGCGCGCAGCAGTGCCGCGCCGAGCGGCTGCGGGTTGCTGCGGATGCTGGCGTGGATCACCCGCCCCGAGTCGAAGAAGACGGTGCCCTCGTTGTCCCGCAGCTCCGACGTCACGCGCAGCGCGCCCGTCTTCCGGCTCAGGTCGAGGAGCTGGAAGACGTCGTGGATGCCGAGCTCGCGAAGCGGTCCTTCGATCGCCATGGCTCAGGCCCCCGCCGCGGCAGTGTCCCGCGCGCTGAAGATGTGCTGGAGATCGGCGGCCGTGCGCGCGTCGCGGCGCGCGCGGCGCGAGTAGTCGCCTCCCGGCTCGAGCTCGATCACCTTCTGCCACCGTTCGATCGCCTCGCGATAGCGATGCTGCTCGGCGAGCAGCACTCCCTCGAAGTAGAGCGCGCCGACGTGCGACGCGTCGAAGCGACGCACGCGCTTGAACGCCGTCGCCGCGTCGGACTTGCGCCCCAGCTCGTAGAGCGTCTCGCCGAGCGCGAGCAGCGCGTCGAAGTGGTAGGGATCGCGCTGCATCAGCTCGATGAGGAGCTCGAGCGCCTCCTTCGGCGCGCCGGTGCGGCGGCGCAGCCTCGCCAGCTCGAGCGTCGCCTCGGCGTACGTCGGCACGGCGTCGAGCGCGGCGAGGAGCTCGCTCTCGGCTTCCTTGATCATTCCCTTCGCCGCGAGCACGCGCGCGAGCTCGTAGCGCACGACCGCGAAGTCGGGGTCGAGCTCGAGCGCGTGGCGGTACGACGCGATCGCGCTCTCGTTGTCGCCGAGCGAGCGGAGGATGTCGCCCGTCTGCCTGTGGACGTCGGAGCGGGCCGGTGCCGTCTTGCGCGCCGCGTCGAGCACCTCGAGCGCCGCGGCCGGGTCTCCGGCGTCGGCGCGGGCGCTCGCGGCGAGCATGAGCACGTCGACGTCGGTCGGCGACATGAAGAGCAGCTGCTCCGCGACGGGGCGCGCTTCGCGGCCGCGGTTGAGCATGAGCAATGCCTTCGCTTCGCCGCGCAACGCACGCGGAAACTCCGGGTTCTCGAGCCGGGCCTCGCGGTAGCGCTCGAGCGCCTCACCGTGCAGGCCCTGCCGCGCGAAGACGTCGCCGAGCAGGGTGAGTCCCTCCGCGCGCGGCGCCCCCCGGGAGAGGGCACGACTCGCCTCGGCCGCGGCGCGGTCGTAGAGACCCTTGCTCAGGTAGTCCGACGCCATGGCGTACGGATCGGTCTCCGCGACCGCGGGCGCGGACGATGGCGTCGGCGAGAGCTCCGTGAAGAGCGAGTCGAGCAGCCGCGGATCGAAGGCGAACTCCTCGACCGACTCCGTCTGCCGCTCGGCGCCGCCAAGATCGGGCGCGATCGAGAGCTGGGGATCCTCGTACTCGAGGTCGATCGCGAGCTCGAACTTCTGCGGGACGTAGTACGGGTCGAGCTCGAGGGCGCGCTTCGTCTCCCGGAGCGCACCGTCGAAGTCGCCGAGGTTCGAGAGCGTGAAGCTGAGGTTGTAGTGCGCCTCCGCGTATTCGGGCTTCGACTGCACGGCGCGCGCGAACGCGTTGCGCGCGTCCTCGAACTTCCTGAGGTCGCCGAGCACGAGTCCGATGCCATTCCACGCCACCGGGTGCTCGGGCTCCGACGACAGCACCTGGCGGAACGCCTCGAGCGAGAGCTGCAGCCGCTTCAGCTTGAAGAGCAGGAGCGCGAGGTTGAGCCGCGCCTTGTTGAACGTCGGCTGCACGTCGAGCGCGCGACGGAAAGCCTCGATCGCGTACTCGGTGTCGCCGGTGTGGTAGGCGGCGACGCCGAGATTGTTGTACGCGAGCGCGTACTCGGGATCGGCGGTGATCGCGTTGCGATAGCTCTCCGCGGCCTCGGCGAAGCGCCCGTCCTGGTGGAGGGCGATGCCGCGCTCGTTCCAGAGCTTGGGGCTCGTCGTCCGCGTCTGGAGCAGGCGCTCGTAGAGCTCGATCGCCGCGTTCACCTCCTTCTTCAGGAGGTGGACCTCCGCCATCGCCTGGAGGACGAGCTCCTCTTCCTCGCCGCGGTCGAGCGCCATGCGATACTCGCGCAGCGCCTCGCTGTAGTACCCCTTCTGCCGGAAGGCGAGACCGAGGTTGAAGTGCGCGAGCGTTCCCTCGCTCACCTCCATCTGCGCCGGCGTCGGACGCACCGGCGTGAGCTTCATCGCCCGTGCGACGTCCTCGCTTCTCCCGGCCTGCTCGAGCGAGAGATTCGCCTGCGCGCGTGAGAGGGTGGGGTTGAGCTGGATCGCGCGCTTCGTCGCGACCTTCGCCTCCTCGTGCCGGCCCATGTCGCCGAGCACGAAGCCCATCAGGTAATGCGCGTCCGGGTTGTCCGGATTGAGCTCGATCGCGCGCTTCAGGTTCGAGAGCGCTTCGTCATTGAGGCCGCGGTTGTAGGTGACCTCGCCGATGTAGAAGTGCACCACCGAGCTGCTCGGGTCGATGGCGAGCGCCTTCTCGAACCAGCCCTGCGCCTTTTCGAGGTCACCTCCGGCCTTCTCGGCGAGCCCGAGCTGCACGATCGCGGCGAGGTCGTTCGTGTGGTGGCGCAGCAGCTCGGTGAACTCGGCGATCGCCTCGGGGAGGTGACCGACGAGCGAGTAGGCGCGGCCCAGCTCCCAGCGCGCGTCGCGGTCCGAGGGCCGGGCGCGCAGCTTCTCGCGCAGCTCGGCGACGCGGCGGTCGTAGTAGCCGGTCGTGAAATACCCGATCTCCAGGTTGCGCTGGGCGACCTGCATCTTCGGGTCGAGCTCGAGCGCGCGCATGAACGCGCCCACCGCCTCGTCGTAGAGCCCCTTGTTGTAATAGAGGACGCCGAGGTTGTTGTGTGCGCCCGCGTCCGACGGATCGATGCGTCGCGCGAACGACCGCAGGACGTCGCGGTCGCGCTCGGAGGTCAGCGCGCGAGACATGCGGACCGTGGCGTGGTCAGGCGACGCGGACGGCCTTCAGGATCGCCTGAAGCGACGCGTAGTCCGGCAGCAGGAGGAAGAACCCGCGCAGCCGCTCGCCGATGTCCTGGAGGTGGAACTCGCTCTCGACGCAGAACACGTAGTCGCGGTCGGTGCCGAACTGCAGGTAGGCGGTGGTGAGCACCGCATCCGACATGTCCACCGCGAGGCTCGGCGGCGAGGGGAGCAGCATGAGCCCCATGAAGTCGCTGAGCGCATTCATGTACGCGCCGCTCAGGATGTTGCCCGCCTCCTTGATCGCCGACTGCTCCAGCTCCCCGAGGTCGGTGGAGCTGCCCTGCGCGCGGCGCAGCATCATCTCCGAGAGCCGGATCGCCGTCGGCTTCGGGAAGACGAGGAGCGTGCGGCCGGTGAGGTCGCCGAGCATGTGCATGAGCACCGCGGCGACCGGCTCCTCCGGCCCCGAGACCTGGGGCGGCACCTCCTCCAGGCGCGCGATGTTGATCGTCGGCACGCTGATCATGATCGTGCCGCCGGTCATCTGCGACAGCGCCGTCGCCGCGTGACCGGCGCCGATGTTCGCGACCTCGCGGAGCGCGTCGAGCTGAATCGCCTTCAACGAACGAATGTCTTCCATGATGGCCTCAGAGCAGACTGCTGACGTCGACGATGAGCGCCGGGGCGCCGTCGCCGAGGATGGTCGCACCGCTGAAGAGCGCGAGCCCGCCGCGCACTCCGTCGAACTGCTTCACCACGATCTCCTGCTGTCCCGCGAGCTCGTCGACGATGAGCCCGGAACGGCGCTCCCCCATCTCGAGCACGATCACCTGCGGCGACTTCACCTGCGCCTCGGGAAGTCCCATCACGTGGCGCATCTTCACGAGCGGGAGCACCTCCTCGCGCAGCACGAGAACCTCCCGTCCCTTCACCCGCTGCTGCCGCACCGTCTTCAGCTCCACGGTCTCGTTGACGTGCGTCATCGGGATCGCGTAGAGCTCCTCGCCGACGCGGGCGAGGAGCGCCCGGACGATCGCGAGAGTGAGCGGCAGGCGCACCGTCACCGTCGTGCCCTGCTTCGGCACCGAGCGGATCTCGACCGACCCGCCGAGCGCGCGGACGCGCGTCTGCACGGCGTCGATGCCGACGCCGCGCCCCGAGATGTCGGTCACCTGCTCGGCGGTGGAGAAGCCGGGGCGCGAGATGAGGCGAATGAGCTCGTCGTCGCTGAGCTCCGCGCGTGACGGCTCGACGAGCCCGGCCTCGCGCGCCTTGCGCAGCACGCGGTCGCGGTCGATCCCCCGGCCGTCGTCGGTGACGCGGATGACGATCGCCGACCGGTCGCGCATCGCGGCGAGGGAGAGCCGTCCCTCGGCCGGCTTGCCGGCGGCGCGGCGAACCTCCGGCGGCTCGATGCCGTGGTCGATCGCGTTGCGCAGGAGGTGCACGACCGGGTCACCGATCTCATCGAGCAGCGAGCGATCGAGCTCGATCTCCTTCCCCTCGATCGAGAAGTCGATCTGCTTGCCTAACGTGCGGGCGGCGTCGCGGACGAGGCGTGGGAAGCGGTCGAAGACCTGCCACACGGGCACCATCCGGCTCGTCATGATCTCGTCCTGGAGATCGCTGATGAGTCGCGACGCCTGCGTCAGCGTCTCGTCGAGCGCCGGGTTCTCGAGCCCGGCGGCGATCTGCGTGAGCCGGCCGCGGGTGATCACGAGCTCGCCGATCAGGTTCATCAGGTTGTCGAGCCGGCGCAGGTCGATGCGCACATTGCGCGCGGCGCGTGGCGCGGGGGCGCTGCCGTTGCCCTTCCCGCTCGCCGCCCGCGAGGCCGCGGCCGCCGCGGCGGCCGCGTCGCTCTCGATCGAGACCTCCTGCACGTCGCCGAGCGCGGCGAGGACCTGCGAGATCTCGCTGTGAGGCCTGTCGCTGACGAGTCGGAACGCGAAGTCGGCTCCGAAGCGGTCTTCCTGCAAATCCGCGATCGACGGCTCGACCGCCCCGACCCCGCCGAGGTCCCGCGCGGCCTGGATGGCCATGAAGGCGCGGACGCCACGCAGCGGCGCATCGGGCGCGATGCGGACGCGGACGACGATCCCGGCACCGGGCGGCGCGGGCGCCTGCCAGTCGGCGGCGATCGCGGTGATCGGCACGGGCACCGATGCGCGCGGTGTCGCCCTCCCCTGCGCCGCGGCGCCGCTGGGGTCGAGGGAACGGAGCCGCTCGAGCGGACCCGCGACATCGATCTCGCCCTGCCGACCCCCGACGGAGAGACCGACCGCCACCTCGAGCGTGTCGGCCGCGGTGAACAGCGCGTCCGTAACCTCCGGGGTCACCGGGCGGCTGCCACGACGGAGCTGGTCGAGCAGCGTCTCCAGCTCGTGCGCGAGCTCGGCGACCGCCGCGTACCCCATCGTCGCGCTCATCCCCTTGATCGTGTGGACGGCACGAAAGAGCGCGTTCACCGGCTCCGAAGAGTCGGGAGCGCGCTCCAGCTCGAGGAGCGCATGGTTGATCGCCGACAGGTGCTCCTGACTCTCGGTCAGGAACAGCTCGGCGTAACGCGAGGTGTCCACCTGGGGGCCGGGCGGCGGGTGTCTGCGGAGCGGTCGAAGGACGCGCGCTCAGCCGAGCACGCGCTGGACGGCTTCGAGCACCCGGCTTGGCTGGAACGGCTTCACGACGAAGTCCTTCGCGCCCGCCTGGATGGCTTCGACGACCAGCGCCTGCTGGCCCATCGCGCTGCACATCAGGACCTTGGCGTTCGGATCGAACTTCGTGATCTCGCGGACGGCGTCGATCCCGCCCATGTCCGGCATCACGATGTCCATCGTCACGAGGTCGGGACGCAGCTGCTTGTACTTCTCGACCGCCTGCAGCCCGGTCTCCGCCTCGCCGACGATCTCGAAGCCCGCCTGGCTGAGGATGTCGCCCACCATCGTCCGCATGAAGATGGCGTCGTCGCAGATCAGAACCGTATGACTCACGTTGTCCCTCGGGTTTAGAGCAGTGCCTGTCGAGCGAGTACGATCACGTCCAGCAGCACCACCACGCGCTCGGCATCGAGCCGGGCCATGCCGCGTACCACTCCGCCGCGCGCCTGATCGGCGCTCGCCGCTTCGACCGCCGCTTCGGCGAGCGGCCGCACATCCATCACCTCGTCGACCGCGAGGCCGACGAGCTTCGTTCCCACTTCACAGAGGATCACCGAACCGTCGGCGCGCGCGCCCGTGGTCCGCTCCAGCCGCCGGCCGAGATCGAGCACCGTGACGATCGTGCCGCGGAGGTTGATCAGACCGGTGACGAAGGGCGGTGCGCCCGGAAGGCGGGTCGCCGGGCGCTGCGGGATGATCTCGCGGACGGCTCCGATGTCGCAGCCGTAGACCTGCTCGCCGACGGAGAACAGGAGCACCCGCGCCCCCTGCTGCGAGGGCGCGGTCAACGGCTCATCGATCGTCGCGGTAGAAGCCAAAGTGCTCGAGGAGGTCCGGGTGACCGTGCAATGCCGCGTCGCCGGCAACCACCGCGAGCGAATGCGCGAGATCCGCGGGAAGCGGTGCACGCAGATCGATCGCGGCGTCGGTCACCGGGTGCCGGAAGCGCAGCCACGCCGCGTGCAGGAAATGCCGCCGCGCCGGCAACGCCACCAACCGCCGCCCACCCCCGCCCCCGTAGGTGTCGTCGCCGACAACGGGATGACCGATCGACGCGAGGTGGACGCGGATCTGATGCGTGCGTCCGGTATGCAGGTGCGCGCGCAGCAGATCCACCGAATCGAACCGCGCCAGACGGGTGAAATCCGTCCGTGCGGCTCGCCCAGTACTGACGATTGCCATGCGCGTTCGGTCTCGTGGATCACGTCCTATGGGACCATCGACCGAGACGGAGTCACGGTCGAGATGTCCCCATGACAATGCGGCGTACCGGCGCACGATCCGGCGGGCCGCCATGGCCGCCCCGAGGGCCCGGTGGGCGCGGTCCGTCTTGGCCACGAGGAGGAGCCCGCTGGTGTCCTTGTCCAACCGGTGGACGATCCCCTCCCGGTCCTCCCCCGCGGCGCTCGACAGCTCCCCGCCCCGCCCCTTGAGGGCGTTGACGAGGGTTCCCGACCAGTTCCCGGGCGCGGGGTGGACCACCATCCCGGCGGGCTTGTTGACGACCAGCAGGTCGTCGTCCTCGAGAACGATGTCGAGGGGGATGGACTCGGGGACGACCGCCCTCCGGGGGGGCGGCGGGATCTCGACCACGATCCGGTCGCCCGGCTCGACGCGGTAGCTCGCCCGCTCGCGCCGGCCGTTCACAGTCACATGTCCGTTGGCGATGAGGGTCGCGGCCTGGGTCCGCGACTGGTCGAGCGAGCGGGCGACGTAGCTGTCCAGACGAACCCCTCCGTCCTCGGCGGCGCCGACCTCGAGGCGATGGCGAGCCGGGGATGCGGGGGGCTCGTCGCTCACGTCGCTGGACGGCCCGCTCGCGCGGCGCGCCGGTCTTCCGCCCAGAGCAGCAGCACCAGCAGCACGGCCCCGACGCTCACCGCCGAGTCGGCGAGGTTGAAGACCCAGAAGCGGTGGGCGCCGAGCCCGACGTCGATGAAGTCGACGACGCCGCTCGCCCAGCGCAGGCGGTCGATCAGGTTGCCGATCGCCCCGCCGCAGACGAGGCCGAGCGCGAAGAGCTTCGCCCAGTCGCCCGGCTCGGACTGCCAGGCCATGCGCGTCAGGACGCCGAGAATGACGAGCGCGAGGCCGGTGAAGACCCAGCGCGACGCGTCCCCGACGTGGGTCCCGAACGCCGCCCCGCGGTTGAAGACGAGGGTGAAGCGCAGGAAGTCGCCGAGCACGTTGTGCGGCACCCCGTACTCGAGCTGGGCGAGCGCGAGACGCTTGGTCGTGATGTCGGCCGCGACGGTGACGAGTGCCGTCAGCCAGAAGGCCGGTCGAATGATCGCGTTCAGGCCGACTCTCCGGAGCGAGGGACGACGAGTGGTGCCGACCCGGCAGGGGGCGTGCCGGCCGCGACACGCTCCGCATGCTCCCGCGCGCGATCCTCCCGCCAGAGGACGACAGCGAGGAGAAGCGCGCCGCTCGTGACGGCGACGTCGGCGATGTTGAAGGTCGGCCAGCGATGGGTGCCGATGCCGATGTCGATGAAGTCGACGACGCCGCGCGGCGAGCGGATGCGGTCGATCAGGTTGCCGACCGCGCCCGCGGTGACGAGCGCCAGGGCGAGCGTCCGCCGCTGGTCGCCAGGGGACGTCGCACGGAACAACCGCCAGAGGATGGTCAGGGCGACGACGGTGAGGACGCTGAAGACGATCCGCGAGTACGGGCCGACGTGGATGCCGAACGCCGCGCCCGGGTTGTACACGAGCGTGAGCTGCACGACCTCGCCGATCACCTCGTGCGCGATGAGCTGTGGCGCGAGTGCGGTCACCGCGATCGCCTTGGTCACGACGTCGGCGGCGAGGACGACCGCCACCACCGGCCAGAAGAGGAAGGCGTTAGGCAGACTTCTTTCCATCTTCCTCGCGCTGCTTGCAGCCGATGCAGAGCCGCGCGTGCGGAAGCGCGTCGAGGCGGTCGAAGTCGATGTCGTCGCCGCAGCTGTGGCACTTGCCGAAGGTCTCCGGCGAGCGGTAGATGCGGCGCAGCGCCTCGTCGATGTGCCAGAGGAAACGGCCCTCCTGGCTCGCGAAGAGGAACGCCTTTTCGCGCTCCATCGCGTCGGTGCCCTGGTCGGCCATGTGGAACGAGTAGGCGCCCAGGTCGCCGTCCGACTCCGTCTGGCTGATGCCGAACGTCTCGCCATGGTGGCCGAGCTCCTTGATCACGCGCGCGCGCTCCTCGAGGAGGCGCTTCTCGAAGTGCGCGAGGTGCTTCTTGGACATCGGCTTCGAGGGCTTCTTGGCGCCCGCGTTCGCGCCGGCGGAACTGGCCATGCTCACGCTTCCCTGGTCAGGGCGATGCGGACCGTCGACCCATCGAGGTCGAACTCTCCCACCGCGTCGTAGCTCGCGCCCGGGACGTCGCCGGTGACGACGTCGCGGGCCAGGACCTCTCCGGCGATCCAGTCGCGATGCTCGCGAACGGCCGCCGTCACCTCCTCGGTTCCGGTCAGCCACATGCGGATGCGGTCGCTGACGTGGAACTTCGCGTCCCTGCGCATGCCCTGCACGAGGCTCACGACCT
>DATAIS010000331.1:0-2102 GCA_036262535.1 Gemmatimonadaceae bacterium | reverse complement strand
GCAGCGAGGGGTCGCCGTCCTCCACCCAGCGGTTGAGCATCGAGTACGACGGCTGGTGGATCAGCAGCGGGACGCCCATGTCCCGCAGCAGCGCCGCCGCCTCGCGGGTGCGCTCCGCGGAGTACGAGGAGATGCCGGCGTACGTCGCCTTGCCCGCGCGCACGGCGTGCGCGAGGGCACCCATCGTCTCCTCGAGCGGGGTCTCCGGGTCGAAGCGATGTGAGTAGAAGATGTCGACGTGGTCCAGGCCCATCCGGGCCAGGCTCTGGTCCAGCGAGCCGAGCAGGTACTTGCGGGAGCCCCACTCGCCGTACGGCCCGGGCCACATGTCGTACCCCGCCTTGGTCGAGATCACGAGCTCGTCCCGGTACGGACGGAAGTCCTCGGCCAGGATGCGGCCGAAGTTCGACTCCGCCGAGCCGTAGGGCGGCCCGTAGTTGTTCGCGAGGTCGAAGTGCGTGATGCCCAGGTCGAACGCGCGGCGGAGAATCGCGCGACCTCTTCCGACGGGGTCGTCCTCGTCGCCGAAGTTGTGCCAGAGCCCGAGCGAGATCGCCGGCAGCTGGAGGCCGCTGCGCCCGCAGCGGCGGTAGGTCATGCGCTCGTAGCGCGCGTCGTCGAACATGGTCTTCGGGCTTCGGGTTCGTCGTTTCGACTCACGGCAAGACCATGTGACCGCCGCGGCAGTCTCGCAAGGCCGCGGCGTGGCGTGCGAGGGGCCAACAAGGCATCATCATGCCCATGAATCTTCGTCTTGGTCTGCTCGCGCCGGCCGCCGGCGCCCTCCTCTCCGCCTGCGCTACGCAGCGCCCCACCGGGAACGCTGCGCCCTCACCGTCCACGACCTCCGTCGCCTCGGGGGCGACGATCATCGCCCGGACCGCGGGGATGATCCATCGCGACGGCTGGATTCCCGTGCACATCGACGCCGCGAAGGGGAAGCTCTACCTCGAGCTCCCCCAGGACTCGCTGCGCGCGCTCTTCGTCGTCACGCAGGCAACGGGGCTCGGCTCCAATCCGATCGGCATCGACCGCGGCGGCGACGCGGGCGCGCAGGTCGCGCGGTTCGAGCGGAGCGGCGAACGCGTCCTCGTCGTGCTCGAGAACTGGAGCTACCGCGGCGCGAGCGACAACCCCGCGCATGCGCGCACCGTCGCCGAGTCCTTTCCGCCGAGCACCGTCGCCGCGCTCCCACTCGTGACGGTCGAGGGCGGGCGAATGCTCGTTGACGCGACCGACTTCGTGATGGGAGACTGGAACGACGTCGCGGGCACCCTTTCGTCGAGCAACCAGGGGAGCTACTCGATCGCGCGCGACCGCTCGAGCATCGTGGTCGATCGGACGCGCGCCTTCCCGCGCAACACCGAGATCGACGTCGCCCTCACCTTCGCCACGACGGGCCGTCCGGGGCGCATCGTCGGCCAGATCGTCCCCGACGGGCGCGCCTTCACACTGCGGCAGCACGTCTCGCTGATGCCACTTCCCGCGCCCGGGTACGTGCCGCGCGCGCTCGACCCTCGCGTCGGGTTCTTCGGCATCAGCTTCCGCGACTTCGCGCAGCCGATCCAGGCGCCGCTCGAGCAGCGCTGGATCTCCCGTCACCGGCTCGTGCGCACGAACCCCGCCGATCCGACGTCGCCGATCGCGAACCCGATCCGCTACTACGTCGACCGCGGCATTCCCGAGCCGCTCCTCTCGGCGACGCTCGAGGGAGCGAAGTGGTGGGAGGAGGCGTTCGACAAGGCGGGGCTCACCGGCGGCTTCAAGGTCGAGCTCCTCCCCGAGGACGCCGACCCGATGGACGTGCGCTACAACGTCGTGCAGTGGGTGAACCGCAACGAGCGTGGCTGGTCGTTAGGCAGCGCGATCGCCGACCCGCGGACCGGCGAAATCATCAAAGGCATGGCGCGGATGGACAGCCACCGCAACCGCACGGACTACAACCTCTACGCGGGGCTGATGGGCGCCGACGAGGCCGCGGCCGACACGCACTTCGTACTCGCCCGCATCCGCCAGGTGACGGCGCACGAGATCGGCCACACGTTAGGCCTCGCCCACAACTACATCGCATCCACCTACGAGCGCGGCTCGGTGATGGACTA
>DATAIS010000330.1:0-8069 GCA_036262535.1 Gemmatimonadaceae bacterium | reverse complement strand
GACAAGTACATCGCGCGCATCGTCCCCGCCGGCGCGGCCGGCGTCGACGGCTTCGTGCTCGGCGTCTTCGCCTGGGCGCTGCTCGGCTTCGGCAACATCTACTGCGGCATGGCGCGCCGCGCGCTCGACCTCACCGTCGAGGGCCTCAAGAAGAAGACGTCGCTCGCTCTCTCGCGGCCGATGTGCTATCACGCCGAGGCGCAGCACGGCGTCGCCGAGATGGTGATCGAGCTCGAGGGGATCGAGCCGCACCTCAACCAGGTCGCGCGCGAGTACTCGGAGGGCGTGCAGTACGGGGCGGGCTGGGTGGTGAAGATCGTCGCCGCGAAGTACCACGCGGTCGAGGGCGCATGGAAGGTCGTCGACAGGGCGCTCGACCTCGCGGGAGGCTTCGGGATATTCAAGCGCGGTCCCTTCGAGCAGCTCTTCCGCGACGCACGGCTCGGCCGCATCCACCCGGCCAACTCGGCGCTCACCCACGAGCTCTGCGCGAAGCTGACGTTAGGCATCAACCCCGACGAGGCGCCTCGCTGGGGCTGAGCGCGGCGACGCGATACGAACCCGACGAACCCTTCTCCCCCGGCGTCGATCGCGCCGGACGACATCCCCCCCGGCGGCGCCGGTCACGCATCCAGCGCGGAGATCCTCCTCCGCACCGTGATCGACGCCGCGCCGTTCGGCCTCGTCGGCTTCGACGCGGACCTCCGCATCACCGAGTGGAACCGCCGCGCCGAGCGTAACAGTGGCGTCGCTCGCGCCGACGTCGTCGGCCGGCTGCTGCTCGACGTCTTTCCCGACTTCGTCGGTACCCAGATCCTGCGCGACTACGAGCGCGCGCTCACCGGCGAGCTCGTCGAGGTCCACGAGCGGTGGTACGGCGCGCCGGGCGCGGAGCGATGCTACGACGCCACCTTCCTTCCACTCCGCGACCCCGCGGGACGCGTCGTGGGCGGCGCCATGCTGGCCCTCGACGTCACCGAGCGGGCGCGGGCGGAGCGCGCCCAGCGCGACGATCGTGCCTTCCTGCGGAGCCTCGTCGACACGTCGCCGGCGTCGATCGTCGCCTTCGACCGCGAGCTGCGGCAGACGGAATGGAACCCGCGCGCCGAGCGCAACACGGGCATCGGCCGCGAGCAGGCGCTGGGTCGCACGACCGAGGAGCTCTTTCCCGGCTTTCTCGGGTCCGATTGGCACAAGCTCGTGCTTCGCGTGCTGGAAGGGGAGGTGATGGGGGGACTCGACTTCGCCCTCGCCGACCCTGCCACGGGGGAAGCGCTCGTGCTCGACGTGACGATGGCTCCCCTCTACGACGCGACGCGCAGCATCGTCGGCGCGCTCGTCATGTCCCTCGACGTCACCGAGCGCGTGCGCGCCCAGCAGGCGCTCGGCGAGAGCGAGGCGCGCTACCGCGAGCTGTTCGAGCACAGCGCGGCGATGCAGCTGGTCATCGACGCGACGTCGCTCGCCATCGTCGACGCCAATGCCGCGGCAGTGGCGTTCTACGGTCTCCCGCGGGACGTCCTCATCGGGACGCCGATGGGCCACATCTGCGCCGACGTGGCGCGATTCCGCGAGGGATTCGAGTCCCGCACTGGTACCCTCGCCGGCACGCAGCACACACACATCCTCGGCTCGGGGGAGGCTCGCGAGGTCGAGGTTTACGCGACGCTCGTGACGCGTCACGGCAAACGCGCGATCCACACCGTGGTTCACGACGTCACCGCGCGCGTCCGCGCCGAGGCCGAGCTCGCGGCCGCGCGTGCGCAAGCGGAGCGCGCGAGCATGGCCAAGACGTCGTTCCTCGCCGACATGTCCCACGAGCTGCGCACGCCGCTCGGGGCCGTGATCGGCTTCGCCCAGCTCCTTCGCGACGGCCGCGGCGGGCCGCTCACCGACCGCCAGCGCGAGTACCTCGACGACGTCCTCGTCGCCGCGCGGCACATCCGCGACGTCGTCGACGACGGCCTCGACCTGGCGCGCATCGAGGCGGGCGTCATCGACATCCACCCGCAGCCAGTGGACCTGGCGGCGATCGTCGAGCAGTCGCTGGCGACGGTCACGCCGATCGCCGCCGAGCGCGAGGTCACGCTCGTCCATCACGTCGAGCCCGACGTGCGCCGCGTCGTCGCCGACGCGGCGCGCCTCCGGCAGGTGCTCCTCAACTATCTCACCAACGCGATCAAGTTCAACCGGCCGGGGGGCACGGTGCGCGTGGACGTGACCAGCGACCGCCGCGGCGCGGTGAGGCTCGCGGTGCGTGATACCGGCCGCGGGATCGCGAGCGAGGACATCGACCGGCTCTTCGTCGGCTTCCAGCGGCTCGGCGTCCGCGACGTCGGCGGCAGCGGGCTGGGCCTCGCGGTCACGCGCCGTGTCGTCGAGGCGATGGGCGGCCGCGTCGAGGTCGAGAGCGCCCTCGGCGAGGGGAGCGTCTTCTACGCCGTCTTCCCCGGTGCCGACGTCTCGGCGCGTGGCGCCGAGGGTGCGGAGGGGGGGCGCAGCGAATAGCCCTGCCCGCGCACGGTGACGATCGCCGGCGCGCCCCCGTGCCGGTCGAGCTTCCTCCGCAGGCGCGCCACCGCCACCTCGACGACGTTCGAGCCGGGATCGAAGGTCAGGTCCCACACCTTCTCGAGCAGCTCGCTGCGCGTCACCACCGCTCCCGCGTTCACCATCAGGTGGTGGAGGAGCCGGTACTCCTGCGCGCGGAGCTCGAGCGGAGCCCCTCCGATGAGCGCTTCGCGCGTGGCGACGTTGAGGACGAGCGCTCCAGCGCCGAGCACCTCCCGCCGAACCGCGGTCCCGCGACGGAGCAGCGCGCGCACCCGCGCCCGGAAGACGTCGTTCTCGACGGGCTTGACGAGGTAGTCATCGGCGCCCGCGTCGAGGAGCGCGACGACGTCGGCGCTCCCGCTTCGACCGGTGAGCACGAGAATCGGCACCGCGCGGCCGGCGCGACGGAAGTCGCGGAGAACCGCGGCGCCGCCGCCATCAGGAAGGGTGAGGTCGAGCACGACCAGGTCGTACTCGTCGGCCAGCCCCGCCGCCCTCGCCTCGGTGGCGGAGTGGGCCTGGTGCACGAGGAAGCCCTGCTCCTCGAGGAGGAGCGACACGAGCCTCGCGGTCGCGCGATCGTCCTCGATGACGAGTGCCTGCATGCGGTCCGTCGTCGTGCGGCGGGAAGGAGTATGACCACATGGTAACCTGCCGGTCACCCTCCTGTCATGGTGCTCGTGCTAACGTGTCCCTGCGATCCTGACTCCCCCCGGCCGAAGCGATGCCCCTGACGGTGGAGGACCCGGTGGAGCGAGTGCTCGTCGTGGACGACTCGCCGGCGACGCTCAAGCTCTATCGTGTCGTCCTCGAGCTGGAGGGCTACGAGGTGACGGTCGCCTCGTCGGTGCGCGAGGCGCTGCGCCGCCTCCCGCAGTGCGACCCCCACCTCCTGCTCGTCGACCTGCGGCTTCCCGACGGCGATGGATTCTCGCTCGCCCGCTCACTGGGCGCCGACCCCGCCTGGCGCGCGCTGCCCGTGGTCGCGGTCTCGGCCCACAGCGACGGACGTGCCGAGTTGGACGCCCGCGCCGCCGGCTGCTCGCGCTTCCTGCGCAAGCCCGTCGAGCCGGCGGACCTGGTCAGCGCCGTTCGCTCCGCGATCGCGGGGATGCGACCGCCGCGGCCGACGCTGTACGGAAAGCGAACGTGATCCGCTCCGGGCGAGGGCGCCGGGAGGTCGCGAAGTTCGGCCGCGCGGTCTGCGACGAGCCGCAGGCGTTCGCGTACTTCCGCACGCACGGCCGCGGTGCAGACTTCGAGGCGGCGTCGCCGTCGCTGGCGGCCAGGCTCGGGGCGGCGATCGTGCGGCTCGCGATCCGCGACCTCGGGGGGCAGTCGGGCGCGGTACACGTCGTCGGCGACGCCGTCGTGCGGCCCCTCGTCCGGGTCGGCGAGATCACCGGGCGTACCGGGGCGCCGCCGCTCGCATCCGCCGAGCCGCTGGCGCGAAGCCTCGACGCCGTCGTGATCCGCAGCGGCGACGCCGTCGCGATCGCGAACGTCGCCGAGGAGGGGGTGCGCAGCCCGATCCGCGGCGCGGCGAGCCTGCTCGGCGTCCCGATCCCGGCCATCCAGCAGGGAGCGACGGGCGTCCTCTGGATCGGCGACCGGCGGCCGCGCAACTGGACGACGACCGAGATCGACCGGCTGCGAGGACTGGCGTCGGAGCTGATCGGCATCCTTCCTCCCGACGCCGGGATCACCGAGGCCGCGCGCTACTGGAAGGCGGAAGTGATGTACCTGCTGACCGCCGATTCGCCGATCGGTCTGTACGCGGTGGACGAGCGAGACGGGAGCGTGCTCGTACACAATCGCTGCTTCCTCGAGATCTTCGGGCTCCAGGCCTTCGCGGCGCGCTTCGACGGGTGTGACATCTCGCATGGCGAGGTCCTGATCCGCGTCAGCGCCCAGGCCCGCCGCGGCCGGGCGCTGCGGCGCGTGCTGAGCCGCATCTCCGATCCGGCGATCCGCAGGACGCTCGAAGGCGAGGTGCGGCTCGTCGACGGACGCGTGCTGCACTGCTATAGCGCGCAGGTCCGCGACGAATCCGACGGCTACCTCGGCCGCTGCTACCTCATCGAGGACGTCACGATCCGGACGGCGTCGGAGCGGGCAGCGCTCGAGCAGGCGCTGCTCCTCGACGCCATCGTCGCCGCTTCGCCCCTCGCCATCTCGGTCACCGATCGTGAAGGACGGATCTCGCTCTGGAACCCCGCAGCAGAGCGGCTGTTCGGATGGTCGGTGGCCGAGGTGGTGGGCGGCACCAACCCGGCCATCGATCCCTCCGACGCCGACGACTGCCTCCGGGCGCGCGAGCGGACGCTCGGCGGGGCGAGGCTCATGGACAAGGAGCTCCACGTTCATTCGCGCAGCGGAGAGCCACTCGTCGTGAGCGTGTCGACCGCGCGCCTCGAGGGCACGGGGAAGGCCGGAGGGCGGCTGATGACGATCTTCGCCGACGTCACGGCGCAGCGCAGGCTCGAGGCACGGCTGCGGGAGGCGCAGAAGATGGAAGCGATCGGCCGCTTCGCCGGCGCGGTCGCGCATGACTTCAACGGCGTGCTCACGATCGTGCTCAGCACCGCGGAGCTCGCGCTCGAGGACGCGGCCGAGGGCTCCGAGCTCCGTCGCGATCTCGAGGCGATCCGCACCGCCGCGCGACACGGCGCCGACCTGACACGCCGGTTGCTCCACTTCAGCCGGCGCGCCCCGGTCGTTCGCGAGCCGGTCGACGTGGCCGTCGCGGTCGAGGAGACCTGGCCGATGATCGAGCGCCTGCTCCCCGACCGGATCGCGCTCGTTCGGCATGGCGAGACGTCGGGCCTGGCCGCTCGCGTCGATCGCACCGAGCTGCAGCAGGTCCTGCTCAACCTCGTCGCCAACGCCCGCGATGCGCTCACCGCGGGCGGGGAGATCGCGATCGGCACGGAGGTCGTCACGATTCCAGACGATGCGCGCCCGGAGGGCGTGCCGCCGGGAGACTACGTCAGGCTGCGCGTGCGTGACAACGGGGCCGGCATCCCGCCGGAGGCGCGCACGCACCTCTTCGAGCCGCTGTTCACCACCAAGGCGACCGAGAACGGTACGGGCCTCGGTCTCGCGACGGTGTACGGGATCGTGCTCCACTCGCAGGGGCACATCGCGGTCGAGAGCGAACCGGGCGACACCGTCTTCGACATCTACTGGCCCGCCGCCGGCGCCACCGCCGATCGATCGGTGCGAGCGTGAACGCAGCCGCTCCGCGTTAGGCCGGGGGACGTGAGGTCGAGCGTGCGGACCTCCGCGCCTCCGCGTTGAACGGGGCCGCCCTTCCCGCGACCAACGTCAGCAGGGCGTCAGCCAGTAGACGCATCGAACGGCAGGTAGGGGTTTCCCGCACGTGGTGCCCTCCTGCACCCGCACGAAAGTTCCTCCCACCCCCGACGGGGATTGCATCGGCTCCGAAGCAATTTGCGGGTGCGCCAACAAACCCACTTCGGAGCATCGCCATGCGTCCCCGCAACCTCGTCAGCTCTCTCGCCGCCGTCGCCGTGCTCGGTGGCTTTGCCGTCCTCACCGCCGCGCGTCGCAACGAGACCGTCGAGGTCACCGACTTCGGCAGGAAGATCACCGCCACGACGCCCGCCTACGATGCGCGCCTCGCGCCCGCGTCCGGCGCCGGCATCAAGGAGTTCATCATCCCGATCACCCACGACACGATCGAGATTGCCAAGGGGGTGAAGTACGAGGGGTGGACGTTCGGCGGCACCGTGCCAGGCCCGACGATCCGCGTCCGCGAGGGCGACCTCGTGCGGATCAAGGTCGTCAACAAGTCGCCGATGCCGCACTCGATCGACTTCCACTCGGCGCGCATCCCGGCCAACGTCGCCTACACCACGTTCATGCCCGGCGACTCGATCAAGTTCGAGTTCGTCGCCCGCGATCCCGGCGCCTACATGGTGCACTGCGGAACGCCACCGGTGACGATGCACATCATGCAGGGGATGTACTTCGCCATCATCGTCGACCCGAAGGGCGGCTGGGGGACGAAGGCCGACAAGGAGTTCGTCGTCGTCCAGAGCGAGTTCTACGCGAAGAAGGACAGCGCCAGCGGCGCGATGACCCCCGACTGGCAGGCGGCGATGCAGAAGACCGCGAGCTACGTCGTCTTCAACGGCCGCGCGGGCCAGTACAAGGATCACCCGCTCGCCGTCGACGTCGGCGACCGCGTCCGCATCTTCGTCGTCAATGCGGGGCCGAGCTTCCGCAGCGACTTCCACGTCGTCGGCGCCATCTTCGATCGCGTCTATCCGGACGGCAACCCGCGCAACGCGCTCGAGAAGGTGCAGACGCAGTCGATCCCGGCCGGCGGTGGCGCGGTCTTCGAGACGGTGTTCGAGGACGGCGCGAGCGGCGAGGGCGTCTATCCCTTCGTGACGCACAGCTTCGCCGACGCGGAGAAAGGCGCGGTGGGCGTGATCCGGGTCGGCGCGCCCAAGGTCGCCACGATGGCGCACTGACCGGCGATGTCCCCCTCGCGCAAGGCGAGCATGCGTGCCGCGGCGTCCCTCGAGGATGCCGCGGCCGCGCGCGTCATGGACTCGCTCCGCCGCATCGTCCGCGCGCTCCGCCTCGCGACCAACGCCTCCGAACGCGAGCTCGGGGTCAGCGCCGCCCAGCTCTTCGTCCTCCGCCAGCTCGCGGTCGAGCCCGGGCAATCGCTCGGCGAGCTCGCGGCCCGCGCACGTACCTCGCAGAGCTCCGTCTCCGAAGTGGTGAGCCGCCTCGTGACGAACGCGCTGGTCGAACGAACCACCGATCCGCGAGACCGCCGCCGCGCCACGCTCACGCTCACCGCCGCGGGACGCGTGACGCTGAAGCGCGCCCCCGTAACTGTCCAGGAGCGACTCCTCGCCGGCTTCGCATCGCTCGACGTCCGCGAGCGTGAGGCGCTCGCCGCCGGTATGGAGGCATGGCTGGAGCACTCCGGCCTCGCCGACGTTCCCGCGACGATGTTCTTCGAGGCGCAGGGTGAGGGCAGCTCCACACCCCGATATTGACTTCGATCCGGATGGGGATATGCTCGAAGTAACCTCAGAAGCTGTGATGCGCGGGGCGAGTCGCATGTGAGCCGAGGTCGCCCGTGCCTCGCGCGGAGCTAATCGCGAAACCGGCTGAGTGGAGCGCTGCACGCGCCCCGCCCGGCCGGTTTTTTTCGTTTCGCTCACCTTCCCTCAACCCCCCAGCAAGGAGGAGAGATGACACGCCGCTCGAGGGCTCCGACGACGTTGCAGTTCCGCATCACGTCCGCCGTCACACTCGCCTGCACGGCGTTCGCGGCCGCCTGCGCCCCGGAGGGAGCCGTCAACCCGGACCGCGCGAGGCTCATCGCGGATGCGGCACCGCCATCGGCCGCGGCGAAATTCTCCGACTGGTCGGCGCCGGTGTCGCTCGGCCCCGTCGTCAACTCGACGTCGAGTGAGCAGAACGCGCAGCTCTCGAAGGACGAGCTCTCGCTCTACTTCACCTCCAAT
>DATAIS010000329.1:0-2419 GCA_036262535.1 Gemmatimonadaceae bacterium | reverse complement strand
TCCGCTCGCGGGGAGCTACTACGTCGAGTCGCTCACCAACGAGCTCGAACGGCGCGCGACCGAGCTGATGGCGAAGGTCGCGGAGCTGGGCGGCGCCGAGCGCGCCATCGCCGCCGGGTTCTTCCAGGAGGAGATCGCGCGAAGCGCGTACGAGCATCAGCTTCGCGTCGAATCGGGGGAGACGGTGATCGTGGGTCTGAATCGGTTCACCGACGATGCGGCCGCTCCGAGAATTCCTACCCCCGATTACTCCGCGCTCGAGCGGGCGCAGGCGGAGAAGCTGCGCGCGGTCCGCGCTCGCCGCGATGCAGCACGCGTGGCCGCGGTGCTGGCGCAGCTCGAGAAGGCCGCCGGCGCGTATGCCAGCGAGGAGCGAACGCGCGAGCCGTTGATGCCCCTCATCGTCGAGGCGGTACGCGCGCGCGCGAGCGTCGGTGAGATCGCCGAAACGCTCGCCGCGCGCTGGGGGCGCTACCGCCCGACGTCGTGAAAGCACGACGCCCCGCTGGCAGCTGCCAGCGGGGCGTCGCTTCCATCTCCTGCGTCGTCAGTAGCCTGGGTTCTGCTGCAGCCCGGGTACGACGTTGATCTCACTCTGCGGAATCGGGTACCGCTCCTGCCTCAGGTCGGCACCCTGGCTGGTGAGGTACGCCGCCATCGTCCCGAAACGGCGCAGGACGAACCAGCGGTGGCCTTCCATCGCGAACTCCAGCCGCCATTCGCGCTCCACCACGTTCAGCACCTCCTGCTGGGTGGTCGCGTCCACGCCGAAGACCAGCGTGTCGGCGCCGGCGCGCCGGCGGATCACGTTCACATCCGCGATCGCCAGCGGCAGGCTCGCGCCGCCGATGTGTGCGCGTGCTTCGGCGCGAATGAGGTACATCTCGGCGAGTCGCAGCACGGGGAAATCCTCCGCACCCGCGGTCGTCGGGAACTTGTAGCCCATCTGAATCTTGTCGGTCGGTTCGATGAAGACGTCCCAGTCGAGACGCTCTTCGTTCGGCGCCCAGGTCGCCACGGGATTGCTGGGGTTGAAGCCCGGCGAGACGAGTCGCATCAGCGCGGGGTCCGGCGCCGTCTCATACCGTCCCAGGTAGTAATACCCGATGTTGGAGTAGTCGACCGCGGTGAAGCTGACCTTGAAGATGTCCTCCTTGGTCGGGCTGCCCTCCTCGGTGAACTGCGCCTCGTGGCTCGGCGAGAGCTCGAATAGCGGCGAGTTGATGAGCTCCGTCGCGAGCGCCTCGGCCTGCGCCCAGTTGCGCTGGTAAAGCTCGACACGCGCGCGAAGGGCGCGCGCCGCCACGCGGCTCGCGCGGTTCGGCCGGTTGCCGTTGCCGAGGCGCGCTTCTGCCTGAGTGAGGTCCGAGAGGATCTGCGTGTAGACCTGTGCGACGGTGGAACGCAGAACCGGGGCCGCGCTCGACGGATTGGAGATCGGTGTGAGCACGAGCGGCACGCCGAGGTCGGTGGGCTGCATTCCGCCCCAGAGCCGTACCGCGTCGTGGTAGAACAGCGCGCGAAGGAAGTATGCCTCCCCGAGGAGCTGCTGCTTCTCCGCGTCGGACATTCCCGCCACGCTCGGCAGCGACGCGATCGCGAAGTTCGCGCGGGCGATGCCGGTGTACATCGCGTTGTACATGCTCTCCACCGCGCCATTGTCGGCGCGGAGGTTGTCGTCCTCCGCGTCGGCGTAGGTAGTGAAGGTGCCCGTCCAGGCGACGTCGTCGGACGAGACGTCGGTCAGCAGCACGAAGTCTCCGCCGTAATAGTCTCCGTCCTGGAGCGCGTCGTAGATACCGAGCACCGCGGCGCGGGCGCTCGTCGGGCCGGTGATCGCCTGCTCCTTGGGAAGCTCGGAGACAGGCTTGACGTCGAGAAAGTCATTGCACGCGGCGCCGCCGAGCAGCGCGGCTGCGGCGACGGCGTATCGAAATCTGGTTGCCATTGGCATCGATGAAGTCTCGGTGGGGGCTGATTACCAGTTCGCCTTGAGGCCGAGCGTGAAGGTGCGCGCCGGCGGGTAGGTGTAGAACTCGGTTCCCAGCGAGATGTTGGCGCTCGAACCGTTGGTGTTGACGTCCGGGCTGTAGCCCGTGAAGTCCGTCCAGGTGTACAGATTGCGACCCGAGACGTAGAGACGCGCGTTCTGGAGGTTCGCAATTCCCGCGTACCGCGCCGGGAGGTTGTAGCCGAGCGTCACCTCGCCGAGGCGAACGTACGACCCGTCCTCGATGATGCGGTCCGAGATCACGAGCGCGCCCGAGCGCCCGCGGCGGCTGGCGCGCGGCTGGTCGGTGATGTCGCCCGCCTTCCGCCACCTGCGCAGCACGTCGCCGAACTTGTTGTCCGCGTAGCGCCCGCCGTCGTCGGCGAACACGCGAATGGCGTTGAAGATCTTGTTCCCCTCGCTGAACTG
>DATAIS010000328.1:0-2624 GCA_036262535.1 Gemmatimonadaceae bacterium | reverse complement strand
AGCGCGCCGTTCGAGAGCGTGCTGACGATGAGGTTGTTGTCGGTGAAGTAGCGCTTCGACGCGGCGCGGAGGTCGGCGGGCGTCAGCGCCGTGTACAGGCGATACGCGTTGTTGATCGACTGGTACGACCGGCGATAGTGCACGAATGACGCGATCGTGCGCGCGATGGCGTCGGTGTTGTCGAGCGAGCGGACGAAGGAGTAGCGGAGGTTCGACTTCGCGTTCGCCACCTTCGATGCCGGGAGGAGCTCGGTACGCGCGCGGTTGACGGTGCGCAGCATCTCGTCGCGCACGTACGCCGCGTCGTTCGGATCCTTGATCCGGGCGTAGATGCTGAACAGCTCCGGATCCTTGTTGCTGGTGTTGTCGGCGCTGAAGCTGTCCACCTTCCGCTCGTCGACGACGAGCTTGCGGTAGATGTCGGACGTCGGCCCGAACCAGAGGTTGGCGACGAGGTCGAGCGCGGCGTTGTCCTTGTTGGTCTCGGAGAAGGGCGGGTTGCGGAAGGAGACCCAGACCTGCGGCGAGGTCGCCGTCGGCCAGTCCTGATGGACGTACAGCGGTCGCGTCGGAGCCGGCTCCTTCGGGATCTGCGCCGTATAGCTCCCACGCTGCCAGCCGGCCCAGTACTTCCGCACCAGCGGCAGCACCTGCTCGGCGGTCACGTCGCCCGCGACGACGATCGTCGTGTACTCCGGCCGATAGTAGCGGTTGAAGAACTGCTTCGAGTAGGCGTACTGGTTGGGCATGTTCTCGATGTCCTCGATGAAGCCCATCGTCGTATGCCCGTAGGTGTGCCGCGTGAACGCGGCCTTCCGCGTCGTCTCATAGAGCTTGAACTCCGGCGACGCCGAGTTCTTGTTGTACTCCCCGAGCACCGCGCGCGCTTCGGTCTTGAACTCGGGCTCGGCGTAGTCGAGGTGCTGGAACTGGTCGGCGTAGAGCTCGAGGATGTTCTCGAGGTCTTCCTTGGCGAAGGTCGCGTAGTACCAGGTCCGGTCGTCGGAGGTCGAGGCGTTGGTGCGGGCGCCCGCCCGCGACATCACCGCGTTGTACTGCTCCGGGGGGTACTTCTTCGTGCCGCGGAACATCATGTGCTCGAAGAAGTGGGCGAAGCCCGACTTGCCCGGCTCGACCTCGTTCCGCGACCCGGTCTGTACCGGAATCTGGATCGAGACGATGTTCGGGAACCCCGTCGGCACGACGATGACCCGCAGGCCGTTAGGCAGGGTCGTCTCGGTAGCCTTGAAGGGGAGAATGTCGGTCGAGGAGGCACGGGAAGCCGCGGCCGTGGCGGCCGGCTTCGTGTGCGTCGCCTGCGCGGCGAGTGCGCCGGGGAGGAGGACCAGGGTGGCGAGCGTGCGAGTGAGTCGCATCGGTCGGCGAAAGTTGGAGTGGGGAGTGGGGCGCGGGGTGTGCATCGAGTATGATGCTGGGTACGGTCGGTCACCAGAGGGCGGCCACCGGTTTCGGAGCCTGAGCCAGGGACAATGCCAGTTCGTCGCGCCACCGAGTTCGACGCCGCCGCGATCAGCGGCCTGATCGACCTGTTCGTCGCGAGCGGGACGCTCCTTCCCCGCTCCGAGGAGTTCGTCACCACCTACTGCCACGAGTTCATCGTCGCCACCGACGACGAGGACCGCGTCATCGGCTGCGTGCACCTCGACGAGTATTCGCCGAGCATCGCCGAGCTGCGGTCGCTCGCCGTCGCGCCCGGGACGCAGGGCAAGGGGCTCGGCCGCGAGCTGGTGCAGGCCACGATCGACCTCGCGACGAAGCGCGGCTACCAGATCCTCTTCGCCGTCAGCAACGACGAGGCGTTCTTCAATCGCTTCGGCTTCGAGCGGATGGAGATCCCGGAGCTCGATCGCGAGCGGAGCGAGGTGAGTCGCTACAAGGGAGTCTTCGCGAAGGAGCTCGTGCCCGCGGCGAGGTCGCGCACCGGTAGTTGAGCGGCGAGGTCGCGCACCGGTAGTTGAGCGGCGCGGGCCGGATCCCGGTCACGGCGTCCAGCTCATCCCCATCCAGGCACGCTCCGTCTCACCGGTCGCGAACAGGCGCTGCACGCCGACGGCGAGCGAGATGCGCGATGGAAGCATCGTGAGGCTCGCGCCGCCGCCGGCGACGAATCGCGTCCGGCCGAACGCGAGCTGGATGCCGAGGTCGCCGCAGTTGTCGCCGGGGCCGAGGTCGTCGCAGGCGCGCATCCGGATGTTTCCCCACGCCATCGCCGGCGCGGCGAAGATTGTGAAGCGGGTACGCGGAGTCTGGGCGACGAACTCCACCGGCGCGCGCATGCCGATGGACGCTCGCGTGTCCTCGTCGAATCCTCCCCAGCCGAACACGACGTCGAACCCGCCCTCGACGCCGGCCGCGCTCAACGCATGGTTCATCGTCCGCCCGCCGAGGTAGACCTCGGCGGAGGTGATGGGAATGGAGGGCGCCTTGTCGTCGGCTCGGATGCCGAGCCGCACGCCGAACACGCCCGCGGTCGGTCCTGTTGACTGGCGCGTCAGCTCCTCGCTGCGGAGCGCGACCACGACAGTGGGCCTGAGGCCGCCGATTCCGGCACGAATCGCACGACCGTAGGATAGAGCGATGCGCGTCTTCTGCGCCGACCTGAC
>DATAIS010000327.1:0-3868 GCA_036262535.1 Gemmatimonadaceae bacterium | reverse complement strand
GGATGCTCCGTCGGAGCCGACCTTGAATCGCGCATCCATGATCGGCGCGCGCTTGATGCAGACGGCGATCTTCACCCGTCGTCCTCATGTGAAAGAATTCACATGAAGATAATCGCTCACCCGAACGCGTTCAGCCCCGTGATCGCCTGGCCGAGGATCAGCGTGTGGATGTCGTGCGTCCCCTCGTACGTGTACACGCTCTCGAGGTTCGCCATGTGTCGCATCGCCGAGTACTCGGCGAGGATCCCGTTGGCGCCGAGGAGGCGGCGCGCCTCGCGGGCGATGTCGGTGGCGATGCTCACGTTGTTGCGCTTGGCGAGCGACACCTGCTGCGGCGTGAAGGTGCCGACGTCCTTCATGCGCCCGAGGTGCAGCGAGACGAGCTGCCCCTTCACGATCTCCGTGAGCATGTCGGCCAGGCGCACCTGCTGGATCTGGAAGCCGCCGATCGGCCGGTCGAACATCACGCGGTTCTTCGCGTAGGCCACCGCCTCCTCGTAGCAGGCGATCGCGGCGCCGAGCGCGCCCCACGAGATGCCGTAGCGCGCCTGCGTCAGGCACATCAGCGGGCTCTTGATCCCGCCCGACTGGGGCAGGATCGCGTCGGCCGGGACACGCACCTCATCGAGCACGAGCTCACTCGTGTCCGACGCGCGCAGCGAGAGCTTCCCCTTCTGGTCCTTCGCCGTGAAGCCCTTCGCGTCGGTCGGCACGATGAAGCCGCGAATCGACTTCTGGTCGGCGTCGCCGTTCGTCTTCGCCCACACGATGGCGACCTTCGCCTGCGAGCCGTTGGTGATCCACATCTTGGCGCCGCTGATCGACCACGAGCCGTCCTTCTGCTCGCGCGCCATCGTGATCATCGCCGACGGGTTCGAGCCGTAGTCGGGCTCCGTGAGCCCGAAGCAGCCGATCACCTCACCCGCGGCCATCTTCGGCAGCCAGTGGCGCTTCTGCTCCTCGCTGCCGAAGGCGTAGATGGGATACATCACGAGCGCGCCCTGGACGCTCGCGAACGACCGGATCCCCGAGTCGCCGCGCTCGAGCTCCTGCATGATCAGCCCGTACGCGACGTTGTTCAGCCCCGCGCAGCCGTACTCCTCGGGAAGATTGGCGCCGAAGACCCCCAGCTCGGCGAGGCCGGGAATGATCTGCTTCGGAAACTTGCCCTGCACGTAGGCGTCGCCGATGATCGGTATGATCTGGTCGTCGACGAAGGCTCGTACGCTATCGCGAACGGCGCGCTCCTCTTCCGAGAGCGCGCTGTCGATGTTGAAAAAGTCGGTGGCCACGAATCGTCTGGATTGGGAGAGAACGAAAGCTCACCCTTGACGGGCCCCGATTCAAGCCGACCACGGCCGGCGCGCAGGCGAGCGCGCACGCGAGCGCGCTCGGCGCGGCTGCTAGGCGGCGCCCGCCTCGCGCTCGCCGCCGGCAGTGCGCCGCGCGCCGAACGCACGCGGGCGGTCGCTGCACACCGGGCGCCGCGCCGACGCGGTGATCCCGACCTCGCGTGCCTTGTGGCGGAAGGCGCGGCCGTGGTCGATGGTGCGGCCAGTCTCGTCCTGCCACTGGTGCACCATCTCGTGGAGCAGCGTCTCGAGCGCCTCGCTCCAGCCGTGACGGCGGATGTGCGCGTAGCCGATCGCGATCTCCGGACGATCGCCGGCCGGTGTGGCGGCGGTATAGTGACCGAGTCGGCTCTTCATGCGCCGCGAGACGCGGATGCGCACTTCCTGGAGGGTGCCGCCGAAGAAGCGCGCGTTGTAGTCGCGATGCGCGTCGGCGAGCCTCGCGACGAGGGGCTCGTCCTCGGGGCGCCTCCGCTCGGGGGACACGCGCCGCGGCGCGTGCGGTACGTCGTGCGCGAGAATCGTCCGCTGCGCGGCGCGCCGCTGGACGCGGGTCTTTCCTTCGACGAACTGCACGATCGCGCGCAGCACCGGCTCCCGCGCCGACAGGTACGCCTCGTGGACCCGCAGCTCGGTGCGCCGGAAGCTCACCATCACGGCGCGGTTCCGGGTCAGGGTCAACGTGTCGATGCGACGCAGCCCGAGCCCGCGGAGTCGCTGCAGCAGCTCGGCGGGAGTGCGTGCCGGCGCGTCGAGCTCGAAGGAGAGCTGCTCCGGATCGATGCCCGGCGGCCGCCGCAGCAGCCGGGTCAGCGCGTGAAGCACCGCGTCTGTCCTCCGCGGAACGCCTTGTCTTCGCGCGACCAGACGTGCGTCGTGACCTCGATCTGCTTCCCCTGCACGTCGATGACGTTGAGCGACGAGGGTCGCCCGCCGCGTGAGCGGTTCGACACGGTACCCGCGGTCGAGATCACGGTCCCCTTCTTCGTGTGCTCGACGTAGTGGATCGCTTCCTGGTGATCGTGCCCGCAGAGCACGATGTCGACGGCGAGCTCGGCGAACGCGCCGAGGACTTTCTTGGTGTTGCGGAGGCCGTGGCGCTGCGAGAGCTCGCCCTTCACCGGGTTGTGGTGCATGACGATGACGCGCGTGTCGCCGGCGGGCGACTTCGCGAACTCGGCGGCGGTGCGGTCTATCTGCGCCTTGGTGACGTAGCCGATGATCGAGAGGTCGCGGAGGTTCCAGGTCAGCGTCTGCCGCCGGATGCCGTGGCAGGTGTTGACGCCGACGACGGTCGCGCCGGGGACGCGCAGCACCGGCTCGAGGTCGGCGGCTATGTAGGTCCGGTAGGCCTCGTACATCTTCTTCTCGTCGCCGAACCCGAGCGGGGCGTGCCACCAGCGGACGTCGTGGTTGCCGGGAACGATGATGGTCCGGCTGACGCGCTGCGCATCCCGGATGAAGGAACGCGCGCGGAGGAACTCCCCCGCGCGCGCCCGTTGCGACACGTCGCCCGAGATGGCGACGACGTCGTATCGCTCTTGCTGGATCAGCGCCTCGATCGCGTCTATCTGGTCCGGGACAGCGGGCCGGCCAAAATGCAGATCGGAGACGTGAAAGATCCTCATTCAGAGCGCGGCGATGATGGCGTCGGTGAACTGCTCGGTGTTCGCGGTCCCGCCGAGGTCGCGCGTTAGGCTCTTTCCCTCGCGCAGCGTGCGCTCGAATGCCTGACGGATCCGGGCGGCGCGCTTCGTGTCACCGATGTGATCGAGCATCATGCATGCCGCGAGGAGGAGCGCGCCGGGATTGGCGATCCCCTTCCCTGCGATGTCGGGCGCGGTTCCGTGCACGGCTTCGAACAGCGCGGCATGCGCGCCGATGTTGCCGCCCGGCGCGAGCCCGAGGCCGCCGACGAGGCCGGAGATCTCGTCCGACAGAATGTCGCCGAAGAGGTTCGTCGTCACGATGACGTCGAACGACTCCGGCTTCATCACGAGCTGCATCGCGCACGCGTCCACGATCCGGTCCTCGCACTCGACGCGCCCCGCGTACTCCTTCGCGACCTCCTTGCCGACCTCGAGGAAGAGCCCCGACGAGTACTTGAGGATGTTCGCCTTGTGGACGAGGGTGACCTTCTTCCGGCGGTTGGCGACGGCGTACTCGAAGGCATAGCGGACGATGCGCTCCGACCCGGCGCGGGTGATCAGCGCGACCGACTCGGCGGCGGCCTTGGGGTCCCCTTCGATCGGCACGTAGTGCTCGATGCCGATGTACAGGCCCTCGGTGTTCTCGCGGATGAGGACGATGTCCACGTTCTCGAAGCGCCCGCCGGGGCGCAGCGTCTTCGCCGGCCGCACATTGGCGTACAGGTCGAAGGTCTTGCGCAGCGCCACGTTCACCGAGCGATATCCGCCGCCGACCGGCGTCTCGAGCGGACCCTTGAGCGCGAGGCGGGTGCGCTTGATCGACGCCAGCGTGGCCTCGGGCATCGGGTCGTTGTGCGCGGCGACGGC
>DATAIS010000326.1:0-1759 GCA_036262535.1 Gemmatimonadaceae bacterium | reverse complement strand
CTGAGGGCCCTGAGTCCGGTGCCCTCGACGGTGACGGTCGCGCGCGCGAGCGGCGCTCCGGTCGTATCCGCGATCCGTCCGCGGATCGCACGGTAGGCCTGCGCGCCGAGCCGGGGCGCCGCGAGTGTCGCGAGGAGAACGGCGAGGACGACGAACCGACGCATGCGGCCTCCGGAGGGCAGAGGATGTGTGCTGAAGCGCTCCCTATATCATGCGGGCATGGCGGGCAACGTCAAGCGCGAGCCGGAACAGCTCGTTGAACCACAGAGCGCACAAAGAACACAGAGAATGTCCTGGGGGTCACAAGGCGAGATCGTCTCACCTGAGGACCCTCAATCAAACTCTGTGTGCTCTGTGTACTCTGTGGTTCAAGCACGGCTGTTGCCGTTCAATCGACTTCGTCGATGGACCTGGGCCAATCCTGCTTGAGGAGTCGCGACATCGCGCGGTCGGCGAGGAGGCGGCCGCCGGTCTGGCAGCGCGCGCAGTAGTTCGTCTCGTTCGTCGCGTAGCGGATGCGCTGTACGGGCGTGCCGCAGTCGGGGCAGGGCTGGCCGAAGCGGCCGTGCACCGCCATCCCGTCGCGGAACGCGGTGACTTCCTCGGGAAATCCGTCGCCGACCTCCGCGCGAAGACGGTCGGTCCACTCGGTGAGCGTCGAGCCTGTCGCGGCGAAGAGCCGCGCAGTCTCCTCGTCGCCGATTCGCGACGTCAGCATCAGCGGTGACAGCCGCGCGCGATGCAGGATCTCGTCGGAGTACGAGTTGCCGATTCCGCTGAAGAGGCGCGGGTCGGTGAGCGCGCGCTTGAGCGTATGGTTCTCGGAGCGCAGCCGCGCCGCGAACGCCTCTTCGTCGATCTGTAGCGGCTCGAGCCCGCCGCGGTCGAACTGCGCCAGCGACGCTTCACCCTCGACGAGATGCATCGACGCGCGGCGCGTCGATCCCGCTTCGGTGAGGAAGAGCGATCCGGGCGCGAAGTGCAGCGCGGCGAGCGACATCTTTCCTGGCGGCTTCTTTCCCGGTGCGCGCCAGCGCAGGCGTCCCGCGATCATGAGATGGATCACCATCCAGACGTCGCCCTCGAAGCCGATGGCGATGCGCTTGCCGATGCGCCGCACGCTCTCGACGCGTCGCCCGACGAGCGCGTCAGGCGGCGGCGCGACCGAGCGGAGCACGAACGGGTTGAGAACCTGGACACGCCCGGGCGCGAGCCCGCCGGTCATCGCCTCGAGCCGCTCGCAGTAGACCGTGACGTCGGGCAGCTCGGGCACTGTTCAGTGCACCCGTGGCGCGTATGGCTCCATGTGCACGAGCACGTGCTGCACCTCCGGCACCTCGGCCATGATCGCGTCCTGCACGTGATGGCCGAGCAGGTGCGCCTCCTCGAGCGACATCGCCGGGTCGGCCTGGATGTGCGCCGTGACGCGATAGGCGAAGCCGCTCCTGCGCACGAAGAGCTTCTCCACCGCCCGTACCTTCGGCACCTCCGCCGCGGCGACGCGGATCGCGTCAACCACGTCGTCGTCGGCCATCCGGTCCATCAGGTCGTGGATCGCCGGACGCAGCAGCGCTACGCCGTTGTAACAGATGATCAGCGACGCGAGCAGCGCTGCCCCGTCGTCGGCCGCCGCCCAGGCGATGTTCTCCGTCATCCGGTAGCCGACGATCGCGATGCCGATGCCGATGAACGCCGCCGCCGACGTGACGGCATCGCTGAGGTGGTGCCAGGCATCGGCGCGCACCGCCGTGCTCCCGAG
>DATAIS010000325.1:0-4435 GCA_036262535.1 Gemmatimonadaceae bacterium | reverse complement strand
GGCGAGGCGCCGAGCATCGTCTGCACCTGCTCGTAGCGCTTGGTGAGCTGGGCGAGCGTCTGCTCGAGGGTGTCGAGCCTGACGGCGTCGCGCTCGAAATGCGAGAGGCGCTGGGTGAGGATCGGGACCCGCGCCGCCTGGACGGCGAAGAAGATGAACATTCCCGCGAGCACGATCCCGATGCCGATCCCGGTGCGGGACATGACGAAGCGCAGGAGCCTAACGCGTCGCGGGCTCAGAATGATCGTCCGGTTGGCGAGTCCGCCTTCTCGCTGGACCTGGATGATCATCGAGCCCGCGTGGGGGGTGTAGATGTTGCCGTACCCCTTCTGCTCCTTGTTCTGATTCATGGCGAGTCGCGTCTGGCGCCGAGGATGAGGTCGAGCATCCGCTCGAGGTCGTCCGCGGAGTAGAAGGGGATCCGGATCTCCCCCTTCTCCTTCGCGGTGAGCGAGAGCTGAACATCTGTTTGCAGGTGCCGCCGGAGTTGCTCCTCGATCCGGCGAGCCTCTGCTGGCCGCGTGTCGCCGCTCCCCTGCTTCGCGCTGGGCTTCCTGCTCCCCTCGCGAGCCATCCGCTCGACGTCGCGCACCGTCAGTCCGTGCGCCACGATCTCGCGGGCTGCGTCGGCGAGCGCGCGCTCATCCGTGAAGGCGAGCAGCGCGCGCGCGTGTCCCAGCGTCAGCTGCGACTCCGCGACCATTCGTTTGACGCTCGCCGGTAGGGCGAGGATACGAAGAATGTTCGCGACGGTGGAGCGGTCCTTCCCCACGACCTCCGCGACCTGCTGCTGGGTGAGCTCGAACTCCTCGATCAGTCGCTGATATCCCTCCGCCTCCTCCAGCGGATTGAGGTCCGCGCGCTGGAGGTTCTCGATCAGGGCGAGCGTGAGCGCGGTCTTGTCGTCGATCGCTTTCACTACCGCCGGGATCTTCTCCCAGCCCAAGCCAGCAGCCGCACGAAGTCGCCTTTCCCCGGCAATCAGCTCGAAGCGGTCGCCCACGGGCCGCACCGTCACCGGCTGCAGAAGGCCGCTCGCCTTCATGCTCGCCTGGAGCTCTGCGAGCTCCGAGGGCCCGAACTCGCGGCGTGGCTGGTAGCGGTTGGGCCGGATCGAGGCGAGCGGTATCTCGCGATACGGTGCCGGCGGCCCGGCTAGCGACACGTCGGCGGTGCGCGGTGCGGGAACTGTCGGGGCGGACGAGATCAGTGCCTCCAGCCCGCGGCCGAGGCGACGCTGCTGCTTCTCGGTGCTCAT
Organism: Gemmatimonadaceae bacterium; assembly: GCA_036262535.1. Classification (GTDB taxonomy): domain Bacteria; phylum Gemmatimonadota; class Gemmatimonadetes; order Gemmatimonadales; family Gemmatimonadaceae; genus JABFXC01. The sequence goes on along the minus strand of DATAIS010000325.1, from coordinate 3,177 downwards.
AGCCCGATCTCCGTGTGAGTCTGCCCTGTCGCCGGCACGTCGATGTGCGCCGCCGTCGCCCCCTTCCGATCCTCCATCGCGTCCGCCGGCTGCGAGTGCCGGTCGATGAGCTCGCGGGCGACGCTCATGTAGGCCTGTGCGCCCACCGACGCGACGTCATAGAGGATGATCGGCTTTCCAAAGCTCGGCGCCTCTGCGAGGCGGATGTTCCGCGGGATCACCGTCTGGTAGACCTTTGGTCCGAAGTACTCGCGAGCGTCGGCGGCTACCTGGCGGGAGAGGTTGAGCCGGGAGTCGTACATCGTCAGCAGCACGCCGTCGATACCGAGGTCCTCGTTCACTCCGCGCTGGACCAGGGTGACGGTGCTGAGCAGCTGCGAGATCCCCTCGAGTGCGTAGTACTCGCACTGGAGCGGGATCAGGAGCGCATCGGCCGCCGCGAGCATGTTCAGTGTGATGAGCCCGAGCGACGGCGGGCAGTCGATGAGGATGAAGTCGTACCGGTCGCGCACCGCGGCGACGGCGTCGCGCATCGCGCGATCCCGGCGCGGATGAGTCACCAGCTCCACCTCGGCGCCCGCCAGGTCCGGAGTCGCGGGGACGACGTCCAGATGCTTGAACTGCACGCTACGAACGATCGCTTCCTCGAGCGTGCTGTCTCCGATCAACGCGTCGTAGACGGTGACGCCGATCTGGTCGCGCGCGATGCCGATGCCGCTCGTCGCGTTCCCCTGCGGATCGCCGTCGATGAGCAACGTGCGCTGCTCCGCGACCGCGAGGCTGGCGGCGAGATTGACGGCGGACGTCGTCTTTCCGACCCCGCCCTTCTGGTTTGCAATCGCTATGACTCGGCCCACGGCGTATCCGGCGGAAGGAGAGCGGAATATACGCCGCGCTCGTTCCACGTGGAACACGCCCCGTTTCCTGTTTCACGTGAAACAACAGCGGGCCGAGGCATACTGATGCCTCGGCCCGCTACGGCGCTTACTGAACTGTCTGCTTATAAGCTGCTGTAACGTCAGCGGTTAGCGACGAACGCCCAGCGAGCCGTCACCATCGCAGAGATCGTCTGCTGGCCCGGCTCGATCGGCGTCGCGACAGCTGCTGCGTCCTTCTCCATCGCGCGCTGGAGCATCGGCACTGGACCGGGGAAACCCGTCTGCATGCTCGCGATCTCGATCAGACCGCCGAGGGTTCCACCGGCTGCGCGTGCGATCGCTTCAGCGTCGGAGCGAGCATCGGCGACGGCACGCGTGAGCGCTTCGCGCCGAGCATTCTCGAGCGTCGACGAATAGAAGTTCAGGCTGCTCACCATGTTCGCGCCCGCCTCGAGCGACGCGTCGATCGCGCGGCCGATCATCCCGATATCGCGCACGTCGACACGTACGGAGTTCGTGGCCGTGTAGCCGGTGACGCGGGGACGCCCGCCATTCCGGTCGTACGCCATTTCGGGATACAGATTGTATCCCGATGTCGAGAGCTGGTCATTCGCGAACCCGAGCTTCTTCAGTGCATCGAGCACCGCGGTCTGCTTGCGGGCGTTCTGCGAGCCCGCCTCCGCGGCGGTGGCGGCGCGCGTCTGGACGCTGATCTCCAGCGTCGCGCGATCGGGGGTGATCTTGGTCTCGCCCTGGCCGCTGGTGACGATCTGCGGCGCGGGTGCCGACACGACCGACGTCACCGGCGCGACGCCGGGCGATGGTTGCTGTGCCGCGGCGGGAACGCACGCGGCGACGGCCGTTACCGCCAGCGCGGTAGCGAGATGCTGGACTTTCATCATTCTTCCTCGGCAGTTGGATCGACTTAGTAACATACTGCTACCAAATGAGCGGCACCGGCAGCGCCGCTCAGGAGAAGATACCACCGCCGGGATGGAAAGGTGCCCGCAGGAGCCGCGGCCGGCGGCAAGGCTCCTGCCATCTGCGCGGCCATGCGAACTCCGTCGTGCGCCACCTGACCTGCGAGGTGGTGGAGCGCGCGCGACCGAGCGCGCCCGGGGCAGCCCCGTACCGAGGGGCTGGGCTCTCCAACTGCTTCACCACAGAGGGCCGCAGAGGGCCGCAGAGAACTACACACAGAGAAAAGCTTTTGGGGCGTAAGGCGACACCATCTCGCCTCACGCCCCGCAAAAGGCAGTCGTAGTTCTCTGTCGCTTCTCCACTGCGCGCTCTGCGGCCCTCTGTGGTCAGGTAGTTCGCCAATACCGCGCACTACAAGGCCGGCCGTACGACGCGTCAGGCGTCGCGGGGCGTGGGAGATTCGCGCCGGCGCTCGACCTCGAGGATGAGGTTCTGGAGGTCGCTCGCGCTCACGCCGGGGATCCGCGCGGCCTGGGCGAGCGTCGCGGGAGTGCGTGCGGCGAGCTTCTGCCGCGCCTCCATCGAGAGCGAGCGCATCTCGTCGTAGGGAAGGTCAGGGCCGAGCGCGAAGCCGTGCAGGCGGCGCAACCGGTCTGCGGCGGCGCGCTCCCGACCGAAGTAACCGCCGTACTTGATCTCGAGCTCCGCGGTGATCGCCGCCTCCGCCCCCGGGAGCTCGGTGATGCCTGCGGCAGCGAGCAGCTCGTTCAGCTCCATGCCCTGACGCTTCGCCACCTCCGCCACCTTCACCGCGTGCGCGAGTGGCGCGCTCCCCGCACGCTCGAGTAGCGGCGCCGCCTGCTCCGGGCGAATCGACGTCGTCGCCGCGAGCGAGGCGGCACGATCCTCCTCGGCGAAGCGTCGCTTCGCCACTGCACGCTCGACGCTCGACAGCGCGCCGAGCTCGATCGCGATCGGCGCGAGCCGGCGGAGCGCGTTGTCCTGCCGCGCCGTGAGGCGGAACTCCGAGCGCGACGTGAAGAGCCGGTATGGCTCGTCCACCCCGCGCGTCACGAGGTCGTCCACGAGCACGCCGATGTACGAGCTCTCCCGGCCGAGCACGAGCGGGGGACGCTCTGATGCACGCAGCGCGGCGTTGTAGCCCGCCACTACCCCCTGCCCCGCGGCCTCCTCGTACCCGGTGGTGCCGTTGATCTGCCCGGCGAAGAAGACTCCGGGGAGCGCGCGGAGCTGCAGCGACTGGTCGAGCTGCGTCGGCGGGTAGTAGTCGTACTCGATCGCGTAGCCCGCGCGCGTCATCCGCGCGTCCTCGAGGCCCGGCACCGCGTGCAGCATCTCGATCTGCACCTCCGGCGGC
>DATAIS010000324.1:0-3209 GCA_036262535.1 Gemmatimonadaceae bacterium | reverse complement strand
CGACATCGCCGAGCCGGAGGCCGACGGCAAGCCGCGCCGGGCGCGGAAGAAGACGAAAGCCGAGGCGAGCGCAGAGCGCGACGAGGAGATCGCGGCCGCGATCGACGCGATGCCCGACCCCGGGCCGGGCGCGGACGAGCTGCCGCCGACCGACCTGCTGTCGCCCGCGCCGGCGCGGAACGCCGACACGAGCAAGCGCGAGCTCGACGCGATGGCGGTCAAGCTCAAGGACGCGCTGCGCACCTTCCGCGTCGAGGCCGAGATCGCGGGACGCACGACCGGACCGGTGGTGACGCAGTTCGAGGTCGAGCCCGCGCCGGGGGTGAAGGTGCGGCAGATCGCGAACCTCGCCAACGACCTCGCGCTCGCGATGCGCGCACCGAGCATCCGCATCGTCGCGCCGATCCCGGGACGCGGCGCCGTCGGCGTCGAGGTGCCGAACCCGCAGGCGGAGATCGTCGCCTTCCGCGAGCTCGTCGAGGCGCGCGACTTTCAGGGGGCGCGCATGGCGCTGCCCATCGCGTTAGGCAAGGACCTCGAGGGGAAACCCGTCGTCGCCGACCTGGCGAAGATGCCGCACCTCCTCATCGCCGGCGCGACGGGATCGGGCAAGTCGGTCTGCGTCAACACCATCATCACGAGCCTCGTCTACCGCCACACGCCGAAGACGCTGCGCTTCCTGATGGTGGATCCGAAGATGGTCGAGCTCTCCGTCTACAACACCCTCCCGCACCTCCGGCACAAGGTGATCACCGACAACCGCGACGCGGCGGCGGTGCTCAAGTGGGCGGTGATGGAGATGCAGGAGCGCTACGAGCTGCTCGCCGCGAATGGCTGCCGCAACATCCAGGACTTCAACCGCCGCGTGCAGCAGCACGCCGACGGGGAGGGCGCGGCGCCGAAGATGCCGCGCCGTCCCGACGTCGCCTTCGAGAACACGACCTACACCGGCGGCACCCTGCCGTACATCGTCGTCGTGATCGACGAGATGGCGGACCTGATGATGACGGTGCAGGGCGAGGTCGAGACGCCGATCGCGATGCTCGCGCAGAAGGCGCGCGCGATCGGGATCCATCTCATCCTCGCCACGCAGCGCCCGAGCGTGAACGTCATCACGGGGCTCATCAAGGCGAACTTCCCGAGCCGGATCGCCTTCCGCGTCGCGAGCCAGGTGGACAGCCGCACGATCATCGATGGTGCGGGCGCCGAGGCGCTGCTCGGCAACGGCGACATGCTCTTCATTCCGCCGGGCAAGAGCGAGCCGGCTCGCCTCCAGGGGGCGTACCTCTCGGGCGAGGACACGGAGCGGCTGATGGGCTGGTACGAGGGCAAGCGCGAGCAACGCCGCGCCGCCCTCGCCGCCGCGGGGCTCGTGGTCGAGGAGGTTCCGCAGGAGCCTGACATCCTCGAGGCGGTGCGCGCGCGCGAGCTCGCCGAGACGGGCGCGGAGGATGGCGAGGGCGCCGACGTCGGCGACCGCGACAAGCTGTTCCGCGAGGCGGCGGAGGTCGTGATCCAGCACCAGCAGGGGTCGACGTCGCTGCTCCAGCGCCGGCTCAAGGTCGGCTACGGACGGGCGGCGCGGATCATCGACCAGCTGCACGCGGCGGGGGTGCTCGGGCCGCCCGATGGGAGCAAGCCGCGGGACGTGCTCGTGGGGCTCGAGGATCTCGAGCGGATTGCGCCGCGGTGAGCGGCTGACGAAAATTAGCGTCCCACCCTATTCCGCGCCCGCCGCGCGCACCGAAGCAGCGGCGACACCACCGGAGCCCTAACGTTGCTCTCCGTCGAACGTCTCACGCACAACGCGCGCGTCGTCGCGCACGCCCTCTATCTCGCCTCGGTCGGAACGCTGCTCGCGCCCGTGAGCCGCCGGTGGCGGAGCCGCCTCACGCGCGCCCGGGTGGCGAGCACGCACCCCTTCATGGAGCGCGAGACGGACCTCAGCGACTTCCTCGACCGGTCGCTGGATCGGGTGGTGGTCGGCCCGGTGGCGTCGGCGCACGCGAACGTGAGCGAGCTGGAGCTGCTGGCGATGGAGCGCAACCTTGCCGACGGTGGACATGTCTACACGCTGAACCTTCCACCCGACTGGGAGGATCAGCACCCGGACCGCGCGTCGGACGATACCGCCCTCGCCAAGCGGGTGAAGCGTGGCGAGCGCTTCGCCGGCACCCCCGAGGCGTCGCGCATCACGCGGCTCTGGGGCGATTCGAAGAGCTTCGACTACACCCCCTATCGCGGGCGGATGGACCTCGTCTTCATCGACGGGGCTCACAGTGCGGAATACCCGGAAGCCGACACGAAGACGGCGCTCACGCTGATCCGACCAGAGGCAGGGCTGATCGTGTGGCACGACGCGACGCGGTATGGCGTGGCGGAGTTCCTGCGCGAGTACCTCAGCGGCAACGCCGCGCCGCTGCGGGTCGTTGGCGACACTTCGGTCGGACTGCTCGCGCGAGTCGGGCGCGATTTCGTGGACCGGGTCACGTGGTGTCGCTCCCGTAGCGGACGCCCGTCAACATCGCCTGCCGCTGGATGAACGGATGCTCTCCCTCCTGATCCTCTGGGTCGTTCTCGGAGCCGGCACGTACCTGCTCGGGCTTCATCTCGTTCACTTCTTCGACCGCGAGCACCTCCTCGACCGGCTCGGAGACAGGGCCATCATTTCACTCACGCTCGGCTGCCTGACGCTCGCGGTGCTGCTTTCGGTGTTCGTCCTCTTCGGACCGCTGAACGCCGTTCCGGGGGTCCTGATTCTCGCCGTCGCGGCAGCGGGAGTGGCGGCCCGGCCGGCGGTGCGCAGGGAAGCGATGTCGACGGCGCGCCTGGTGCTGCAGCCGCGGTTCGCGCTGCCGGTGACCCTCGTGACGCTTGGCGTCGCCCTCGCGGCGTCCGACCCCGTCGGCTGGTACGACTCGGGGCTGTACCACTATCCCTTCGTGAAATGGATGCGCGAGTACGGGATGATCCCGGGAGTCGCACTCGTCCACGACGCGTTCGGACAGTCCTCGATATGGTATCCGATGACGGCCTTCCTGAGCGATGGGTCGCTCCGGGATCGGGTCGGAGGTGTCTGGGCCGGATTTCTGTTCGTTGCCGCGTGCAGCTACCTCCTGCTGGCCCTGCTGCGAATCGCTGATGGCCGAGCCCGGCACGCGGACTGGTACGTCGCCGTGGTGATCCCGCTCAGCGTTCAGCCCTTCCTC